>RFGT01000127.1 GCA_003696975.1 Nitrospirota bacterium | reverse complement strand
GCTGAGAAACGATTGCGTAATGTCCCGCCTGCCGTGCGTGCCATGGCTCGAACCGAGTTGGAGCGTACGGCTCTGAAGCGGGGGTTATCCACGGTCACGGTGAGCCTGATGGAAGAAGTCAAGACACGTTATTTTGGCATCGCAACCAAGTCTCAGAGGGTTCCCTCATAAAAGAGGTGGTAACGGGACGGGTTCAAGCGTCATCAGGATAACATTCGAGATGGAGAGGCCCGAGGCTGGCTCTTGGCGATGTGAGTGAGATGCACGCCATGCTACATCGACTGTCCTTACGAGTATTACCGAGTTTACATGCCGTGGTGACGAGCGAGACTGTGCGTACACGCAAGCGCCTCGTCATGCTGGTTTCTGGTTTTGTTGCCTTCCTCCTCTATCGATTTCTCAAAGAGAGTGTGGCGTTCTCGAATCCGTTGATCCTGTTGGGAGGAAGCGGAAGCATCGCCTTAATGGCCTCACTGTGGGCCTACCGCATGGGACGAGAGAGCACCTTTCCCGCCATGTGGCGAGAAGACGGGATTATCCGGCTTGCATGGGTGGGCGGATGGATCGGGGGAGTCTACGCGATGCAATTGGCATTGCTGGTCTTGGCGCTCCTGGCGATCTTTGTGCAGTACAATTTCCTTGTTCACCCTGAAGGGCCGGCGATGATGGCTTTGATCATTGCCTCGACGGCTGTGGCACGCGATGCCTTTGAACTTGGCTGCGTGCGGCGGCTTGAGTGTGCGGGGCATTCCTTTGTAAGGATGCCGACCGGAAGGGGGTTCCGGCAATTTCTCCGCGAGACCTCCCCACTGCTTCGCCGGCAAGGTCTTGTCGTGCTGGCTATAGGCTTGAGTGTGATTAGCATGCTTTTGTGGCTAGAGGTATACAATAATAACATGCTTATCCATGTCATGCTTGTCGGCGTCTGGGGTGCTGTGTTGGCGCATGTGGCATATTTCAAGATGCGATCAGATGCAGGCCATTGGTGGCATGCTCTTCGAGCGAGCGGGTGGTGGCAAGGCCTTAAGTTTTGGCTGTGGCCATGCTTGACTTTCACGCTGACGTATTATCTGATCCAAGCTGGTGTAGTGCTCTTTCTTGCGGGAGCGGATCTTACGCATCCCGGAATCCAACTGGCGCTTGCCGGTGCAACAATGGCTCTTATGATCAGTTATAGCGCCTACCTAGGGAGTCGAACCCTGGCAGAATGGCAATCCCGGCAAGGAGTTTCGGAGAACCTAAGCCGGTGCCCCTTTGTCTCAAGTCTTTTAAGAACGATGAGATCCAAGTCCGGCGAAGCCGACGCTCTGGCTGAATCTGCGAACGCCACGTCAACTCATACCTCATGACTTTGCCTTACATAGCACGAAGCCGACTTTTTTCTCTTCTCGTGGGAAGTGCTGTGGGCATCGGTTTGGTGCTGGCATGGACCGGTTTGGTTGCGTCTCAATCGATTCGAGATATCGTGCCCGAGCCTTCGAAAGATGTGTATTATCAAACTGAAGGAATACCTGAGGGGCCAACAGTAGAAGAAGTGCAAGTTCCTTATCCCCAGTGGCCGTTTCTGAACAATCGTGTTGTAGTATGGATGGTTACCCAGCAGCATACCTATTTTGGAGGGTTTGTCCTGGCACTTCCCTTGTTTTGCACTCTCTTTGAATTTCTGGGGCTGTCTAGAGGAGATGCGGAATCGGCCAAACGGTATGATCGCTTGGCGCGGGATATCTTACGTGTTGCCTTGGTTTCTCTTTCGATGACGGCTATTCTGGGTGGCGTAATGTTGGGGGTGTTCATTGCGCTTTATCCAGGATTTATGCACTACATGGGAGAGACCTTCAAGGCCATGATGCCTATCTATGCACTGGTTTTTCTCGGGGAAACCTTCTTCCTCGTTGTGTACTACTATAGTTGGGAGCTTCTGGCGAGTCGAGCGCGTAAATGGGTTCATATGGCCATCGGCGTGTTGGCTAATGCTATGGGGGTTGTGCTCCTGCTCCTTGCGAATGCTTGGGCGTCGTTTATGATGGCCCCCTCAGGAGTTGACGCCGATGGGCGATTTCTGGGCAATATCTGGCACCTCCTGCATTCGCCTTTGTGGAATCCCTTGAACGCTCATCGATTCTTGGCAGATCTGATGTCCGGAGGAGCGGTGGTAGTGGCCTATGCCGCTTTTCGATTTTTGACCAGCCGGTCTGATCAAGAGCGAGCCTATTATGATTGGATGGGGTATGTGTTTTTGGTGGTGGTGGTCTGTGCATTGCTCCCCATGCCCTTTGCTGGATATTGGCTTATGCGCGCTGTATTTGAATTCCGACAGCATATGGGAGTGACCATGATGGGAGGGCTGCTATCCTGGTTGTTTGTCGTGCAGGCTTTAACGATTGGAGCATTATTTCTCGGGGTTAATTATTATATCTGGCAGGCGATGGGTCGATTCTCGAGCGGAGAGCGCTATCAACCGTATTTCAAGGCGATTGTGTACGGGTTGATGGCCTGCTTCCTGGTCTGGTTCACCCCTCATACCCTTGCTATGACGCCTAGCGAAATGAAAGCCATGGGGGCTGCCCAGCATCCTGTCATTGGAGCGTTTGGGGTCATGTCGGCGAAGAATGGGGCGATCAATATTATGATTTGCTTAACGGGCTTGAGCTACATCTTTTATCGGCGAGCTAATCGCGTTATGACTGTTCCCTGGAGCTCTGCTGGGAACATTGCCTTGGGGGCGTTGTTCCTTGGCGGGATCGCCAACATTCTCTGGTTGGCTGTGTATGGGTTTTATATCCCCGCTCATGTGCGGGTGGGATTGTCAGTGCCGCAAGGGGTGACGACGGCTAGCGTTATCGTGGGAGGGCTGCTGCTCAATCGACGCATGCTCCGAGACGCACCGGCCAGAGGGCCCATTCACTGGGGCAAGATTTCCGTTCGCGGGATGGTGGTGTTGTTTGCTGTGGCAGCAACGTTCACCTGGGTGATGGGGCTCATGGGCTATATTCGATCGGCTGGACGACTAGGGTGGCATGTGAATGAATTGTTTCCGGACCTGTCTCCCTGGGCATTTACTCCATCCCTAGGATTCGCTGCCAAGATGGTCACCCTCAATATGGTGCTCTTCTGGGTCTCAGTGTTTGCCATGTTTTGGCTCGCGACACGCGATCAACGTTCTGTTGAAGAAACCGCATCGATCCAGGCTCGTGACGTCTCATTTGTCCAAGCGTTTTCTCGAGAGGAGTCCATATGAATCATTTGCATGCTTATGTGAAAACTCGTGCGATCAGACTCCTGTTTGTCCCGACGTTTGTTGTTTTTTCCCTGATTGCAGAAAATGGAGGTGAAGCGGGGAATGTCTGGGCTGTAAGAGAAGCCGGTACGTCAGACACTCTAGTGCTGGAATCGTTTCGTCATCCTGATGAGGAGGGATTCCCTCAAGGGTGGCAAGGGCAAACCAGTACGATCACTGCGAAAAAAATGTATACCATTGTGGAAGAAGATGGAGCGGTGTTTCTGCGGGCACAGGGGGCCAATCAGCGCGTGTACACACGACGAATCAAGTGGAATCCTCACACGCACCCTATCCTCAAATGGCGCTGGCGGGCTCGCACGATACCCAGGAATGCCACGGTTGTCGCCGCGGTTTTTGCGAATCTGGATACAGATCTCCTGCTCATCCCGGTTTCCACCAAGTATGTCTGGCATGCAACGGAAGCTGAGGGCACGGTCATTGAAGGGGGATTATTCCGTCCCGCGCAAGTCGTAGTGCAATCCGGCCGGGCTTCGCTTGGGGAATGGGTGGAAGAAGAGGTCAATGCCTATGAAGATTTTCTCCGCATTCATCAGCGCAAACCCGCGTTACAGGCTTGGGGAATCTCTCTGCTGGCCGGACCTGGCGTAGAGATCGATTTTGGGCCAATCGAAGTACAGGCTGCAACAACTCGATAAAGGCATGAGGAGGGTCAGACATGATTCCCCTGTCGCTTCCCAAAATGATCGACATTGCTGTGGGAGCTGCGGTCATGGGGACGGTTGGCGTTTTAATCGGACTGCTCATGGGAGATGGGTTTCTCATCGTGGCGACAAGTGTAGGATTACTTCTAGGGGTAGGAGTAGGAATGTTGGGGGGGCGTCGGTTTTTCTTGGGTATCTTTTTGGGCGCTCTCTTGGGAGGTGCTTTGGCATGGGCACTTTCCGGGCCAGAGAATATCACGATAGGAGCGAGTGCTGGCGCAGCCATGGGCGGCTTTCTTGGTGTTTGGGTCTCCATGCTACTGGATGTGTTTGGGCGCCGGCCAGTTCAAACGAGCGGGTATGAGTCCCCGAAATCCCCGAGCGCTCACGATGATCGCGAATCTCAGAGCCCTCCATGAGCTGGCCTATCGGCCATAAGGCCGCCGACGCCAACATTCTCTCTCTGAGATGGAGAAAGCCTTGAGTGATGATGGGAGTAGGGCGAGGAAGGTGATGGATAATCGGAATGTGCTGATCGGGTCGATCATTTTTGTGTTTGCCTCTTTTATTTTGATGATTGTGAGTCTAGTCTACGAAACCTATCGGGATAAACAGGAGCGAGAACGGTTGCTCGCGTTCACCAAGAAAAGCGACAATTCTCGGTTAATTCAGCCGGTACCAGTCCAAGATTTTTCCATGTACAAGACACTAGTGGGCAATGAGGGGAGAGAAATGGTAGAAATTCCTGAGGGACCGTTCACAATGGGGTACGATCACGGTGATCCGGACGAAGGGCCTGCCCATCCAGTGTATTTGAAAACCTTCTATATTGATTTGAAAGAGGTCACACAAGCAGAATATGATCGGTTCGTCAACATGACCAAGCGGGAAAAGCCGATTGTACCCGTGTTTGAGGAAGATATTTCGAAATTAGTGAATCCTGACTATCCTGTGGTGGGTATTACATGGAACGACGCCTTTGCATATTGCCGATGGGCAGGCAAACGGCTCCCTACCGAAGCAGAGTGGGAGAAAGCTGCTCGTGGGGAGGGCCGGCGCTTGTATCCATGGGGCAACGAATTTTATGACGGGTATGCCAACATTGACGGCGACGAAGATGGGTTTCCCTATCTGGCAGAGGT
>RFGT01000126.1 GCA_003696975.1 Nitrospirota bacterium | reverse complement strand
GCAGGGTGAAGCAAGCTTGTCCGCATCAGGTGAGCCTACAAGCATCATATTTATTCAATCATTGTTCTTACTCCCACCTACATTTTTGATGAGGAGGTCCGTATGGGAAAAGCGATGACCAAGTCTCAAATCGCCGATCATTTGGCAGGGAAGGCCGGAGTGACCAAAAAGACGGCGATGGAAATGCTGGATAATCTAGCTGCTCTTGCGTACAAGGA
The DNA here is from genome assembly GCA_003696975.1 of Nitrospirota bacterium. Taxonomy (GTDB): domain Bacteria; phylum Nitrospirota; class Nitrospiria; order Nitrospirales; family UBA8639; genus J031. Next base: position 10,639 of record RFGT01000126.1, on the reverse strand, counting down.
AGCGAAGAACTCATTTACCATTCCAGGGATTGGCAAATTGGTGCTGGCACATCGAAAAGCCCGGACCGGTCGAAACCCTCAAACTGGTGCTCCAATCAAAATTCCTGCCAAAAAGGTGGTCAAATTTCGAGTGGCCAAGGCTGCAAAAGATGCAATCCTAGGGAAACGCTGAGTTCCCTGCTTCTCCCCTTAAGAGTAGGAGCTTCCGTGAGAAGAGCCTTGCCTGTTCTCCTCTCTTTTTTGAGGAACACGAGGATTTCCTCGTCAAGTCAAGGAGGGACAGTTCAAAGAAGAGCTGTCCCTTTTGTGACAGAAAAGGGTTCCCTTTTCGTTTCTTCTTGAGTCTCTCGGACTGAACCGCTGCCGAAAACCCAGTCAATATGTCAAGCAAGGGGCTATAACCCTTTTGTACTCATACCATCATGAGCGACGAGATTGACCTCGTCGCCATCATGCACGTGTGTCTCTTCGCTGGCAATACGCTTATTCACCGTCACCAGAATCTTTTTCTCTCGGAGCAGTCGGGTAATAGGGCGAAGCTTGCGTCCCTGTTTCTGGAGTAACTGTTTGACAGGGATTGGTTCAGCAATCTCGCATAGCACACTCCGTTCACCCTCGGTTGTCTCCAGTTGTCCCATTAAGGTGATAGTTACCATATCGTAACTCCTCAATCCATTTCACTTCGTGGAATCATACTGATGTGGTGGCTCAAAAAGAACCATATCGATCGTTCCCTTACGGAAGCAAGGCTACGATCCGTACAGGCCCTCCACTTCCGCCCCGAATTTTCATCGGAAGCGCAAAAATAGTGGCCCCCCGTGGTGGAAGTTGATCGAGGCCAGCGACGTTTTCCAACGCGTGGAGGTTCGCTTGACTTATGATTCGGTGGACAGGGAAATCAGAAGAGCGTCCGGGATCAATGCTGGCTGTATCAATACCCACTCCCCGAATGTGCCGATGGGTCACCAGAAACTGAGCTGCCTCCGCTGAAAAGCCCGGAAAATGCAAGGTTGCGGGATCCTCCGGAGTCTGGCTTCCCAAATATCGGACAGGATCCGGCCAGTAGGCGCTCCAGCCTGTCCGGAGCAATACGAGAGTTCCCGATTCAATACGTCCATGCTGGGCCTCCCAGGCTGTAACATCAGCAATCGATAATTCGTAGTCGGGATTGGTCTCACATTGAGCGCTGACGTCAATGACCACGGCTGGACCAATAAGAGTCTGGACAGGAATTTCGTCAACGCTCATCCCTGAGGCAGCGAAGTGGATAGGAGCGTCGAGATGCGTGCCGCCATGCTCTGAGGCGGAAAACGCACCTGAGGCGTACCAATATCCCTGAGCCGTGAACCCCCGGCTGGTCTCCCGGCGATGAAAATGCTGATTGGTTGGCCAATAGATGGTGTGTTCATCGAAAGGGTACGTGAGATCTACGATTGTGCGAGGGAAGCTCGAGCAGGCCAAGAGTGTCCCGAGGAGAAAAACTATGACGAATCCTCGAAACCCAACTCCGTTTTTTCTCATCTTCTGCCGTATCGCTTGAGGCGTACGAGAAAGATCGGTGTGTGCGCCAAGTGGAGCTCCATCCTAGCAAGGCTAAAACGTAAAGGGCAATGGTGGGAGATCTCTCCTCAAGGATTGTGCCTATGAGTGGGAAAGGATCAAGCTTCCATGGGATGGCCAAACGTCACAGAAATTGTCCTGAATGAAAAGAAAACAGTATACTTAGGGCGCGGTGGGAGCAACGTTCCCCTCGTCTGAGAGCTTAAGGAGGGGAATGAACGACACGCAAGGGCTGTGGACAAGAGCGAAATCTCTCGCGTAAAAAGAGCAAGCCAAGTGCAGCGGCCATGTATCGTCTGATTATTATCCTCATCCTTTTAATTATCCTCTTTTTGATGGTGCGAAAAGCGATTCGAGAATTTTTTTCTCGAAAGACTTCTGACACGGCACTTCCGGGCAAAGATGTGATGATTCAAGACCCTGTCTGTAAACTCTATATCCCGGTGGATTCAGCGATTACCGAAAAAATTGGCGGGCAAATCTACTACTTTTGCAGTGACGACTGCGCCTATAAGTTTAAACATTATATGTCGGGATAAACACCTAAGGCGAATGCTTCAGGTTAACGCCCCACTGCAGGAAGATCCCGCTCCAGCCGTACATCCATAGCAATGGATATCTGTCACGATACGACGGTGGACTAGGGGCTCTACCTTTCCGGGCTGCAGCAAGTCGGAAATAGTCTGAGGGCAATCTTTGCTCACGGCTAGATCCAACATCTGGTTGAAGTCGCAATCATACAATCGGCCGTCCCATCCGACACTGAGCATTGTCCGGCACATGAGTCCCTCGACGGAGTGGGGATTGAAATTCGTAACCAGGAGCTCCAGATACGCTTCGTATCCATCGGTACGGAAGAGTTCATCAAGAAAGCGGCTAATGGGCATGTTCGTAAGTGTATAGAGATGAGTGAACTGAATGCCAAAACGCGTGCGCAGCACCTCGCGATACTCCGCTTCCAGTTCGGCCTGATCGGGCGGAAGTTTCGCGCCAAGGGGATTGTATACCAGGTTGAGGAGTAGGCCGCTCCCAGCCTGCCCATAGCCCACAGCGTTTAACCGGCGTAGCGCGGCGATACTGCGTTCAAAAACACCCCTCCCTCGTTGCTGATCCACATTCGTCTCCAGGTAACAAGGCAGGGACGCAATGATTTCAACCTGATGGTCTGCTAGAAACTGGGGGAGGTGCTCCTTGCCCTTCATGAACAGCACTGTCAAATTGCAGCGATCCTTCACATGCCGGCCTAGATCTCGGCAGGTTGCAACCAGAAATTCAAAGTGAGGGTTCATTTCCGGTGCTCCGCCGGTAATATCCACCGTGGTCAACGAGGGATAACGCCGGAGCACGGCGAGAATCTGTTCCATGGTCTCACGGCTCATGACCTCTGAACGATGCGGTCCAGCATCGACATGGCAATGGTGGCAGGTTTGGTTGCACAGTTTGCCCACATTGATCTGGAGAGTGTGAACCGCTCGAGCCCGGAGCGGTGCAAGACCGTGCCGGGATAGGGTCTCTTCAAATGTCGGAGGAGAGAATGCGCACCCCTTTTCACGTGGGAGCGGAGACGTCTCAAGGAGAGGCAATGTTCGCACTTCGTACCCCTGGGGTTTCATGATGGAGAACCTCTACGATACAAGCAAATCATTGAGCTAGCAACATCCTGGCTCACAGATTACGGAGTCCGATGATGGTGTCTGACTCGCCCGGTTCATGATGAGAAAATAGGGCTGATACAGCGCAGAGGTTAAGACCTTCAGGGTCTTGGAGCAGATTTCCACGGGCAGCCCGGAGTGATAGACATGGGTATCGTCGTCATGGACATCCAGAAAAGGCCCTGTCAGCACGGCAAAGTGTCCTTCCCAGACACATGGTCGCTCTTCAGGGAGGACGGCCTTCCAGCGAGGATCCAATGTGGTGAGACGAATCGGTGCCTCTGACAGAATAAAGGTCTCTCGATAGCGGGATAGGTTTAATAATGTCGCCGTGCGAGCGGAAATGCGCTCAGGAATGCCGCGAGTGTAAGTCTGGCCGAATTCGTCCGTTACCTGGGGAAATGGTCCGGTCAACGTGGCAAAACATGAGGCGGAAGAAGCAGTATCATGGGGGAGCTTATAACCAGCCAGCGTGACGGAGAAGAAATGAATCCCATCGATTACTCGCCAGGGGAGTGCGCTCACCAGATGAATCCCCAGAAACCCAGCTTCACGAAGCCCCTTCCAGTAGTCATGTACCGAGAGCGCTCCCGCCAGACAATCTCCCCACTTTTCCGTATCGTACCGGAGATAATTGGGAAGAGGTTGATCCGCCACAATGTCGGAGATCGTAAAGCGACCGCCCGGTCGAGTCACCCGATACATTTCGTGGAAGACCTTGGATTTCTGGGGTGAAAGGTTGATCACGCAATTGGAAATGATGAGATCCACGCTGGCATCGTCGACAGGCATGGCTTCGGCTTGTCCCTTCCGAAAGTCCACATTTGATGCGGCATATCCCAGGTTGGCCGCCACGGTAGGGGCATGGGCACGAGCCAGGGCGAGCATCTCATCGGTCATGTCCAACCCAATCACCCGGCCATGGGGGCCTACTAGGCGCGAGGCCTCGAAACAGTCGATGCCACCTCCCGAGCCAATATCCAAGACGGTTTCACCAGGCTGTACGGATGTCAGCCCTACAGGGGTTCCACACCCATAAGAAACTTTCAGGACAGGTTCTGGGATAAAGCGGCGCAACTCTTCATAGTTGTATCCAGTCGGACAACACAATTGTTCGCCTAAGGTGACGGCCCGAGCATATCGGTCATTGACGGCTTTCGTAATGGTTTGGTCATCCATAGCCTCTTTCCCCTTCTCCTTTTATCCAAAGAATTAGGTTATCCAACTAATAAGAATCCTTGCAAAAATTTGTTCACAAATGGCAGGGAGCTGGTTGAACCCAAGGGGTTTATCTGGCCACCTTGGCAGTGAATGGTCTCCATGCCAGGTTTTTCGTTACAGCTCCTTTTTGGCCATCCCACAGAAAGAGGGTAGTGCCTAACTATTTGGCCATCTTCGTGACCCTGACAATAAGGCTACAAGCAAGACGCTGCCGCTTGGTCAACCAGCCAGGTCACTTGCCCATTAAGGGGCCGAATGAGTTGGCAGGGAAAGCGGTCTGGCCTGTATGGCCCATTGAACACAGCCTGGAGGGTGAGGGCCTTATCTGCGCCAGCGACCAGAAAGAGGATGTGTTTTGCGTGATTGAATGCTGGGGGGGTCAGGGTAATCCGATAGGCACGGAGATGCTCGACCCAGGGGGCAAGCACGAGCCGGCGTGTTTCTTGAAGCGCGGGCGAGCCCGGAAACAATGAAGCCGTATGCCCGTCTTGGCCCATTCCAAGTAAGACGAGATCGAAGCACGGGATGGCCGGAGGAGAGAGTCCGAAGGCTTCACGGATCGTCGCTTCGTATTGATCAGCCGCGGCCTGAGCATCCGGCAATTCTGCTGGAATGCGATAGACGTGGTGATCCGGGATGGCCAGTGGCGCAAGCAAGGTTTCTCGGGCCATGCGATAATTACTATCGGGATGGTCCGGGGGAACGTGGCGCTCATCGCCCCAAAACACGTGCACGTGCTCCCAAGCAATGCGAGAGCGAAATGCCGCAGACGCCAAGAGTGTATAGAGATGGCGCGGAGTCTTCCCCCCCGCGAGGACCCAGCGAAAGCATCCGTGGTCTTCGATGGCGCCTCCTGCGGCACGGACCACATGGTTGGCAGCACCCTCGGCAAGCGCCTCGGGATCAGAATGGATCAGAAAGGATCGGGCCATCGTCGAGAAACCAGATGGAAAGGAGCTTTCTGCGTGGTGAAGTACCGACGCGCTCGAGGCGGGGAGCTTTTTCAGCACCCGGAATAACTGTAGTCCTCAAGCATGCCGTCCTTATCAAAATCCAGCGAGATCTCGCATTCGTTCGGGGAGAAATTAAAAAACGGAAGGCTCGATCGTCCTCCTGCAATCCGAGAATACACCCATGTTTCCCCACCGAAAAACCGCTTAGCTTTCCCCGACGGTTTCCCCCAATGCTCCTCAAACCAGGCTTGTGATTTTCCTTGTAATTCCGCGGGATCCAAGGAGGCTTCAAGATACGGGTTCCCACTGCAGCCGGAAGCCCCAAGCTCTATCCATGCAATAAGGAAAACTCCCAGCAATCCTCTGTAGATCCAACCCGTGCCCAAGGCTATCCTCTTCGCTTGCGGTTAGAAGAAATTCTATCCTCCGACTTCCCATCCGTCAAATTATCACATTCTACAGGCAGCTTCATGTAGAAACCCGCCAACAGGCTCTTTACAATGGTGCTAAACAATGGCATTGGACATCTCCTCGCTACGGTCTTGATAAGGAGGAAGGGATATGCAGATTTATCTCGATACGGGAAATGTGAAGGAAATTCGCGAAGCGGCCAGCCTAGGGATCTTGGATGGCGTCACCACGAATCCCTCGCTGGTGTCCAGAGAAGGCCGGGAGTTCAAGGACCTACTCTTGGAGATTTGTCAGATCGTCGATGGTCCGGTCAGTGCGGAAGTGGTCAGCGTTGAGGCCGAAGCCATGGTAAAGGAAGGCCGAGCTCTCGCCAAACTCCATCCCAATATTGTGGTTAAGTGCCCCTTGATTCCGGAAGGGCTCAAAGCCACCAAACAACTTGCCAGTGAAGGCATTCGGGTGAACGTGACACTCTGCTTCACGCCCACGCAGGCTCTTCTGGCCGCCAAGGCCGGTGCCTGGTGTGTCTCTCCATTTATTGGCCGTTTGGATGATGTCAGCAGCCATGGGATGGGGTTGATCCGCCAGATTCTCACGATCTTTCGGCAGTACCAATTCTCCACCCAAGTCCTGGTTGCCAGTGTGCGGCATCCCCAACATGTGGTTGAGGCTGCGCTGGCCGGTGGTCATATTTGCACGATGCCTTTTTCCGTGTTTCAACAATTAGTCAAACATCCGTTGACTGACATCGGGCTGAAAAAGTTCTTGGCGGATTGGGAGGCTCATCACATGTCGAACCCCGCGGAAATACAGTCGGTGTAAAGAACAATTCACAATGCGAGAGACCTGCCTGACTTACGGATGTACCTTGCCGTCGAGCCGCTGCCTGGCTATGCGAAAGACCTGATGAAACATCGGCCGGGTGAGCTTGCCCGTGAACGTGTTTTGTTGGCTGGGATGATAGGACCCAATGAGGGTAATGCCCCACGGGAGAGTGTGCACGGAGCCGTGAGCGAATGTAGGCTTGGGTGCAGGCAGGGAATGCCCAAGCTCGCGGGCGGCTTTCAGGTAGGTCTCAAAAGCCACTTTGCCCAGGGCGATTACGGTGGTCAAGTGATGGAGCACCCGCAGTTCTTGAAGGAGATATGGCCGGCAGGCCTCGAATTCCCCGGCCAAGGGCTTATTGGCTGGAGGAGCGCAGCGCACGGCGGCTGTCACATAACAGTCTGTCAGGCGAAGGCCGTCATCTCGATGTCGTGACTCAGGTTGATTGGCAAATCCGAATCGGTACAAGGCCTCGTACAGCCAATCACCACTTCGGTCGCCTGTAAAGATTCGGCCGGTTCGGTTGCCGCCATGGGCTGCAGGAGCGAGTCCCAAAACCAGTAATCGTGACCGGGGATCGCCAAAGCCAGGGACAGGGCGACCCCAATAGACCCAATCCTGGAATTGGCGGCGTTTGGTCTGAGCGATTTGCTGGCGGTACCGAGTCAGGCGCGGACAGATCGTGCAGTGAATAATTGTGTCATGAAGCGTCTTCAAGGGTTGCATGCCGGCAATACTACCATATCTCGCGCAGGAATCCTCTGATGACAGTCCTCCTTCCTGATTCACCGATTAAGCCTGTACTCCTTCGGTGTATAGAAACTGCACTTGAGGCTGTGGATCCCCTTAGAAGCATCCAGCGGATCCTTCAGCGAAGGGTCTCTACGCTATGGGTTGGCAGAAGGAAATACGAGTTATCCCGCTTTCACCGGGTAGTTGTGGTGGGAGCGGGGAAGGCGTCTGGACGGATGGCCATGGCCGTGGAACAGGTCCTGGGAGAGTGGGTGACGGCCGGCCATGTGGTCGTGAAAGACGGATATGGCTGTCCCACACGTCGTATTCGTCTTGATGAAGCCGGACATCCGCTCCCGGATCGCAGGGGGATGCAGGCTGCCAGAGCGATCCTGAAGTTGGTGGCCTCTCTGACGCCGCAAGATTTGCTCCTGGTTCTTACCTCTGGTGGAGCATCCAGTTTGTTGCCTGCACCTATTTCTGGGGTGTCCCTGGCCGAGAAACGCCAGACCACTGAAATGTTGCTGCGAAGTGGTGCAACTATTCAGGAGATCAATACCGTTCGCAAGCACCTGTCTCTAACTAAAGGGGGGCAATTGGTTCGGGTGACCCCGGCGAGGGTGATCAGCTTGATTGTTTCAGATGTGATTGGGGATGATGTAGGAACCATTGGCTCCGGCCCGACGGCACCTGACCCGACCACGTTCCACGACACACGTGGGGTGTTACAGCGCTATGGACTATGGACGCAGGTGCCACGAGCGGTTCGGTTGGCGCTGCAACAGGGATGCGCGGGGAAACGGCCAGAAACTCCAAAACCAGACGATCCCGTCTTTTCGCACGTACACAATGAAATCGTGGGAAGCAACATCCAAGCTCTGACCGCAGTGGCCCATGGGGTGAAATCTCTCGGGTATCGGTCGTTGATCGTCACCAGCATGGTGCAGGGCGAAGCCCGGGAAGTGGCCAAGGTCTTGGGGGCCATAGCCCGAGAGCTATGCCGATATCGACATCCCATCCCACGCCCCGCCTGCCTGGTGTTCGGAGGAGAGCCAACGGTGACAGTCACAACCAAAGCCAAAGGGGGGCGGGCGCAGGAATTGGCCCTGTCTGCCGCTCGTGAGATTGCTGGCCTCCCTAACCTGTGGATTGCGGCATTTGGAACGGATGGGACCGACGGACCCACTGAGGTGGCCGGCGCGGTCGTGGATGGCGGGACCGTGGCCCGTGCCCATGCTTGCGGGCTAGATCTCCGACAAGCTCTGGCTCGTCATGAGAGCTATCACGTGTTCCGTACGCTGGGCGACCACATTGTCACGGGGCCGACGGGAACCAATGTCAACGACCTATATTTGATTCTTGCGCCGTGAGCAGTGAGTCCACGTAACGGTGGTATAGGCCTAGAAAGGGTATCGATCATGCATGAGGCACAACGAATGGTGTTGGCGTTTCATAAACAGTTTGGGATCGCCGTCGCGCGGACTCCCACAGTGCCGGACGAACAGACACAAGCCCTGCGCATTCGGCTGATCCAGGAGGAATTTGATGAGCTCAAAGAAGCGTTGCGGTCGAAGGACCTGGAGGGGATTGCCAAGGAGCTGGCGGATTTGTTGTACGTGGTCTACGGCACGGCCGTTTCCTGTGGAATCGATATGGAGCCCATATTCAACGAAGTTCAGCGCTCCAACATGAGCAAAGTCGGTGGATACAAACGGGAGGATGGCAAATGGATTAAACCTCCCACGTATTCACCGGCTAATCTGAAGCCAATTCTCGATGCTCAGATTGAGCAAGGGCTCAACGCGGCGAAACACTAGACCTGAGCGGTCAACGTTTTGAGTTGCTGATCGATTCCAATGTTGCGGAGAACTAACAATTCTCGGGCTTTTTCAAACAGCGCATGGGGGTCGTGTTCTCCATCAGCGGTATCGATGCCAAACAACGATCCAAGTTCCCGACCGACGGCCTGAACTTTCTTGAGAACCTCCAGAAATGCGAGAGACGCCAGGTTTAGTGTCGTTTGAAAATATTCGGAAATCTCGACGAGTTGCTCATCGCCGGGCTCAGTGGTGCACAAGTCTGTGAGCATGCCCGAACAAGCCACGCAGTGAAAAAAGAGGGTCTGGTCCGTCTGGGGTGGAATGTGATGTGGCCTGTCACTGTAGTCAATCGCTTGCACCAACTCTTCGGGGCAGTGCCATTGAGCCAGGAGCCAAGCGCCTACTGTGGCATGTGTGGTCCCAAGGCGCTCCATCTCATAATCCACGAGCCGCTGGTGGGGAAGACGATCAAGGTTGAGATGGGCATACAAAGCGGGATCGATCTGGTCCAAGACCAACATGCCAATATCCTGAAGGAATGCCGGGGTGAACAGTTGTTCGAGATCTTTTCGGTGGCAGGCTTCTCCAAGGGTGCGACAAGCCGCTCCATTCATGATTGCCCGACGCCAAAACCAGAGATGATTCAACCCCGCGCCTTCTTCACGGCGAAATGTCTTGATCAATGAAAACGAGAGGGCTAGCGACAGGACGCCATTGAAGCCGATCACCATGGTGGCCTTGGTTAAGTCTTTCACTTTCTTCTGGTGTCCATAAAGCGGTGAGTTGGCCATGCGCAGAATTTTGGCGGAAAGCGCAGGATCGATCATGAGAACACGGACCACATCCTCGATATCCACCTCGGGATCTTTGGCCAGTTCAATGATCTTGACTGCGACCTTGGGTGGACTTGGCAAGGTGGTGCATTGGCGCAGCCGAGCTTGGAGTTCAGGAGGAAGCATCTGATCAGGAATCCCTGTAGAATCCATATATCGACTCCTCCTTTCCCAGATAAAGAGTAAACACCTTCATGTCGGCAGATTGGTGCAAAAAATGAAGCGTTCTTGAATGCCCAAACAGGATTTCTCATGAACAACCTTGAAGGCAAGACTGGAAGGTAGTGTAGGATAGCAGGAATTCGTTATGGTGAGTGAGAGGTCTCCAGTGAAAGAAGAGCGAATACCCTTCCAATGGCTTTTCCTGAGCTGGAAGGTTATTTTTCTCGTTCTGCTGAGTTTTTCTACTGGAGAAGCTCTCCCGCCAGCTCCTCCCCCTCCGCCGGAACTCGACAAGCATCTGGAAGCCATGGCTCAATTCGCCAAACCGTCTCCTATGGTGAGAGTGCCGGCAGGGTGGTTTCTTATGGGCACTGTACGCAAAGATGATGACCCCTTCGGGCTGGAGACTCAATACGATGACACCGAGTTCCCCCAACGCCGTATCTGGCTGGACACCTACGAGATCGGTC
>RFGT01000125.1 GCA_003696975.1 Nitrospirota bacterium | reverse complement strand
GGTCAAATGCTAACACGGCGATCACCCAGATCGATTCCGCGTTGGATACCGTGAACGATATCCGGTCAGACATCGGCGCCGTTCAAAGCCGATTAGAGACGGCCATCGCCTTCTTGGATAACGCGGCAGAGAACCAGGCTGCATCTGAATCCCGGATTCGGGATGCGGATTTTGCGTTCGAAACAGCACAATTCACGCGAGCGCAAATTCTGGTACAGGCCGCTACAGCAATCTTGGCACAGGCGAATGCTCAGCCCCAGGTGGCATTGCAGTTGTTGCAGTAATGATAAGAAGTCGAGAGTCGTGAGCATGGCTAGATTGACCCTAGCCGTGCTCACGAGATTGCTTGTCTTTCCAATATCCGTTCTGCCTTCCCCATTCTCGATGGCAAGTGGGGAAAAGCTGAACGGGATCCGGTTTGGAGTTGACCGGTTCAGAGTTGAGAGCTCGAGATGGAGGAGTTCAATGTCATACGCTCGGTCGGCTACTCGGCGAGCAGCGTTGCCAGGTCGTTCCCTTCTCCTTTGTCGTCTGTAAGAAGTGGAGAGGGTAAGAGTGCAGAGATAACAAACTCTAGTAGAGAGCCAGGCGCTGCGTCCCAGAAGCCATCACCACCGGTGGAAACGAGCCAGGTGGAAGCTGCTGTCGCAACGCTTAATTCTCAACTCAAGCTTGCTAATCATGCACTTCGGTTTCGGGTGGATGACGTGACCGACCAAATTATTGTCTCAGTTATCGATAAAGAGACCGGAGAGGTGATCCGCCAAATCCCTCCGGAGGTGTCGGTCAGGCTTGCGGCCAGTCGAGAATTAAGCGGCCTATTCGAAACCGAAGGCTAATGCGAAGCTGCAGCGGTGCCCTTCAAGTTGCCGACATTCATGGACAGAGCACGAAGGTGTAATGTCACATGGCAGGACTGACTCCATCGACAGGCTTAATCTCAGGAATCAATTTTAATGAGGCGGTCAGCCAACTCGTCGAGTTGGAATCCCGTCCCATCAAACTTCTGCAATCGCGTAAATCGGATCTTGAAGCTGTCAGTGCCGAACTCAGTACGCTGAGCGTTCAATTATCTGCCCTCAAAGATGCTGCAAGCAGCTTATCTTCCTTGGAAAATTTCAATACGAATACTGTTTCCGTGACGAAGACCGCGTCGGGTGTCGAACTGTTGTCGGCCACCGTCGACCGGACAGCGGTGCCGGGAACCACAGAAGTGAAAGTCCAACAACTGGCACAGACCCATTCCATCGCCTCTCAAGGGTTTGTGGATGACGACACGACACCAGTGGCGAGTGCGGCCGGGACATTCAAGTTCAAAGTGGGCACGGCGGGAGCAGAAACTTCCATCAATATCACGACTTCAACCACATTGGTTCAATTGCGAGATGCGATCAATGCGGCCAATGGGGCCGTGCGTGCGAGTATTCTTAATGATGGGTCCGGGTCAAATCCGTACCGGCTGGTCTTGACTGCCAAGGACTCCGGGGCGGCAAATACTATCATCATTACCAGTAATCCCACCACGCTCGATTTCACCAATAAAAAAGTTGAAGCGGCTTATGCGAATCCTACCAACAGCTATTCCGGGACCGTCTCGTCGAACGAGGGAAACAATTACACTGGGAGCACCAACAAAACATTCTTGGTGGAAATTGTGACCGGAGGGGCACCGGGGACAGCGACGTATAAGTACTCCGTTGATGGAGGGATTACCTTCCTGGGACAAAATGGCGCCGTCTATGATGGCACCAATGCCATTACTACCCAAACTTCGCTGACCAATTACATTGATGGGGCTGTTTCATCCAATTCGACCAATGAGGGCGTTCAGATTGCCTTCGGGAGTGGGACCGGGACTTTGGCTGCGGGCGATCAATTCACGATTGATGTCTTTAACCCGACGCTTCAGGCTGCGCAGGATGCCGTCGTCGAGGTTGGAAACCTGACGCTGGCCAAGGCTTCCAATACCATTACGGATGTAATCCAAGGCGTCACACTCAATTTATTGAAGGCGGATCCCAGTGAAACGATCGATGTCACAGTTTCTACTGATGTCAGTGGAGTGAAAACTCTGGTCGACGATTTCATCACCGCCTATAACGAGACGATTAGTTTTCTCCAGGAACAACTGTCTTTCGATCCAAATGCGCAAACCGCGAAGCCATTGCTCGGGGATACCACTGCTATTTTGTTGAATCGCCAACTTCAGGATCTCATTACCTCTCAGGTTCCCGGTGCCAGCAGTGATCTCAACAGCTTGGCCAAATTGGGTGTGAAAACTGATTCAGAAACGTCAAAGATTAGCCTCGATGACGCCGCATTCGATGCCGCACTTGCGAAAAGTCGTGAAGATGTGACGCGCCTCTTCGTTGGAATCGGGATTCCCAGTAATTCTCAGATTGAATATGTTGGCAAAACGGAGAAGACGGAACCTGGCACGTATAGCTTGGTGGTTACGCGAGCACCTACGAGAGCGACAGTTGTTGGGGCCAATGCCGTGCCTAGCGGTGGAATTGCCCAACAAGAGACCATTTCCGTCAGCCTATATTCCAACGCCACTTCGGCATCCGACACGCCGACAACAGCGCAAATTACCGCTGCGGCTGGAAGCACCGTCAATGATATCGTCAACGCTCTGAATAGCGCGTTTGCCACCAAAAATATGGCGGTGAGTGCCTCTAACAACAATGGCAAAATTCAAATCCGCGCCACCAATTACGGGGATGACTATAAGATTCAAGTAGTATCAAATCTCAACGATCCCGCCAATCAATCAGGGTTTAGCACGACTGTGACTGAAGATACCGGGGTGGATGTCGCAGGGACGATTAACGGCTTCAACGCCAAGGGAGAAGGCGCCGTTCTAACGAGTGTGTCGGGATTTACCGATGACGGGTTGTCCATTCGAGCAGAGGTCTCCACAACAGGGAATTTTGGCACGATTACGGTATCTTCTGGGATTGCCGACCGAATGGTCCGGTTGCTGGAGGCCGCAGTGGATCCGACAAATGGTTCGATCAAAGCCCGACAGGATGGAATTGACGACACCATTGATGACATTAAACAACAAATCGAGAAAAAACAAGACGCCGTGGCACGATTTGAGCAAAAAACATTGGAAAAATTCCAGCGGCTTGAAGTGCTCTTAGGTAAACTTCAAAGCCAAAGCCAAGCTCTCTCCAGCGCATTGGCCAGCTTGCAAAATCTCTCAGCCTTTATTAGCCGACGATAGGTTGTACGTCTTGTGAAACTTCAACTCCAGCGCTATCAAACCCAGCAGGTTCAATATGACGTGCAGCAGGCTTCGCCTGTGCGGTTGATTGTGTTGCTATACCAAAAGGCCATCTTTCTCTTGAAACAATCTCTCGGATATTTGGAGCGGCAAGATTACAAAGCCAAAGGTGAAGCGCTGCTTCATGTGGTGGATATTGTGTCAGAATTGCAAAGCTCGCTAAACATGGAGGAGGGAGGCATGCTGGCGCAGAACTTAGATGACCTGTATTCCTTTCTCCTTCGCACGCTGACTATGGCGAATCTTTCCAATGATGCCGACTCCATTCGCCACGCGATCAAGATCTTGGAAGAACTCTGTCGGGGATGGTCAGAATTAGAACAGCAGACCGCTTCGGTTCAGAATAAGGCGCAATGAGGATGTGATGAAGAATGAAAGGAACACGACGGTAGAAGAAGTGCGAGATATGTCAGAGGCCTATTGGCATCTTCAGTCTGACATTACTCAAGCTCTTCTGGAACGTGATGAATCGCGGCTGGCCCAATTGCTGGAAACCGCCGAACAGGCTCTCCAGACAATTTCTGCCTTTTCTCAGGACCACATCTCATGGATCAGAGACCATCATGGCGATCCACCGGCGAAGTGGGGTTCTATGCTCAGTTATATTCAGCGCATGCTGGGCCAATCCCAAGCTCGGCTGGTTGAAAACGAAACACATCTTCGTCAATGGCTTCATGAAACCGAGCGGCAACCCCACGAGCGGGCGCAACGGCAAGCGGCCCTGCTGACTAAGCGCTATGCCGTCGTATCCACCGCACCTCACTCGCTTGCTTGTCCTTCCTCGTCTGCCGATCCAGTTAACCAAACTCGTTCATTGTTACAGTCTGAAGCGCAGTGGACAGTCGGCACGCCTTCTCGCCTGGGGAATCAGGTTGATCGAACGTTCTGAATAGGGCAAAAAATCCCTCTCATGCGGAACAGGAGTCACCGCCGATATTTTGACATGAGATGTCAAAGGCGACGTGTGGTCCTGCCGCGACATTGCGGGAGCCTGGATCTTCCACAGGGGGAGTATTCTCTGTGTGTTTGAAAAGTGGTCTTTTAGGGAAACGAATGCGTGAGCAGCGGGATGAAAAATGGCTGGATGGCATCAATTGCAGAATTCGTATTTGGTCCAATGATTGCAAATATGACGAATACAGAAAACACTTAGACCTCCAAGCGTTATCCCAACAATGGACTAATGAATGGTTACAGGAGTGATGGTTTCGAAAAAGAAAGGAGTCGTATGGGAATATGGTCTGATGAGACACCCGTGAGTCACTCGATTCATGACGTCGAACAGTGGGTTCTTCTGTTGACCCGGGATCTCCATACGTTGTCAAACAAACTGCTTCCCATTCTCGTCTTCACTGATTTGGGTGCCCGTCGCAGTCAAGACCCTAAGATTCAGGAATACTTCGAGAAAATCCACCGGTCGGCAGCACAGGCACGGGAAATCGTGACAAAACTGCGGACGTTGTGTGAGGAACAACACCCATTACCGGATGGCAGAGAGAATCTCCAAGAAAATACTCGATTGATCTCCAGAGGGAAAGAGGGAGAGTCGCAATGAGCTTGATGGTTTGGTTGTTCTGTCGGCATCTTCTCCGGCGATACCGACATCGATCAATCTGCAGCTAAACACGCATAGAGCCTGCCCGGAAGGAAAACACAACGTATCAGCATCCTGGACCTGATTGCGAAAGGGACAGAACCATGAACGACGATCGACGTCAAGATTTCCGTGCAGACGTTCCCTTATGCCTGTCAGTTGATATGCCGTTGGCGTTGTCCTATGAAGCTGTCGATTGGCAAGATTCCGCTATCACTTCCTGGCAATGGGATGAGTTGGCCGTCCCCCCTGATGTGATGAAGGCGCTGGTCTCACAAACCGATCAGGTCACTCAGGAGCCGCTTCTTCTTCAGATGCTCGTACGCATTGACTGGATGCTGACTTCGATCATGAAAACTTTAGCCAAGGAGAAAGGCTTCCAGCAAGCTCTACCCGAGTTTCTGACCGTGAATCTGAGCGGCTCAGGTATTCGGTTCTTAGCTCGCCGGGAATTTGCTGTTGGCAACCATTTGGTTTTGCGCATGGTCTTGCGGCCCTTTGTGCCTATCCAAGCCGTGGCCAAGGTGTTGCGCGTGCGGCCGGTGATGCAGAAAGATGAGCCGCGATTCGAAACGGCTTGCGAATTTGTCTGGCTTGCCGCCGAGGATCGAGAAGCGATCATTCGACATGTGCTCAGAACCCAGGCCGTGTTGCAACGCCGTCGACATGCTCAATCTGGCATGTCGGTCTCATGAGGACTCTTGTGTAGGAATCTAGCCATTACTCGATGGAATCTCCAAGGGAGATGGGGGGCTGTCGTTGCCTGTGCCCTAATACTCCAAGGGGCAAGCTGCCTAGAAACACCCGCTCCATCTCCGTCATCCACGGCGGCGCCCGCTCCTCCATCCGTCGAGGAGCCTCCACAAGCGGTGAAACCTCTCACGCCTCCGTATTCTCTGGCGATTCTTCCCTTTGATGACTATTCCAACCGGGCGGAATTGGCATGGCTTCGGCAAGGATTGTCTGAGATGTTGGTGACGGACTTGGCATTACTCCCCCATGTGCATGTTGTCTCTCGGCGGCGTCTGGGAGAAGTCTTACAGGAACAATGGCTCCAGCAGCGGAACGGCTTTCGTGACTTGCCTTCGGCTCGGTTGGGCAAGTTGGTTGGAGCGCGGTATCTCCTCACAGGGTTGTACTACGTTGCCGCCAAGCCGGATGGCTCAATGGGTGTGGTGATTGAAGCGCATCTCCTGGATGTTGAGCGAGGAGAGGTTCTCCGAACATTTCGGGTTGCAGGACCGTTTGATGCACTTCCCACGCTTGAATGGCGCCTTGCTCAGAAGATTAGCCAAACGTTTCATTCCCCTTCCTTGCAGCGCCCTCCTGCGGAGGAGGTTTCACGACCGTCACGATCCGTAGATCAGGAACTGGATGAGAAGTCATCTCCTCCACTCGCAGACTTGCGACATGCCGGCTATCCACGGGAGTTCGCTGCAAGATCAGCTGAATCTGTGACCAGCCTGGCCGTCGATACCGCTCTGAGTCTTGAGCGTCTGAAGGATATCCGGCAAGTTGCGAAACAGCTTGCTCATCGTTTGTGGTCATCGGTCTTGCGCATTCGATTGGGAACGCCCGAGTATCAGCCGCTCCGGGGTCCAAAACGTTCTTTCTCGCGCTCCCTACGTGTCTGGATTCCAGTTTTCGTTTCCATGGAGCTGGAGTCACTCTCGCATCTCCATCCGTTTCTTCGTGTTATCGATGGAGAAGGGAATGGTTCGTCACCTCTTGTGCTGGCGTTTGATGCTGGCGACACGGGGGCCGCACAATTGTTTTTGGAAACGTTGCGAATTCCTCGCCGATTGTTTGTGAGAGCCATTCGTGAATCGGGTCAGGTAGTCGCGGTTTCGTCTCAGTGGAGTTGGCGGATGGAACGGCTGGTTTCTTTCAACCCTGAGGGAACCATTGAATTGCCCGCATCATTTATGATCAAGGGACGAGCTGGCTTCCCTGGGACGCTTTTGAAAGAGCAGGGAGCCGCCGTACATTTCGATGCGGTTATTGTTCCCGTTCCGGAAGAGACACGGCGGATCCAGGTTGAGATCATTGAGGAACAGTCTGAGCGTGAGCCGGCGGCGGATCCTGAAGATGAGATCCCTAGAGATCCAAGGCAGATGTGCGCTCAGGCAATGCGAATTTGGCTGCTCCGACATTGGGCTCCTCCGATTGTGGAATCGCTTCCCTTTGCAGGGTATTTGCCGGGGAATCATCGAACGAGCATTCTCCGTGTCGTCCTTTCCCGCGGGTCTATCCAGGATATACGCTTGATTCGTGAGGCTCCAGAGGAGGAAATGCGGGAAAGTATTCAAAAGGTTCTTGCTGCTTTCACCCCATTCTCGCTTTCAGTTTGTTCTGATCCTCGACTGAAGACGTCCTCAAATACAGTCCCGCTTCGCGTTCGCGTGCAATTTGACTTGATCAAAGATATACGGTTCGTTGGGTTGCAGCATGTTCTACACGCAAATTCGTCGTGACCCCATTTGTCCGCTGATTTTTCCCAGGCATTATGAAAATCTAAGAGATAGAGAACAGCAGCCGTGCTTAGCGGGTTCTGTGAGTCTATATGAGTCTATAGAGGTTGGAGAACGAGGACAGGTTGACGAACGAGGCTAGGAGGGAGGGGGAGTAAACCCGCGGCGCTTCTCTTCCCATGAGCGACAGATTTTGAGGGCTTCATGTCGGCATTGCACCCAGGTTTCCGGAGGGATGGCCAGGAAAAGCTCTGCGAGCTCAGGGTCGAATTGAGTCCCCGCGTGTCGGCGGATTTCATGGAGTGCCTGCTCGAGGGGAAAGGCCTTCCGGTAGGGCCGGTCGCTGGTCATGGCATCGAAGGCATCGACAATGGCGAAAATCCGCGCGCCAACGGTAATAGCCTTACCTTTCAATCCCCTGGGATATCCACTGCCATCCCACCGCTCATGGTGGCTATAGACAATTTCTTTCGCATCTTGAAGAAAGTCGATAGGTTCCAACAATTGGCGCCCAATGTCGGGATGTTTTTTCATTTCTTCCCACTCTTCTTCGGTCAGTGGGCCTTCTTTTCGCAAGATTGCGTCCGGCACCCCGATTTTCCCAATGTCGTGAAGATAGAGGCCGAATTCCGTAGCCCGGATATCCAGCTCTGGCATGCCGGCCTGAGCCGCGAGCGTTCGGCCGTAGAGCATGACGCGATAGGCATGGGCTTCGGTTTCGATGTCACGGGTTTCCAAGGCTGCACCTAAGGCAAAGATTGTTTGGCGATAGGCTTCCTCTAGCTGTTTCAGCGTGTTTTCCAACTCAAGAGTTCGAGCGGCAACTTCTTGCTCCAACTTATGGTGGTAGGCATTGAGTTCCCTGGTAAGATGTCGGCGTTCGAGCGCATGTGCGACGCTAGTCAGAAGGCGGTCAAGATCAAGAGGTTTGACCAAATAGTCATATACCCCGTATCGCATGGCCTCCGTCACCTGATCGAGGTGTGTAACACCCGTAACGACGAGCGCTTCGATACCGGTTTCGCGCGGATTGAGACGCTGGATGAGTTCCAGTCCATCGAGTTCCGGCATGCGAATATCAGTAATCACCAAGTCAATAGGGGTCATCCCTAAAATGGTCCAAGCCTCCCGTCCACTCTGCGTGCAGATGGTGCGATATCCCTCTTCCGCGAGTGCGGCATTCAGCGCCTGGAGGCACTCGCGTTCATCGTCAACTAAGAGGATCGTATAGGAGGAAATATGATCGGGGAGATAGAAGCCAGACGACTGTCGGCCAAAGGAAGGGATTGGAGGTGACATACGTGACATGCAGGTCCCCGCACGGATACGTGGCAAACCACAGGATTATCGGTGATATCCGGAGAAAACTTGAAAAAGAGATGCAACATCGCTGATCTCTTATGATCGCCGAAATCGGCGGAACACGTGGAAATAATCAACACGAGATCGAGATACGACAGGGATCCGTATCGTGCTCCAACTCGCAAGAGCTTCTTATAAACAAGGGAGAAGCGGCTCAATAGGCATGAACGCGTGATTGGTGGCGTCGAAGCCGATGAAGCACCCGTTCTGCTGCGCTCGCAAGTTCCGCGTCGGCATGATGGTCATGAGCAAACACACGGAATTGAACCATCCGCGCCGGAAGATACGCAAAAAATTCTTGAAGCTTTTCTTTGGTGATCATATTCGTTGAGGGATCATAGACATAGATCTGAAAGGCGCCCATGTTCAAGAGATTCAGGGGGCGGGGATCTTTGCTGGCAAGATCCACGCGGAAGGGAATGTCTTTTACGGACGAAGGGAGGGCACGACGAATGGCGGCTTCCAACGCGGTGATACTTGCGGATGGCTGTGACCAGTCGATTTCGTCGAAGGTGATGAGTGTGGTGAACGCCGTTTTCCATTTCACTTCACGGCCGAGAATGCGGGCCCATTCGCGGCCAAGGCGCTGCTTGACGGGCTGTCTCGATTGCGGCCACGCACGTACTGTCTCAAGCAGGGCCCAGTCCGTCAATCGTTGATAAGCCTCCAGATGCGTTCGGGGATTGTAGGGAAATACCTGCTTCATGGTGTCGTGAAAAATTTCTCGCAGATGGAGGTCGATTGCCCGTGTCGTGCGGTGATAATACACGTTGGCGTAGAGATACAGGCGGGCATTCAAAAACATATGCAGGGCAGGTAGGCCGGCTTTGTGAATAGTCAGCCCCTTCGGTGTCATGAGGGTATAATGGATCAGGCGGGTGATGTCCACTGGGCCGACGGCCACGCCGCACATGTAGGAGTCTCGCAGCACGTAATCGAAATTATCCGCGGTGAAGAGTCCACCGATGAGAGGTTGGAGGTGTCGCAGCCACTGAGGGTAAGCCACACTGGATTTGTGTGGATCTTTGAGGATGAGGAAGGCAATGTACTCTGGATCCAGCTCTTCGCCGGTGGCAAACGGGCCGGACGGGCTCCGGCGCAATTTGCGGATCATGGGGCCGAAGTGCTCGAGAATGATCAGTTGGCCCAATTGTTCATGAGTGAGTCCGAAGTCTCGGAGATAATGATGTTCGAAAAAGTGGCAAAACGGCCCATGCCCCACGTCATGTAAAAGGGCCGTTACCCGAAGCAACTCTTCGATGTACGGAAGCGAAGGGAGATGAGGAACTGTTTGGGCAAGTGTAGGGTAAAGATGTTTGGCAAACCGCCCAGCCAGGTGCATGGCCCCCAGGGAATGTTGAAACCGGCTGTGCTCAGCGGAAGGATACACCCAACGAGCACTCTGAAGCTGATAAATTGAACGGAGGCGTTGCATCCAGGGTGAATCGATGAGGTCTTTTTCCGTACATTCTCCTGGTTGAGGCGATGAGAAGGGAACAGTAAAGGTGATGTACTCGTGAATGGGATCGGCGATAAGGGCAGTTCCATTGAATGGGGACTGGAAGTCTGCAAGAGGGGGCGTTGTCATGGATAGTCAATTCTCAGTCTGGGGAATGTGCGGTATGGTCGCCGCATGAACATGGGCGTTCACTCAGTTTCGTATGGGGCACAGATGGCATGGTTTTCCGGTAGCGAGAAACCACGAAGAACGCGAGAGGATACGCAAGAGCCGCGCCAAGCAGGCTCAAGGTGCATGCGCCCACAACAAAGGGCATAATATACGGTTGAATTGCCGTATACAACGTGTGCACGGATAGATTTGTCCAAGTCAGGGAGGGAGGGGGTGGCATGCCTAAGATCAGAAAGCCTGTCCACATCGTGCACCCGAGAATCGGAGCGATTGTCCAGGGATTGTTAATCAACGATCCTAACAGGAGAGCGAGAAAATTCAAGCGAAATGCCCAGGCGCAGAACACCACGGTCAAAGCATGAAGTCCATAGGTTGGGCTGAATGCAATAAAGACGCCTATCGCAAAAGCCAGTGCGGTGCGGTGGGGCGATTCCTGGAGATGGAGGACTTGAGCCAATTGAGTGCGGAGCGTAGCCCGTGAAAGCAGAAAAAATGAGGGCTTGTGCAACCGTTGAATGTGTCTATCCTGTTGAGACGCGGCCATAGAGGGTATGCGATGCCTTTTTTGTTTGCCGAAAGTGAGTATACCCCGCTGTCGGGATTTGTCGGCAAGAGCCGTCTTCATGCTTGAGTGTGATTCCTTCCCGTTTGGAGGTAATTTCTCCGATACAGGTGAGGGGGAAGTCGAGAGAACGCGCAAGGCGGTCAAGACGAGAGCGAGACGTAGGAGAAGCCGTGAACAATAATTCAAAATCTTCCCCGCTGGTTAGAGCTGTGTCGAGGGCATCCTGGAGTGTCCGTGTCATGAACCGGCGGAACGCAGGAGACAGAGGGAGGGCACCAGCCCAGATGCGAGCCCCGACGCCACTTTCCGCGCACAAATGGTGGAGATCGCTGGCCAGTCCATCGGAGAGATCAATAGCGGCTGTCGCGAGGCGAAGGCAACTGAGCCGACGAGCAAGGCCCACTCTTGGGATTGGTCGAAGGTGTCGGAGGAGCAGAAACTGCTCGTCAGTTCGACCTCTTCGCCGTGTGGGTTTGGTGTGATGTCTCAGGATCTCAAGCCCGGCCCCGGCATCGCCAAGTGTTCCCGTCACATACACGAGATCACCGATTCGGGCGCCTTGTCTAGTGAGAATCTGATCGGGGAGCGCACTTCCGATGATTGTGATCGCGAGGAAGACCCCGCTGAGCGACGACGATGTATCACCGCCGATCAAAGAAAGGCGGTAGGGTTGACAGGCTGTGTGGAGGCCTTGATACAAGGTTTCAAGGTCGTCCTGGCGATACCGCGCGGGTAGGGCTAGGGATGTGAGGAGGTACCGTGGGGTTCCGCCCATGGCGGCAATGTCGCTGAGATTAGCTACGGCTGCGCGATAGCCGATGTCCCCAAACGTATGGTATCGCAGGTCGAAATGTATGCCTTCTACCAGAAGGTCCGTGCTGGCAAGGAGAAGGTGGCCGGCTGGCAGCCGAACGATTGCCGCATCGTCACCAATACCCTGAATAATCGACCGGGTCCGTGTTGCAAATCGGCGGCGGAGCAGATGGATAACTCCGAGTTCCCCGAGTTGCGAGAGTGATGGCGAACGGGAAGGGGGCTGGCGGCGGTGTGATGATTGACGGGAGATGGCCTTATCCTGCGTGCGAGCTCGCGGCGACACGTTTCTTTTTCGTGACGGCAGTAGTTGTGGATCGGGTGGTTTTGGATTTGATGAGTTTTTGGTGTAACCGGCGAGGCAGATGTAAGATAGCAGGGAGCACGTCGTCCATGGTTTCAACGAAGAGAAAGCGCATCCCTTTGCGGAGATGTTTGGGAAGATCCTCGAGATCTTTTTCGTTGCGCTGCGGGAGGATCACCGTGGTAATCGCTGCGCGTTTAGCGGCCAGAATTTTCTCTTTGAGTCCGCCGACGGGGAGAACACGTCCCCGGAGCGTAATTTCTCCTGTCATGGCCACATCATGCCGGGTTGGGACATTCATGAGACTAGAAGCGACCGCAGCGGCCATGGTAATGCCTGCAGACGGTCCATCTTTGGGAATGGCCCCAGCCGGGACGTGGATATGAATATCGGTATTGCCAAAAACCTCCGGACGAATCCCCAGTTGAGTGGCTCGAGAGCGGATATAACTGAGCGCCGCTTGAGCGGATTCTTTCATAACGTCCCCGAGGTGGCCTGTCAAGCAGAGTTGGCCTTTGCCTTTGACGGATGAGGCCTCGACATAGAGAACATCTCCGCCTGTCTCAGTCCATGCGAGTCCCGTGGCGACTCCGACTTGGTCTTTTTCTTGTTCCATTTCAGGGAGAAATTTCGGGACGCCAAGAAACTTGTGCAGGTTTTGGGGTGTAATACGATACCGGCGGACCTTCCCTTCGGCGACACGCCGTGCGACTTTCCGCAGGATGTTGGCAATCTCTCGTTCGAGGTTCCGGACTCCAGCCTCACGCGTATAGTGCATGATGATCTTTTTCAATGTGTGGTCGGGAATGGAACAATGAGCCTCTGTGATCCCGTGTTCCTGAAGTTGACGGGGGATGAGGTATCGACGGGCGATCCCTAACTTTTCTTCCTCGGTATATCCGGGGATCTCAATGATTTCCATTCTGTCGCGCAAGGCCGAGAGGATGGGATCAATCAGATTGGCTGTGGTGATAAACATAACATTGCTCAGGTCAAAGGGAACACCTAAGTAGTGATCTGTAAACGTATGGTTCTGTTCGGGGTCTAGGACTTCCAGCAAAGCGGCAGAGGGATCCCCTCGAAAATCCATACCCACCTTGTCGACCTCATCCAACATGAATACGGGATTGTTAGTTCCGGCCTGTTTGATGCCCTGGATGATGCGTCCGGGCAGTGCTCCGACGTAAGTCCGGCGGTGCCCGCGGATCTCTGCTTCATCTCGAATGCCGCCGAGACTCATTCGGACAAATTCGCGACCGAGGGCTCGAGCAATCGATTTGCCTAAGGAAGTTTTGCCAACTCCCGGAGGTCCCACAAAGCAAAGAATGGGGCCTTTCATTTTTTCCTTTAATTTTCGCACGGCGAGGTATTCCAAGATGCGCTCTTTGACCTTCTCCAGATCGTAGTGATCCTCGTTCAGGACGGTTTGGGCGGTTTTGATATCCAGATTATCCGGCGACGCCTTGCTCCAGGGAAGCTCGACCATCCACTCCAGGTAGGTGCGAACCGTCGCAGCCTCCGCTGTGTCGGGATGCATTTTTTCCAAGCGCTTGAGCTGCTTCTCCGCCTCCTTCAAGACCTTTTCAGGCATGTGGGCTTCTTGGATACGCCTGCGGAATTCGGCGGCTTCTTCGGCACGTTCATCTAACTCTCCCAGCTCTTTTTGAATGGCCTTGAGTTGCTCCCGCAAAAAGTACTCGCGCTGGGTTTTGTCGATCTCGCCCTTGGCCTCGGCTTGAATCTTTTGCTGCATGGACAAGACTTGAATTTCTTTAGCAAGAATTTCACTGACGCGTTTGAGCCGTGCAAGCGGATCGTTGATCTCCAAGATCTCTTGGGTGACATCGACCTTAAGGCCCAAGTTGGAGATGATGATGTCGGCGAGTCGTCCCGGGTCATCAAGATTTTCAATGACGACCATGACATCAGGCATTAAAACTTTTCCTAGACTCACTAGGCGTTCCAGCGACTCTTTCGCCGTACGGATTACGGCCTCAGTTTCCAAAGAGGCAGGCGGAGTGTCGGGGGGCGGGATCTTCTCAATCTTGACTGAATAGTAGGGTGTTGATTGGAGATATTCTACGATCCGGCCTTTGGCCAATCCCTGGATAAGGATCTTGACTCGTTCATCCGGGAGCTTGAGCATGCGCATAATGATACCCACCGTACCCACTGCATAAATATCGTCAGGGGTTGGGGTTTCGGTATCAAGGGCTTTTTGCGCTGCTAAAAAGACCATGCGGTTTCCTGCAAGAGCCGCCTCAATGGCTTTGATCGAGATATCGCGTCCTACGAAAAGCGGGAGGACCATGTAAGGAAAAACCACTATATCGCGAACCGGGATCAAAGGAAGGCGTTCGGGAATTTCTACATCTTGGTGATTGACAGGTTGTTCAGATGCCATATAAAGAATGTGGAACGAATTGTGACAAACTCTAGCTCTTCATGTAGGTTGGAAAGTGCCGTAAAAATCCACGACAGGCGGCTGCCTAAAAGATCAGAGAGTACCGTTCTCCTCTACACTACCTGTGAAACGCGCCGTTGGCACGATAGTAGGTGAAGCAGAAAAAGAATGTCAAGGAAAAGGTACGTCGTTGATGAATGTATGAGATGTGGGAACTTTACTTTACAAGGATGTAAGAGGCCGATATAATCCCCCCGGTATTATCCTCTCCTCCCTGCCGGCGATGCTCCGAGCAGCCATGACGGTGGGGCATCACGAGGAGCGCCTTCTCGACGAAATCCGGTAGAAATCCAGCGACCGTTGCGTTACCTGCGGGCAGTATGGCTTCTTCACACATCTCGATCTCGGAGAAGAAATCTCTTTGCGGTCATGGAGAAGATGATTTCCGGTATAACTACAGCTCCAACCACAGGATAAACTGGGTGAATGACACAGAGGCAGATGTGGCTGTCTAACCCACAGGTGACGGGACCGTCACACCAGCCAGGGTTCAAAAGCCATAATGAGGTCTTAGGATGGTGGTGGCTTGTGTGGCCGATTCTTTTCTGGGGATTGGGTGGAGTGGGATGGACCCAAGAAACAGGTCCGACAATTAAGGCTATCGAGGTCCGCGGAAATCAGCGGATTGAACGTACTGCGATTCTCGAACATGTGACACTTCACGTGGGAGATATTCTCACACCGGAGAAGACTCGAGAACAAATTCAGCGGATATACGAAATGGGGTTTTTCGAAGATGTACAGATTCAGACTGAACCTCAGCCCCAAGGGGTCACCGTAGTCATTGTCGTTCGAGAGAAACAATTTGTAGCAGAAATTGTCTTTGATGGGAATGAGCACCTCTCAGACGACAAGTTGCAGGAGGTGATCACGTTACGTCCCCAAGTGTTTCTTGATTACCAAGACGTGAAACGCAGTGCCGAAAAGATCAGAGAGGCCTACCGGGAAGAAGGCTACCACAACGTTCAGGTCATCCCCATTATTCAGGCCTTGGGTGAGACGCGCAATCGGGTGACGTTCTTCATTAAAGAAGGACGGCAGGCACGAATTCGTGAGATCAAGTTCATTGGAAATACGGTCATCGGAAAGGATGCGCTCTTGGCTGTGATGGCCAACCGAGAATGGGTTCCTCTGCTCTCGTTGATAACCGATGCAGGCGTGCTCCGCAAGGAGGAGCTCGCCAATGATGTGGAACGGATTAAAGAGGTCTATGCAAATAGAGGATATCTCGATGTCCAGGTGGATCGGCCACTTGTCGAGTTAAGTGACGACAAGGAATCCTTCACTCTCACCTTTCATATCGTTGAAGGCCGGCCCTATACCATTGGGGAAGTGCGCTACGAAGGGAACACGGTCTTTACCGATGAGGAGTTAGCTGCCTCCTCGCTTGTGGTGCCGGGAGAAGTCTTTCAGCGAACGACGATTCGTCAGGAGGTGACGCGGGTGACGGATCTGTACGGTGAGAAAGGCTATTCTTTCGCCGAGGTGACGCCGTCACTGGTGCCGCATCCCGATACCCTGACGGCGGATATTACGTTTACAATTAAAGAGGGTGCGCTGATTCGTGTGCGACAGATTCGGATTAGAGGGAACGAGAAGACCCGTGATAATGTCATTCGCCGAGAAATCCGGGTTGATGAACAGGAGGTTATCAACTCCGTCGCGATTAAACGAAGCTTTGAACGCTTGAATAATCTAAATTTTTTCGAGACGGTGGAGATCATCCCGAAACAAGTCGCGGAAGATCAGGTAGACTTGGAGGTCAAAGTCAAAGAAAAACCAACAGGTTCATTCAGCATCGGAGGCGGATTTAGCACGTTGGACCAATTTGCCGCGTTGGCCAATATCACCGAGGGGAATCTTTTTGGTTTGGGATACTTAGTCAGGATACGCGGGCAATTTGGTGTGCGGCGGACAATTGGTATCGTAACGTTTCGCAATCCGGCTCTCTTTGATGGTCCCACGTCGTTTCAGGTTGATGGATTCAGTACCCAAACGAACTTTCTGACGTACTTTCAGCGCAGGACAGGCGCGAATATTCGATTTGGCCGGCAGTTCTCGGAATATATTGTGGGGAGTTTGACATTAGTTGGCGAAGGGATCACGATTGAAAATCCGTCATCGGATGCTCCGCAATTTATTGTGAATCAAGTGGGTAACCAGGTGACCACCGGATTTCGAGCCAGTCTGTTTCGGGATACGCGGGATAATTTTTTAGATCCGCGGCGAGGCATTCGATCGGGAATCAGGGTAAGCTTAGGCTCGGAAGCTTTTGGAGGAACCAATAACTTTTACAGTTTCCTGTTGGATGGGCTGAAATATACTCCCTTACCGATATGGGATCTTCGGGTGGCTCTGCGTGGTCGGTTGGGCGTCGCTGAGGGATACGGGGGAGATCCTGTCCCCTTGACAGAGTTGTTTTTTGTTGGGGGAATCAATACGGTAAGAGGATTTAAGTTTGGCCGAGCCGGTCCTGTCACCTCCGGAGGCACATTAGCAGGAGGAAATAAAGAGATTATTCTTAACAGCGAATTAATTTTTCCTGTTATTCCCGATGCGAAGCTCAACGGAGTGCTTTTTTTCGACTATGGCAAGGGTTTTGCTGAAAATGAGAGTCTCTCATTCAACTTGCGCCCAGCCACAGGATTAGAAGTGCGTTGGATTTCACCCTTTGGTCCGCTCCGTGCGGCCTGGGGGATTAATCTCAGTCCTCGACGCAATGAAAGTGCATCAGCATTTGAATTCTCTGTGGGCAATCTGTTCTAGATTCTTCTCTCGTTCAGCATGGGGCGAAGCAAAGCACATCGTCTCACAGGCGAACCTATGGCTTACCTCCGGGTACTTTCTTGGGCTGGTCGTGTTGGTTTCATGTGCCTCCTCCACTCGCTCTGCCGATACGACAAATCCCATAGCACAACAAGGGATTCGTGTTGGAGTGGTGGATATGCAATGGCTTCTTGCTCAATCGAAACTCGGCAAGCGGGTGAATCAGTCGCTCACCTCATTTATGAAAGATCGTCAGGCCTTGATCGATCTTGAGCAGGAGGAACTCCGTGAGTTAGAGACCCAATTATTACGACAAGGCAGTGTGTTGAGCCCTTCCGCACGACAACGGCGACAAGAACAATTTCGCCGACGGATGCTGGAATATCAGCAAAAAGTGGCAGACCTCAACCGAGAGGTCCAGGAAAAACAAGCTGAGCTCTTTGATGAATTCCGGGAGCAAGTTGAAGCGGTTGTCGCTACAATTGCCCGCCAACGCGGCTTGATAGTGGTATTGGAGAAGGGGAAAACCACCCCTGTGCGGTACTATGCACCGCAGTTGGATATTTCTGAGGAAGTGCTCTCGGCTTTGGATCGGCAGAGTAGCGAGGGAGAATAAATAGCGAAATGCAATCCTTCGCACAAGCAGGGGGACTGAGAAAACTGGAGACATGCCGCGAGAGGAGAGCGGTCAAGAAAGCCCCTTGCCACAAGAAGCGGCATGGCCTCGCAGATGAAGGGAGACGATCATGGCAACCTGCCTGATGAATACCTTAGACATTCAAAAGATCCTGCCGCACCGATACCCATTTTTATTGGTTGATTATATTGCGGAATTCGAGGTCAATGTCAGAATCGTCGGTATCAAAAACGTCACAATCAATGAGCCGTTTTTTCAAGGACATTTTCCTGGTCGCCCAATCATGCCAGGGGTTTTGATTTTAGAGGCACTCGCCCAGGTGGGAGGAGTATTGGCCATTAAGTCCCTGCCTCTTGATGGGGCTCCCGTGGTGTATTTAGCAGGGTTGGATCACGTCAAATTTCGAAAACCGGTTGTTCCAGGAGATCAACTGCGACTGCACGTCGAAGTCATGAAACGGCGTCCTCCGTTTTGGCGGATGCTGGGGAAAGCGTTTGTTGAGGACAGCGTGGTCGCTGAAGGCGAGACAACTGCGATGGTGAGTGTTGAACAATCGGAGCGCACTGGACCCGCTGGCCCTGAATCCGATCGAGTAGATATCGCCACAGTCGAGAAAGGTCCCGCATGACGACGATCCATCCGACCGCGGTGGTCCACAGCACGGTTGAACTCGATGAGGATGTCAAGATTGGGCCGTTCTGTATTGTGGGCGAGCATGTGAAAATTGGCCGGGGAACGCAACTCCTCTCTCATGTGTGTGTTGAGGGGCGCACGGAAATTGGTCAGCGATGTCTCCTGTTTCCCTATGTCTCTGTGGGATCTCCACCGCAGCATCTTCAATATCGTGGAGAGCCGACGCGAGTGGTCATTGGCGACGAGAATATTCTCCGGGAATATGTCACTGTCAATCGAGGGACGGCCTTCGGCGGGGGATGTACAACAGTGGGGCACCACAACTTTCTTATGGCTTACGTGCACATTGCTCACGATTGTCATGTCGGGAATCACGTCATTATGGCCAATGCCGCGACACTTGCCGGACACATTACTATTGGTGACTATGCCGTCATCGGAGGGCTTGTGGGCATCCATCAGTATGTCCGGGTGGGTGAATATGCCATGATTGGGGGTTGTTCAGCGGTGGGTCGTGACGTCCCTCCCTATATGCGAGCGGCTGGGTATCGTGCCCGACTCTATGGCGTGAATACCATTGGCCTTCGACGTGGGGGATTTTCCGCACAACGGATCCGCGTGCTTAAACAGGCCTATCAAGTCTTATTTCGTAAAGGCATGCGATTAAGCGAGGCCACGAAATTGGCCCGTCATCAATTTCAAGATAGTCCGGACGTCCTAGCACTTTTGACCTTTCTTGAGAGTTCCACGCGAGGGACTTGCCGGGCCGCGGGCAAAGGTACAGAAGTTGACGAAGAATTTGAATGAGTGAATCGATCTCGCAATCGGAGCAACCCGCCTCCTCGCTTCCTCGTCCCGGAGATCGGATTGGCCTTATTGCCGGGAACGGTCGATTTCCTCTCCTCTTCGCGGAGAATGCTTCCCGACTTGGCTATCTCATCTCGGCTGTGGCGCACGTTGGAGAAACGTCTCCTGAACTCACCCAATATGTCGACCGTATTTATTGGATTCGCATTGGCCAATTCGGGAAAGCTATTACGGTGTTGAAACAGGATGGCGTGCAGCATGCGGTGATGCTCGGCGGGATCCGAAAAACCCATCTGTTCAAACACGTGCGCCCGGATTTTCGCGCTATGGCTCTCTTCAGTCGTCTAAGACAGTGGAAGGATGATGTCATCCTGCGAGAAATCGCCGCGGAACTCGAACGTGAAGGGATTACCATTCACCCCTCTACATTTGGGCTTCAACGAATCTTGGCCGAAGAGGGGCTCTTGACCAATCGTCGCTTAACCAAGAAAGAACGTGAGGATATTGCCTTTGGCTGGGAGATTGCCTCCGCGATCGGACGGTTGGATATCGGGCAATGCATTGTCGTGAAAGACCGAGTCGTTGTCGCCGTGGAGGCCGTGGAGGGGACGGATGAAACGATCCGCCGTGGCGGGCAATTAGCGCATGAGGGGACTGTGGTGATCAAGCGGTGCAAGCCACAGCAAGATCTTCGCTTTGATTTGCCAGCGGTCGGTCCAAAGACCATTGCGGTTATGAAGTCAGTGGGGGCTTCCGCCTTGGCCGTGGAAGCCCACAAAACGGTCCTGCTCGACCGCCAAGAGCTCTTGGCGTATGCCCAAGAGGCTGCGATTGCCGTTGTAGGGATTGGATCGACCAGCCCCGATGACAGTTGGTCGAAGATGGCGGGTATATGAGTGAGGCTGGTTGCAGAAGCCCTGATGCAAGGGGCAAGGCATAAGTCCATCGAGTGTTTGAGGTCTTAAGGATTAGGATCAGGGATCAACGTGTTGAAAGTTGGGGTCATCGGAGTAGGGCATCTCGGGACCAATCACGCGCGCGTGTATCATGAACTCCCGGGCGTCCGGTTGGTAGGTGTGATGGATGTGGATGAGCAGCGCGCTGCTGCTGTTGCCCAGCGGTATGGGGTTTCAGCCTGGGCTGACCTTTCCGCGTGTCTGTCCATGGTAGACGCCGTCAGTGTTGCCGTGCCCACAACAGTACATTATCCGGTTGTGAGGGAATGTCTCATGGCTGGTGTCCATGTACTTGTCGAAAAGCCGATTGCGTCCACTGTAGAGGAGGCTCAAGCCATGGTAGACCTCGCCCGGCGCCGGAATCGGGTCTTACAAGTAGGTCACATCGAGCGGTTCAATCCGGTGCTTGATGAAATCCGTCCGTTCATTCATCATCCCGCGTTTATCGAATGCCACCGGTTGAGCCCGTTTCAGCCGAGGGGCACAGACGTAGATGTTGTACTGGATCTCATGATTCATGACCTTGACATCGTCCGGTCGTTCGATTTAGGTGCCGTGAAACACGTGCAGGCGTCAGGAATCACGGTGCTCTCATCTACGATTGACTTCGCCAATGCGCGGTTGGAATTTGAAAGTGGATGTGTGGCCAACATGACCGCAAGCCGGATTTCCACTGGTCGCCTTCGCAAGCTTCGGTTATTTCAGCCTGAACTCTATCTTTCCATTGACTATCATGCTCGATCGGGCCGGATGTCCAGACGAGTCGTCTCCTCTGAAGGCGCGCTTTCCTCTGTTGAGACCATTCCTATCCAGGCGGACACCGAGGAACCTCTCAAACGCGAGTTGCGCGCGTTTGTTCGTTCTGTAGAAGACGGAGCGCCTGTGGTTGTCCCAGGAGAGGAGGGAGTCGCCGCCTTGCAGTTGGCTCAAGACATTCTTGCACTGATCCGCACCTCCAAGGTGTTCTCTAAGAGACAAGCTGCGCCCCATTCGATCCCGTCTGCCCACATGCGCATTTAAGGAGAATCGAGATGCCCTGTATCCTCCTCGTTGCTGGAGAGGCCTCGGGAGATCTCCATGGTGCAAATCTTGCGCGAGCGCTTCAGGGTTTGAATCCTCAGGTGACTCTGGTGGGCGTAGGTGGTCACCAGATGCGAGCGGCAGGGGTCCAGCTTGTGCCAGATATGAAGCGGGTTGATGCGGTAGGGGCACCGGGACCTGCTCATCTGTGGAACGGAATGTTAAATTTTGTGAAAATGCGCCATCTGCTTCGTCACGAAGCATTTGATGCCGTGGTGTTTATTGATAATCCGGGAATGAATCTTCGGCTTGCCAGAATCGCTGCACGGGCAGGCCATCGTGTCATCTATTATATCGCTCCTCAGGTGTGGGCCTGGGGGTGGCGTCGCGTTCGCCTGATGAAGCAGGTGATCAAGCATTTGATTGTCATTCTTCCGTTCGAGGAGGAAATTTTTCGCACGGTCGGTCTCTCCTGTAAGTTCGTCGGGCACCCACTGCTGGATACCCTTACGCCTCAGTATGACAAAACACGGCTGCGCAAGGAGTTGGGGCTTCCTCAGCAGGAACTTGTGTTAGGGCTTCTGCCGGGCAGTCGAGAAAGTGAAGTCCGTGCCCTACTCCCCTACATGTGGGAAGCGGTTTGCCGAGTGCGGAAGGCTTATCCTGCCCTGCATTGTGTGGTGAGTCGTGCCCCTTCTATTTCAGAAACCTTGGTGGCCGAGCTGATGAAGTCCTCGAGTCAGGATACAAAAACGGGGGTAACCGTTGTCGGTCATCGCTCCAATGAGGTCATAGCGGCGGCGGATTTTTTGCTTGTAGCTTCCGGAACGGCCACCCTGCAAGCGGCATTGATCGGAACTCCGATGTTGATCACCTATCGACTGCCGTGGCTGACGTATCAGATTGCCAAACGGCTGGCTACCGTCGACCATATTGGGTTGGTGAACTTGGTCGCCGGCCAGAGGATTGTGCCGGAGCTCCTTCAATATGAGGCCACGGTTGAACGGTTGAGCGAAGAGACAGTGCGGTGGTTACGGGACGAAACCGCTCGTACACACATGAAACAGGCTTTTTGCTTTGTCCGGCAGCGAATGGGAACTCCTGGCGCGTCCAAACGCGCGGCGGAGATTATTCTAGCCGAATGTCGAACCTAAGAATTTTTCTCCGTATTTTTGATTACCTCCGTCCGTATCAGTGGCGGCTGGTCGGAGCGTGTCTCTGCTCTATAATGGTGGCCGGCTTGACGGCTGCTTATGCCTGGCTGGTTCGTCCGGTATTAGATGGCATTTTCATCGATAAAAACGAGGCGTTGTTGCTTTTATTACCCATTGCACTTCTGCTCGTCGCCTTGCTCAAAGGCGCATTTGCTTATGGCCAAGCCTATCTTATGAGCTATGTGGGAAATCGGATTATTGCCGACATTCGCCATCAATTGTTTCGCCATATTATCGACTTGCCGGTTCGATTTCATCACGAGCATGCCTCAGGGCAACTGGTTTCTCGGATTACGCATGATGTGAACCAGATGGGACAAGCTGTTCCTAATGTGCTGAAGGACTTATTGCAGCAAGGCTTGACCTTTGTGGGGTTGGTGGGATGGGTGTTCTATCTTAACTGGAAATTGGCCTCAGTCTTATTGGTGATCGTTCCGGTGTCTATGACGGTGATCGTGCGGATTGGCAGACGCCTCAGGAGGCTGGCAACGCGAGGCCAGGAATCCATGGGGGATATGGCCTCCGTCCTCAAGGAAATTTTCACGGGCATCCAGATCGTAAAAGGCTATGGTCAAGAGCAAAGGGAGGAAGAACGGTTTCGAAAAAGCAATCATTCGTACATGCGGGCGAACGTGAAATCCGCCCAATTGGCAGCGTTGACTTCTCCTTTGATGGAAGTTATTGCGATTGCCGGGATCACGGTGATTATTTGGTATGGTGGCCATCTTGTGATTTCCGGCATGATGACCCCAGGGGCCTTTTTCTCGTTTTTGACAGCCCTGTTCATGGCCTATGCACCTATTCGCCGCTTGGCAGGAGCGAACACATCCATTCAGACCACAATCGCCGCGGCCAAGCGAGTTTTCGACGTCCTGGACCAGGAAAATGAGCATCAGGTAAATACGGGGAAGACGATTCTCCCCCCTCTTTCCCAAGCGATTGAGTTCAGACATGTGAGTTTTCGCTATGCCGGAAGTACGGAATGGGCCCTACAGGATGTGAATCTGACGATTCGACAAGGAGAAGTGGTGGCTCTGGTGGGAAAGAGTGGAAGCGGAAAAACGACCTTGGTCAATTTGGTTCCCCGATTTTATACTCCTACCAAGGGAGAGATCCTCATTGATGGCCGGAACATCCAAGAGGTGACACTCTCTTCGCTGCGGAGTCAAATTGGCATCGTGTCGCAGGACACTGTGCTGTTTGACGAGACCATTCGGGCAAATATTGCATATGGCCGACAGGAGGCGAGCGACGACGAGATTATCCAGGCTGCCAAACTGGCCTATGCTTGGGAGTTTATCGAGGCACTGCCGCATGGGTTGGAGACGGTGATCGGAGAAGACGGGGTGAAACTCTCTGGCGGACAACGTCAGCGTCTTGCCATTGCCCGGGCGATTCTCCGAGATCCTCCGCTGTTGATCTTGGATGAGGCGACTTCTTCCTTGGATTCGGAGTCGGAACGAATCGTCCAATACGCGATGGCCAATTTAATGGCGAATCGCACGACCTTGGTGATTGCTCACCGCTTATCAACGATTCAACATGCCGATCGAATTGTGGTCTTGAGTCACGGGAAAATCGTGGAAACCGGAACTCATACCGAGTTGCTCCAGCGCAATGGCGCCTACAAGCAACTCTATCTCACGCAATTCCATGAGCAGCCTCTGGAATCATTGCGGCAATGAGGCGGTGACATGCGAGTCAGGGTTCCTCTTGGGGTGGTGTCATGGTTGGGTGCGTGGCTGATTCGGCTGCTGGGCGTAGTGCTCCCTATTCGGGTCGAGGGAGAAGAAAAGGTCGATCGATTTCATGCCATCGGACAGGGCATTATTATCGCGTTTTGGCACGATCAACAACTGATGATGCCTTTGGCGTATCGAGGGAACAAGGCGTATATTCTTGTAAGCCAACACCGGGATGGAGAGGTCATCGCTCGTATTGTCAAACGTTTTGGGTTCCAGGTGGTTCGCGGCTCCACCACGCGTGGAGGTGATGTCGCGTTTCGCCAACTTATTCGGGCAGGTCGACAGGGTGCTGATCTAGTGATCACTCCAGATGGTCCTCAAGGGCCGCGGCATGTGGCCAAAGCCGGAGTGATCCATCTCGCACGGGCCACGGGATTGCCCGTTATACCGCTGGTGTTTGCCAGTTCAAAAAAAAAGTCTTCCCAAGCTGGGATCAATTTCTCTTGCCCCTGCCTGGTGGGCGAGGGATGTTTCTCTGGGGCGACCCTCTGTGGGTACCCGCCGACATGGATTCCTTCGGCCTTGAAGCCTGCCGGAGCGAGCTTGAACGCACTTTAAATGAGATGACTAGGCGGGCCAATGTCGCCGTGCAGCAGCGATAGCAATCGGAAGGTCTATGATGGGATATGTGCTCTATCAGATATTGGTGATTGGCTGCGCGCCTTTCATTATCCTGAGTCTCCTCTGCAAGAAGCGATGCCGGCGAGGGTTACTCCAACGCCTTGGTCTGCGGCTTCCCAACATCCCTGCGCCGGGACAGCCCGTGTTGTGGGTCCATGCCGTCTCTTTTGGTGAGGTGGCGACTGTGGCTCCGCTAGTGCGGGCGCTGCATGATCGTTATCCTGCTGCTTCTGTCCTGGTATCGACCATAACAGAAACTGGGCGCGAAGCGGTCGAGCGTCACTTGGCTGGTATTGCTACTCATTGTTACTTGCCGGTGGATTGGCCTTGGGCCATTAATCGGCTGATTCGCCATCTGCATCCAGCAGGATTTCTCCTGGTTGAAACTGAGCTCTGGCCCAATTTATTGCGCGTTCTCAGGCGCCATGATGTGCCCGCGGTTTTGGTAAATGGACGTCTCTCCTCGCGATCGTTTCAGTGGTATTGTCTGGTACGCCCATTTTTTCATCGAGTGCTGTCTTGTTTGACCCTCTGTTTGGTGCAATCCGAACGAGATCGGCATCGGTTTCTCCGGCTTGGCGTTCCTCCCGAACGAGTGTATCGAACCGGAAATATGAAATTCGATCAATCTGCCATGTTGTCCGAAGGGTTGGAACCCTCGATCACCCTTCATATGCTCGGCGTGCAGCCATCCGAACGGTTGATTGTCGCGGGAAGCACCCATGAAGGAGAAGAAGAGGCGCTGCTCAGATGTTACAAGGCACTTCTTCGCTCGTTTCCACGAGCGATTTTGCTCCTTGCGCCTCGCCACATCGAGCGCACCCAGCAGGTGGAGGCCATGGTGCAGCGGTATGGGTTGACGCCTCTACGGCGGAGTCAACTTTCTGCTTTTCCTATAGACAAGCATATAGGCCAGCCCCGTGTTATTGTGCTTGATTCTCGCGGTGAACTGGCTCAGATTTATGGCTTGGCCTACGTCACCTTTGTTGGAGGGACTTTGGTCCCGATCGGTGGGCATAATTTACTAGAACCAGCGAGATGGGGAAAGCCCGTGTTTTTTGGTCCGTTTACCGATCACTGTCTCGATATTGCGGAGCTTTTGACGAAGGAAGGAGGGGGGGTCCAAGTTGCTGGGGAGGCGGACTTGCTGCCTCTTTTGGTAAAGGCGTTTCACGATCACGCCTGGGTGGAAACAATGGGGAAAGCGGCCCAACAACTCGTCCATGCTCATCGGGGTGTGGTGGAGCGAAACATGCACTATCTCTCGATCCTCTTGGATCCATTGCTTAAGGATCGCGCTCGGCCGTGACGATATCTCAAGCTTCTAGACCGTCGCCATACGCGATGAGAGGTGTCCATCGAGGGGGGAGTCATCATACGGGAGCTCCACGCTCACGACGAAAAGACAGAGTTATGGATCGCAGTGAATGATGTCAGTACTGGATGTGTTGACTGTTCCCTATGAACTGGCCGTCCGCACCCGCCATTGGTTCTATCGACATGGCTGGCTGGCCACACGCGGCCTTCCTTGCCCTGTGATGAGTGTGGGTAATGTGACAGTGGGGGGAACGGGGAAGACCCCGTTTGTGATCTGGCTGGCGCGACAACTTCAGGCCCGTGGCCATCGTCTTGGGGTGTTAAGCCGGGGATATCGACGAACCAGCCAGGCTGCTTGCCTCTTGGTCTCGGATGGGAGGGAGGTGTTGGTAGAGCCCCAAGAGGCCGGCGACGAACCGTTTTTGATTGCTCAGCGGTGTCCTGGAGTGCTTGTGGCCGTGGGAACGAATCGATATGAGGTCGGAAAATGGGTACTGGATCGCTACCCTGTTGATGCTTTTCTTCTTGATGATGGGTTTCAACATGTGGCGTTGGCCCGGGATATCGATCTCGTTTTGG
>RFGT01000124.1 GCA_003696975.1 Nitrospirota bacterium | reverse complement strand
TCAATAGATTGTGGGCGGTGGAAGGTCAATCTCCGGCTTGCTGGTTTCCGGGAGGAGACCTTCCAACCGACGGTGGTATTCCCGAATCCGCCCTTGCTCAGCCGGGCTGAACTGAATTTTTTCTTCGGCATGGAGGGCAACAAGCCGATCAATGGCCTGCACCAGGGGGAGAACCGCATCAATGACCCGCCCAGCCTCGAAGGCCTCCAGTGAGTCCAGGAAAAAGCTATTCAGGGCTTTAAAGGTGTGGCCGGCCCGCTCCCGAAATCGATACACCACCGTTTCATAGGATTCCACCGCTTCAGGCGTCGGCTTAAGCCCACCGGGCAGGGGGAGAGAGGCATGCGCCGGAACCTTGGCTGCAAACGCCGCGAGCCCTGCAATGAGTTCGCCGAGTGTATCCAACACCTGACTAGGCTCAAGGTCTTTCGCAGGAGGCATAAATCCACTGTACAAAAGCCCAGCACCCTACTGTCAAGGGCACAGATCAGCCTCTGCTTGCACCCGAAGTTGGGCCAGGACCTCCTGCATGTCCTGGGGCATATCGGCTTCAAACCGGATGGCTTCCTTGGTCACAGGATGGAGAAATCCCAGGACACGCGCGTGGAGCATGACCCGAGGCACGGAGACGGCTCCTAGTACCATGACCTTCTTCCCTCCATAAACACGATCGCCAAGAATCGGGCATCCCATGGTGGCGAGATGCACGCGCAGCTGATGGGTTCGGCCCGTTCGGGGATACAGAACGACGTGGGCTGCAAGAGCCCCTAGCCGTTCATGGACCACATATTCGGTTGCGGATGGTTTGGGTTTCATGGTCCGAGAAGAGAACTTTTTCCGCTCCCTCGCATCACGGCCAATGGCCAATTCAATGGTCCCCCGAGAGGATCGAGGGCCTTTCCAGACCAAGGCTTCATATATCCGAAGAATACTATGGCGTTTGAACTGTGCCGCCAGATGGGCATGGGCTTCATCTTGTTTGGCAACCACCATGACCCCGCTAGTTTCTTTATCAAGCCGATGGACGAGCCCGGGTCGTTCCTTCCCCCCGATGGTCGAGAGGCTTCCTGTCTGGAGCATATGGTGGAGTAGGGCATTCACCAAGGTCCCCGTCCAATTCCCAGGAGCAGGGTGGACGACCAAGCCGGCCTGTTTATTGAGGACCAGAATGGCTTCATCCTCGTAGAGAATCTCTAATGGAATGGGCTCGGGGTTGATCTCCAGCGGTTGAGGGCGAGGAATACACAGGCGAATGCGGTCACCAGGCTTGATCTTATGGCTCGGCTTGACTGGTTGTCCGCCAACGGTAATATGACCTTCAAGGATCAAGCGCTGAAGGGCCGTACGGGACAAGCGGGGTTCTCGATTGGCGAGAAATTGGTCCAGCCGTTTGGGAGATTCCCCGGCGGTGACAATAAGCTCGGTGGTGGTGAGGATATGATTAGGGTGGTGGGAAGAGGGAAGATTTCCATGTGCCGCCTTTCTCGGCATGGGAAGACCAATGGTCTCCACTCATGGGATATCACAGACCTCTTTGGTGTTTGAGCCGCTCTGCGACCTTCTGGCGCAATCGGGCTTTCTCGAGACTGATCTTCGCTTCTTCTACCTCAGAGGGAAGCCCCCCACGCTCAAGCCTCGCTTCTGCTCTCGCGACGGCTGCTTGAGCCCGCTCGACATCAATATCCTCGGCTTTTTCCGCAATTTCCGCTAGGATGGTTACCTTCTGCGGCGTCACCTCGGCAAACCCCCACAGCACAGACATATAAGCAGTCCGTTCGCCAACACGGTACTGGAGCTCTCCAATGCGAAGCGTGGAGAGAAAGTGGCAATGGCCAGGCAGCACGCCAAAATCACCTTCACTTCCTGGCGCGATCACTTGATCCACGTACTCGCTGACCAACAGCTTGTCCGGTGTGACGACTTCAAGCAGCAGTTTCGTGGAGGGTTCGTGAGTCGCGGTCTCAGCCATCAGCGCTTATATCCCAACTTCTCAGCCTTCTCTAGCGCGTCTTCGATTGTCCCCACCATATAAAAGGCCTGCTCCGGCAGGTCATCATATTTTCCTTCTACGATTTCCTTGAAACTTCTCACCGTGTCTTTGAGCTTGACGTATTTACCTGGAGTTCCGGTAAAGGCTTCAGCCACATGAAAGGGTTGGGAAAGAAACCGTTGAAGTTTTCGAGCACGTGCGACGATCTGCTTGTCTTCTTCAGAAAGTTCGTCCATGCCCAGGATGGCAATAATATCCTGTAAGTCTTTGTAACGCTGGAGTGTCCCTTGCACGGCTTGGACGACATTGTAATGCTCTTCTCCCAGAATATGGGGATCCAAAATGCGTGAGGTGGAATCGAGGGGATCAACAGCCGGGTAGATCCCCAATTCCGCTAGTTGCCTGGATAACACGGTCGTGGCGTCCAGATGAGCAAAGGTGGTGGCGGGTGCAGGATCGGTGAGGTCATCCGCTGGCACGTAGATGGCCTGCACAGAGGTGATGGACCCTTTTTTAGTCGAGGTGATGCGTTCCTGAAGAACTCCCATCTCAGTGCCCAGGGTGGGCTGGTAACCGACAGCCGAAGGCATGCGCCCTAATAAGGCGGACACTTCCGAGCCGGCTTGAGTGAATCGAAAGATGTTGTCAATAAAAAGCAACACGTCTTGGTGTTCTTCATCCCGGAAGTACTCGGCGATAGTAAGGCCGGTTAATCCGACACGGAGTCGGGCCCCGGGCGGTTCGTTCATCTGCCCGTAGACCAGAGCGGCCTTGGATTTGG
This sequence comes from Nitrospirota bacterium, assembly GCA_003696975.1. GTDB lineage: Bacteria > Nitrospirota > Nitrospiria > Nitrospirales > UBA8639 > J031. Next base: position 17,190 of record RFGT01000124.1, on the reverse strand, counting down.
TATAGTCCTTTGGATCAATAACCTTGGATTCCTGCATTTCATGCCAGAGATCGTTTCCCTCACGAGTCCGCTCTCCAACCCCTGCAAATACGGAAAACCCTCCATGATGGAGAGCAATATTATTGATTAACTCCATGATGATGACGGTCTTTCCGACGCCAGCCCCGCCAAACAGACCAACTTTGCCTCCCTTGGCATAGGGTTCCAACAAGTCAATGACCTTGATTCCGGTTTCGAGCACCTCGGTTTTGGTCTCTTGGTCCTCCAGAGAAGGAGCTGGGCGATGGATGGAGTATGTCTTCTTGGCGGGAATGGGACCATAACCATCCACGGGTTGCCCCAACACATTGACCACCCGTCCCAACGTCTCCCTCCCCACGGGAACCGAGATCGGTGCTCCTGTATCCGTCACTTCCATGCCCCGGACGAGCCCATCAGTTGAGGACATCGCAACGGCCCGCACACGATTCTCGCCCAGATGTTGGGCAACTTCCATGGTCAACTGAATAGCTGACTGCCCTGTTTCTGGATTGGCTGGTTGGTCAATGGTGAGCGCGTTGTAAATATGAGGGAGCTTCCCAGGTGGAAACTCCACATCTACCACAGGACCAATGACTTGAATCACTCTCCCGGTTTCCGGAATCACGACACACTCCTTCATTCGTTTTAGAGATCCCTGTAGTTTTTAAAAGTTGGATGCTACAGTCAGCACTAGTAGGTTATTTCAAGGCTTCTGCTCCTCCGACAATATCCATGAGCTCTTTGGTAATAGCAGCCTGCCGCGTTTTGTTGTAGAACAACGTGACTTTTCTAATCAACTCTCCCGCATTACGCGTCGCTCCATCCATTGCGGTCATTCGTGCAGCTTGCTCTGCCGCAGCCGATTCTAACAGAATTCGGTACATTTGCACTTCAAAATGTTTGGGCAACAACGCCTCTAAGAGTTCTGCTTCATCGGGTTCATAGAGATAGGCACCTTGTGCCTCAGCCTTCTCCACCTCACCCCCGTTCTCAGCGGGATCCGTGGTGCCTATGGCCTCAATTGGCAGGAGTTTCTCAACGACCACCTGCTGCTGGAGCATAGACTTGAATTCATTGTAGACCACATACAACTGGTCAAATCGTTCCTTTTGATATTGCTCCACGATACATTGCCCAATATCCAGGGCATGCTCATAGCTGAGTCGATCAAAGACGCCAGGCCATTCCTCAAGGATGGTCCATTGACGGCGACGGAAAAAATCCAGCCCCTTCCTCCCCACCACACAGACCGCGACCTCTTCGCCACGACCCGCATGCTCCTGAAGAAATTCCTGAGCGTTGCGCAGGATGTTGGCATTGAACGCTCCACACAACCCCCGATCGCTGGTGACCACCAGCAATTCGGTCTTGCGCGCGGGACGGCGTTCTAACAAGGGATGAGATTGCCGATTCACCCGCTGACTCAAATTGCCAAGCACCTCGCGAAGCTTATGGGCATAGGGCCTGGCCGCGAGAATGCGGTCTTGGGCTCGCTTCACCTTAGCGGCAGCCACCATCTTCATGGCCTTTGTAATCTTCTGGGTGTTCTTGAGTGAGGCAATCTTGCGTCGAAGACTTTGCAGACTAGGCATGGTCCTTAACGAACTTATTCGGTGGCCGCGTAGCCTTTGCTGGTCTTGAACTCAGTGATGATGCGCTTTAACTGAGCACTAAATTCATCGTCAATCTTTTTCTTGGAGATGACCTCTTCCCGGACCTGTGGATATTTCTCCTTAATATAGGCCAGAAGCTCCTCCTCGAATTGCCGAATCTTAGTAACAGGTACGTCATCCACGAACCCGTTTACTCCGGCAAAAATCGCTAATACCTGGTCCGCCACCGGCATGGGCTTGTATTGCTCCTGCTTAAGGAGTTCCACCATTCTGGCACCTCTAGCCAATTGCGCTTGCGTAGCTTTGTCGAGTTCACTGCCGAATTGCGCAAACGCCGCCATTTCCCGATATTGAGCCAGATCGAGACGGAGGGTTCCTGCTACTTGTTTCATGGTTTTGATCTGGGCTGCGCCTCCTACCCGAGACACCGAAAGGCCGACGTTGATCGCTGGCCGGATGCCCGAGTAGAACAAGTCACTCGCCAGGTAGATCTGACCATCAGTAATGGAAATCACATTTGTGGGAATATACGCCGACACATCACCAGCTTGGGTTTCGATGATAGGAAGAGCCGTCAGACTCCCTGCCCCCTTTTCGTCACTCAACTTAGCTGCCCGTTCCAGCAGTCGTGAATGAATGAAGAACACATCCCCAGGATAGGCTTCGCGACCAGGTGGGCGGCGCAGGAGCAGGGAGAGTTGTCGGTAGGCTGTTGCATGTTTCGAGAGATCATCGTACACAATCAGCGCATGTTTACCATTGTCTCGGAAATATTCTCCCATAGCTACGCCGGCATAGGGTGCAAAAAACTGGAGAGACGCCGGATCACTGGCGGTCGCTGAAACCACAATGGTGTAGTCCATGGCCCCGTAATCTTCAAACGTTTTCACAACCCGGGCAACCGTGGAACGTTTTTGTCCGATCGCCACATAGATACAGTAGACGCCTTGGCCCTTTTGGTTGATAATTGTATCCACAGCAATAGCGGTCTTTCCCGTCTGTCGATCCCCAATGATAAGCTCACGCTGTCCCCGGCCAATGGGGATCATGGCATCAATGGCTTTGAGTCCGGTTTGAAGTGGTTCACACACCGACTGCCGTTCCACGACTCCAGGGGCCCGAACCTCCAAGAGGCGCGTTTCAGTGGCATTGAGGGGCCCTTTACCATCAATCGGCTGACCGATTGCATCCACAACCCGCCCAATCAGCGCTTCTCCCACTGGAACCTCGGCAATACGTTTGGTTCGTTTAACAGGGTCTCCCTCTCGGATGCCTGTATCCTCTCCTAGTAACACGACGCCCACGCTATCTTCTTCCAGGTTCAGAGCCACTCCGTAGATATTCCCTGGAAATTCAAGGAGTTCGCCGGCCATCGCGCCTTCCAGACCATACACCTTGGCGATATTATCGCCAACCTGGATGACATAACCCGTTTCACTTACGTCAACTCGCTGGGAGAATCCTTTGATTTTTTCCTGGAGAATCGAGCTAATCTCTTCTGCTTTGATCTGCATGGTTATCCCTTTGCCAAAAGCATGGACATGTGCTCGAGTTGTCCTCGCACTGAACTATCATAGACTTTGCTGCCAATCTTGAGCCGGACTCCTGCGAGCAATGAGGGGTTCGTGATGCACGTTAATTCAACCTCTCGACGGAGGACTGCTTGCAGTTGAGTCCGCCATTGTTGCAGGAGTGTTTCATCCAGATCTCTCGCGGTTTCCAGCGAGATGGGTTGCCTGCCTTGCCGTTGATCGGTCAGCGTTCGAAACTGGGTTGCAATTTCTGGCAGGAACCCAATCCGATTCTTTCGCAAGACTTGCTTGAGAAAATCCTCCACAATAGCAGGGCACCCTGCTCGTCGACTACAGATTCGAAGCACCTCCAGCTTCTCATCCTGCGTAAAGACCGGGGCGGTCAACACATGTTTAAGAAGCGGGGTATGTTCAAGGGCTTCACTTAATGCATGAAGCCCTCGTTGAACCGTATCAACTTCGGATGGCTCAAGCAGGTTGAGAAGCGCGAGGGCATAGCGTCGCGCCACTGCGTTTTTGCTCATATCACCGGTTAAGGCAGAAGATAGACGACAGGTCTTGGAAAAGCAGGCAACCCTAGCATGCTCTGCTCAACGTGTCAACTAGTACTGTTAGATAGACACGGAGAGTCAGAAACAGGAAAGACCACTCACTTCACACACCGGAATGGTGCGTAGGGAGGCTTTTACCAAGCCTTCCTCTCGGGCATCCTCCCCATCGAAACCTTTCTCTCCGGTCATACCGGCCTGCTACAGGACTCAGCTTGACGAGGTGCCCGTTGAATAATTCCTCCCCCTAGGACGCGATCATTTTGGTAAAATACTGCCGATTGCCCTGGACACAGAGCACGCTGTGGTTCAAGGAAACTCACGCACACCTGTTCAGGGGATTCCTTTGTCAACGTAGCGGGTACAGCAGGACCGGCGTGGCGATACTTAACTTGTATGATCTCATGACTATCCTCTGACCACGGAGCAGCCCACACCAGATCACTCACTAAACAGGACAGTCGATTTAATGCCTGGGCCTCTGCGACAATTACTGTATTCGTCTCGGGAAGAATTTCCTGAACGTAAAGCCGTGTTCCTGCAGCTAACCCTAACCCGCGCCGCTGGCCCGGAGTATAGAACGCAATCCCTTGATGTGTGCCAACCTGGCGTCCCGATTGATCAACAAAGGGACCTGGCTGCTGAGTCTCAGGCGCTTGTGTGGCGAGGAACTGTCGATAGTCCCCCTGGCTGACAAAGCAAATTTCCTGGCTTTCCCGCCATTCCTCCAGAGGAATTCCCAGCGAGGCAGCTCGTTGCCAAACTTCTTTCTTCTGAAGTGCTCCCAAAGGGAACAGGATTCGAGGAAACCAGTCTGCTGAGAGTCGGTATAAGAAGTAGGATTGATCCTTTTTTCGATCGACCCCTCGGAGTAACTGGTGTGTTCCTTCATCGGTTCTCACAATCCTGGCGTAGTGGCCAGTCGCTATGAACTCTACTCCCCACTCCTGAGCCAGGGTATAGAGTATCCCGAATTTGATCCTTTCATTACAGCGGATGCAGGGGTTTGGCGTGGTTCCACGGCGATATCCCTGAATAAAATCATCAATGACGACTTGGCGAAATGCCATTCTGGCATCAAGCACATAATGAGGAATCCCCAGCGTATTGGCTACATGTCTTGCCAGCCCAACTTTGCAGCATCCCCGTTCTTGCCACCGTCTCGTGGTTTCTGGCTGGGATGTTTCTTCCTCCCATACCTGCAAGGTCACTCCATAGACGTCATATCCTTGCTCAACCAACAGAATAGCCGCTACCGAGCTATCCACTCCCCCACTCATTCCAAGAATGACGCTTCGACGTTTCATGCGAATTGGACCCGTAACCCTCGTCACATTTCCTGCGTGCGAAGTTTTTCTCGGTGAGAGGCAAGATCATGAACGTTTTCCAAACTCGAGGACTCTGAAGACAGATCTTCGATCTGGCTCACACCCATGTCGCACATCCCATGGAACAGCACGCCTTCTTCCATGGAAAACGAAGGCGTGTGCACATCGCCGATCAACACAGCAGGCTTGAGGAGCTGGACCTTCTTGGTCGCCGTAATGGTGCCTTCCACTTTTCCTCCACTGACAATAATACCTCCCGTAATGTTCCCCTTAATGACGGCATGTTCACCAATAATCAGCGTATCTGCCGTGGTGATCTCTCCCTCAAAGTGACCATCAACACGTACTGTTCCATCAAATTGGGCCTTCCCTTTGAAGTCGACCCCTTTTCCAAGAAATGTATAGTGTTCCTCGTCAAATACCGTTTCCTTTTTTTTGGTTCCCTTTTCGCCCCACATGAACCCCTCCTCAAGCTCCACTTAATAGTTAGGGCTTACCTGGAGCAAACAATGTTTCCTTTTGTCTCTTGCGGTTGACCGGGTTCGCCCTTCATCGGTCTCTCCCCTATCTGTACACAGAAGGCTTTGCTCTCTTAGGCCGTCATCAAGGGCCCCACCGATTCCTCGGCAACGAATGCCGTGTCGTCTCGAACACGCTGCGGCCCCATCTCGCACGTCCCATTGAACAATACGCCCTCTTCCATTGAAAGCGACGGGGTTTTCACGGAGCCATCTAGCACGGCTGGAGAGAGGAGTTGGATTTTCTCCCGAGCCATAACGTCTCCCACAATTCTTCCCTGACAGACGATCGTTCCGGCTTCAACTTTCGCTTCGATGACTGCGCCCCGGCCTACAATTAACACACCATCTGTATGGATTTCACCCTCTAATTGGCCATCAATACGTACGGTCCCTTGGTAACTGATAACACCTTTGAACTCCACCCCTTCACCCACGAACGCGCTGACATTATGCGATTGCTCAAATATTGCCTCATAGCCCGAACGCCGACTTTCCGCTCCCGATCGATTATCCGTTGGTGAAGTGGATGGAGTTTCTGGCTCATTGCTTCTTCCAAACATGTGTTTTTCCCTCCTTAAGCTGTAGTGCACAATGTCGCGGACGAGTCGAGTTTACGGAAACTTTCTTTCTCCTGCAACGGGTCTGTCCACAAGGTTCCAAGTCTTATCGCCGGTTAGGTCAACTCCCTTGACTGAGGTTCGGGAAGCAGGATCTCGACAAGCCGAGTCAAATCTTCTTGAGAAAAGTACTGGATGGCTATCTCACCCCCTGAGTTGCGCGGTCGAATCACCACCTTGGTTCCCAATCCTCTTCGAAGCTGCGCTTCGAGGTCAGCAAGATCTCCTGGCAGGCGAGACTGTTCCGGTGCGGAAGATGTTGTCTTTCGAGAACGTGCCACCAGTCGCTCGGCAGCCCGAACCGACAGCCGACCCGAAACGATTTGTTCCGCAAGTCGTATCTGGGTCGCTCTTCCCTGTACACTCAAGAGCACTTTGGCATGCCCCACACTCAATTGATTTGTGGCAACCAACTGCTGGACTTCAATTGGCAGGGTTAACAATCGCACCATATTCGCTACAGACGATCGATCTTTTCCCACGCGAGTCGCCACGTCTTCCTGGGTGAGCCCAAATTCCTGAATAAGGCGAGAGTACGCTTGAGCTTCTTCGATAGGGTTCAAGTTCGATCGCTGGATATTTTCAACTAGGGCTAAAGCCATAGACTGTTCATCCGTCGCTGTCCGAACCAAAGCAGGAATGACCGAAAGCCCTGCAAGCTTGGCTGCCCGAATCCGCCGTTCACCGGCAATCAGCTCATACATTCCGTCGCCTTTGAGGCGAACGAGAACAGGTTGAAGAAGGCCATGGCGTTTGATCGAGTCGACGAGATGGGCTAAGTCCTCATTAGAAAATTCATGGCGAGGTTGCAATGGATTGGGGAGAATTTGCTGAACGGCGATGTATTGAACGCGCTGACCGGTAGCCGAGCTAGACCGATCACGTTCAGGTAATACAGCCCCCAATCCTTTACCTAGTGCTTTTTTCTCCATTGTTCAACAACTCCTTGGCCAGTTCCAGATACGCTCGAGCCCCCGCAGACGCCGCGTTATAGAGTAGGACTGTCTGGCCGTAACTTGGGGCTTCTGCCAATGCCACGTTTCTGGGAATCGCAACCCGATACACCTTTTCTTTGAAATACTGGCGCACCTCTTCGGATACCTGACGAGATAAGGTCAGACGAGCATCCCACATGGTCAAGAGAATGCCTTCCAGTTCGAGCGCAGGATTGAGCGTCTCACGTACTCGCTCCAGTGTCTGCATGAGTCTTCCCAACCCCTCCATGGCATAATATTCACATTGTACGGGGATCAAGACCGACTGAGCAGCAACCAAGGCGTTAACAGTTAGTAACCCTAACGCAGGAGGGCAATCAATGAGAATGATGTCATATCGATCTCGAACGTCTTCTAAGCATTGATGTAATGCCATTTCTCGTTCAGGAACCCCTGCTAGTTCGAGTTCAGCCCCAGCCAAATCCTGCCGAGAGGGGAGCACATCCAGGTTGGCAATACGACTTGAACAAATTGCTTGGTCGGCCTCCGTAGCATTGATTAAGCATTCGTAAATGGTGGATCCATGGGGTTCTATTCCCAACCCACTGGTAGCATTCGCTTGGGGGTCCAGATCTACTACAAGCGTGGGCTTATGTGAGAGCGACAAGGCTGCGGCCAGATTGATCGATGTTGTGGTCTTGCCCACACCCCCTTTTTGGTTCGCTATCGCGATAACCTTTGCCATCAACGGCACCACTATTATAATGGGTGAGAGTTACATGCTAGCCCTCACACAGCTTTTTAATGTTCCACGTGGAACATCTATGTCTCGTGAATGGGAATTTATGGAGATTTTTTACTCACTCGTAAAAGCCTTCTTGCCCCGTATCCAAATGGAAGGGTATATGTGATCTCGTCAGTAATTTCAAATCCCCACATCTCCACTTTTTGTGGTGATTGAACCCGAGAAAGGATGACGTGTCCTGGTTGCCTCAGCAATGGGGGAAGATAGGGCAAAACCTGATCGGACTTCAATGCCTTTACTGTCACTACGGAGTAACGCCCACAATGTTCTTTGGCCTCTGACATCTCTTCTATACGGGTTTGGAGCACAGCAACGTCCATGACATTCAGTTTCCCGATCAATGAATGCAAGAACGCCACCTTCTTACGATTAGGCTCAACCAATGTCACGCGAAGATCTGGACAAAAAAGCCGCAAGGGAAGGCCAGGAAACCCGGCCCCTGAACCAACATCAAGGAGGTGCACGGGGCGACTCTCGGAGAATACTGCCTTCCCATAAGCAAGTGAATCGAGAAACAACTGGACAACAATGGCTGTGCTGTCTTGAAGACCAATAAGATTGACCTTTTTATTCCACGTAATTAGCTCATCAAAGTACAGGGTGAAGGCGTCCAGGATTTCTTGTGGCAGATGCCACCCTAATTGGGTAGCTCCTTCTCGAAGGATGCGAAGAACAGACTGTTCCACTCTATGTTCCACGTGGAACACTGAATTCATCAAGAATGTCAAACTGAGTAGCTCTTTGATCCGACAGATTTTGGCGATCCTGCCCATTTCCTCCATTGGACGATCGGAGCCGTTTCTCCAGCGCTACGAGAAGTAAGGAAATGGCTGCTGGGGTAACACCTGAAATACGAGAGGCCTGTCCGATTGATGCTGGCCGTACTTTGCTCAGCTTTTCCACCACCTCACGAGAAAATCCGGGCACATCTTCGTAGCAGAAGTCCAAAGGAATCCGTTTGGCCTCCAACTTTTTAAACCGAGCAACTTGCTGGAGTTGCCGCTTGATGTACCCTTCATACTTGATCGCTACTTCCACTGCCTCAGCGATTTCTGGCGTCTCTCCAGACTCCCCTAAGATCTCCATCAAGTGTTGATAAGTAACTTCTGGGCGTTTGAGGAGTTGCGCCAGAGTTCCTTGTGCCGGAGGTGCGGTATGGTGACGCTGCAGCCATCGCTGCGTTTGTTCTGCCGTCCAATGAATGGGGGTGCGGGTCAGCCGGTGAACCTCTCGTTCGATCCTTTCTCGCTTGCGTAAAAATTGGGAATAGGTGAGCTCAGCCACGAGTCCCAATCGGTACCCGATCTCAAGCAGTCGTATGTCCGCATTGTCCTCGCGAAGTAATAACCGGTATTCTGCTCGGGATGTGAACATCCGATATGGCTCATGCGCATCCTTAGTAATCAGATCATCTATCAACACCCCTATGTAGGCCTGTGACCGATCAAGGATGAGTGGGGGTTCATCCTTGACCTTCAAGGCGGCATTGATGCCTGCGATCAACCCTTGTGCAGCGGCTTCTTCATACCCTGATGTTCCATTAATCTGTCCCGCATGGTAGAGCCCTTCCACGAGTTTGGTTTCTAGGGTGGGATGAAGTTGGCGAGGTGGGAAGTAATCATATTCGATGGCGTAGCCAGGTTTGAGCATCTTGGCGTGTTCTAGGCCAGGGATGGTTTTAAGCAGAGCCACTTGGACATCAACCGGTAAGCTGGTAGAAATTCCATTGGGATAATAGGAGGGAGAATCCAGTTCCTCGGGTTCCAGAAAGACGTGATGGCGTGGTTTGTCTCGGAATCGGACGACTTTGTCTTCAATCGATGGACAATATCTTGGGCCGATCGACTCAATGACTCCCGTATACATGGGAGAGCGATCAAGATTGTCCAAAATAATCTGATGGGTTGTTTCAGTGGTGTAAGTCAAATGACAGGGGACTTGTGGGAGCGAAATTGTTCCAGTTCGAAGAGAAAATGGTCGAGGATCAGGATCGCCTGGTTGAAGTTCCATAACAGAAAAATTGAGAGTCTCCCGATCGAGGCGTGGTGGAGTTCCTGTTTTGAGCCGACCTATTTCAAATCCCAAATCCCGCATGCATTCCGATAAGCGCTCGGCAGGCGGCTCGCCAGCTCGTCCTGCAGGCATATGGTTTAATCCAATATGGATGAGCCCCTTGAGAAAGGTCCCCGATGTGAGAACGACAGCCCTTGCCAGAATGATTTCTCCTGTACTTGTGATAACCCCACGAATGGCTCCTTGGGCTGTCAGGAGGCGTTCTGCCGTCCCATTTAGGATTTCCACTCTCGGCTGTTGCCGAAGAGTTCGCTGCATGGCAAGCCTGTAGATTCGCTTATCACATTGGACTCGGAGAGCCCGTACGGCTGGCCCCTTCCGGGTATTTAGCATACGAAACTGAATGCCGGCTTGATCGGCATTGAAGCCAATCTCGCCCCCAAGTGCATCAATTTCTTTCACGAGATGCCCTTTCCCGATACCACCAACTGCGGGGTTGCACGGCATATGGGCGATTTTCTCCTCGTCTATGGTGAGCAGCACGACGCGGCAGCCCATTCGCGCCGCTGCTAAGGCAGCTTCACAGCCGGCATGACCTCCACCAATGACAACGATGTCACGTTCAATGGCCATGGTGTGTCTCCTCGTCAAAAAGACTTATTTGCTTATTATTTACCAATACAAAATTGTTGGAAAATACGGTCCAGCACATCTTCATGGGTGACAATCCCGACAATTTCACCTAATGCATCCAGACTCAAGCGAATATCTATGGCCAGGCATTCAGGAGCTAGTCCACCGTGAAGCGTTTTGAGCGCTTGTTCTACTGATGCCGCCGCACGTTGCAAGGCTTCATAATGTCGAAGATGCGTTACGACGACAGACTGCCCGACTTCAGGTAAGGATCCAATTAGCGTTTCCTTTATAGCCTTCTGCAAGACATCAAGCCCTTGGCCTGTCTTTGCGGAAATCCAGAGAACCGCAGGATACCGTGCTGAGCTCAGACTAGTCGCCTCTTGTTGTTGGAAGATGGATTCGAGGAGTGCTGTCATCTCAGATGGCGTTAGAGCGGGGAATAAGTCACACTTGTTTACCACAATTAAACACCGATTCCCCACGCAGTCTTTTACTAGCGTGCGATCATCTTCTGTGAGAGGGGTAGATCCATCCAAAAGGAGGAGCAAGAGATCTGATTGAGCGATAACGTCTCGCGTGCGTCGGATCCCTTCGACTTCTAGCATATCTTCTGTTCCATGCAATCCGGCTGTATCGTGTAATCGGATAGGAAGTCCATCAACAGAGAGCAGCTCTTCAATGACGTCGCGAGTCGTGCCTGGTACAGGAGAGACAATAACTCGATCTTTCCGGACGAGAGCATTAAGAAGGCTGGATTTTCCAACATTTGGGCGACCAATGATGGCCACGTGCGCTCCTTCGCGAAGGATACGTCCATGCATAAAAGTGCCCAAGAGCGTGTGTAGAGTTTGGCAGACGTGTGTGAGCGTCTGTTCAAGCGTTTGTGGTTCCACGAATTGAATATCCTCTTCGACAAAATCTAGTCCGGCTTCAAGATGAGCGAGAAGTTGGAGAAGGGTTTCTCGGAGGCCGGTGATCGTACGGGAGAGCTCACCTTGGAGCTGGCGTTGTGCGGACTTTAAGCTTGCTGAGGTGGTCGCTCGGATGGTATCGAGAACGGCTTCAGCTTGGACAAGATCCAAACGGCCATTCAGGAAGGCCCGCTTGGTGAACTCTCCTGGTTGAGCAAGACGAGCGCCATGCTGGATAAGGGCCTCACAGATCTTCTGAAGGAGAAATGGGCCGCCATGCGCATGAATTTCAACGACATCTTCGCCGGTATAGGATCGAGGCCCACGCATTACCACCACCAAGGCTTGATCCAAAAGCTCAGATGTTGGTTCCGATCCTATGCTGGAAGCGGGAAGCTCATGGGTGAAGATGTCGCTGAGATACAGTTTATGGCTCTCTAGAGAAAATAAAGAGCGCTGGTTTCGAGGCCGAACAAGCGTGGCAGCAATATTAAGGGCTTGTTTCCCGCTGAGTCGGATAATACCTACTCCACCTTCCCCTACTGGTGTCGCGATGGCGCAAATTGTGTCATCTGCATCATTCATGGTTGAATAGGCGTTTGCTCTGTGTTGTCTGAAGCCTTTTCCCCTTTTTCTCCTTGTTGCAAGTGCTTGGTCTTTCTTTTTCGAGTAGGAGCTGAGGTTTCCGGAAGAAGAGTTGAGTCGGCTTTCTCACGGTCGGCATGATCTTCTCTGGATTTCTTGAGAATGTAGCGATCAGTGATAAATTGTTGAGTGATTGTGAGGACATTGTTTGTCAGCCAATACAGGACTAATCCCGAGGGAAAAGTCAGAAAGAGAAAGGTCAGGAAGACAGGCAACAGGAGCATCATTTTGGCTTGAGTGGGATCCATGGTCGTAGGCATGATCTTTTGCTGAAGAACCATAGAGGCTCCCATTAGAATAGGAAGTATATAGTAGGGATCCGGTGAAGAGAGGTCAGTGATCCATAGCATAAATGGGGCCTGACGGAGGTCGATGGTCATATAGAGGATATTAAATAAGGCAACAAAGACCGGCATTTGCAATAACATCGGAAGACAACCGCCTACAGGATTCACCTTGTGCTCCCGGTAGAGTTTGATTAATTCACGGTTGAGTCTTTCCCGATCATCTTTATATTTATTCTGAAGTTCTACCACCTTAGGCTGGATCTTCTGCATCCCCTGCATGGACTTGTAGCTTTTGTATTGGAGGGGAACAAAAAGTAACTTGATTCCGCATGTAAGGAGAATGATGGCGATGCCATAGTTATGCGTATACTCATAGAGAAAACGAAGAATATAAAACAGGGGCTTGGCTATGGCCTTGACAATGCTCCAACTTCCATAGATAAACCAGCCGAAATCAATGGTGTCTTCCAATCCTTTTCCGAAAGACTTCAGGAGATCAAATTGCTTGGGACCAGCGTATAGGTGAAACGAGACCTCTGTGTAAGAGCCTTCTTCAGTTGGGAATTCCACTCCAACCGTGACAACCTGATCAATCTCCTGACGGGCAAAGACGGCCGTGGCTCTATCCTGAGGAATAAGAGCGCCAATGAAGTACTTATCTTGAAGCGCGGCCCATTCAATTGAACCAACTCGACGGATTTCTGGGTCTGGTATCTCTTTTTCGATTTGCTCTCCAATTTTCCAAGCAGGGCCAAGAACGCCAATAAACCTTTGGCCCCATTCCACAATGCCAAAGTTTGTTCCCAACAGGACTTGGAGAGGCTGGCGTAGGCCAGAGAGCTTGACTTGGACATCAACCACATACTTGTCATAGTGAAAGGTAAAGATCTTTTTCACATTAAAAGATGCTTCAGAATTTTGATAGGTGTACGTGATATGTCCAATAGGATGAGAGGCATCCAATGTAGTGAAGTCACGGTCTACGGTATAGAGAGAGGTCTGTAAGAGGCTGGTAATGGTTGGATCTGATGTCTGTAAGGTAAGCGGCTTAGGGAATGCTCCTTCTTGATAGACAAGCTCGATAGGCTCTGGAGACTCAGGATCTTGGGAAAGATACTTCTTTAATTTCCAACTTTGAATGGCCCCACCTCGGTTAGTCAGAATAATGTGATAGAGAGGTGTTTCTATCTCTTGAAGTTGCTCCTGAACTTGCTTTGGGTGAAGGGATGTTATTTCTTGAATCGACGTGTTTATGTCTGCTGTTGCTGGTTTCTCCTCTGGTGTTGAATGTTGGGAAAGAGTAGATTGAGGGTGATTGGGAGAAGGAAAGAGACCGAGCTTCTGAAGAAGATAATCATAGCCAAAGATAATTCCGAGAGAGATGAGTAAGAAGAGAATTACCCGCTTTTCCATAATAGGCTGTTTTTACTAACTTCTAAGGGCACGGATGCGTATATGAGAATAGGTGGTAAGTCCCAAGGCTGTTAAAAGGGCTGTCGTCGTCTTATGGAACGGGATCAAATCCACCAGCATGGAATGGATGACACTTAGCAAGACGCATCAGTGTCATCAGGAATCCTTTGGTAACCCCATGCTTCAGGATCGACTCATACGCGTATTGAGAGCAAGTCGGAGTGAATCGACATGCGGGTCCCAGCAAAGGAGATATCCATTGCTGGTAGATGCCAATGCTCAACAAGATGATCTTTTGCATAGGAGTTCTTGAAGAGAGATCCCTTCTCTGAGAAACCCATGTTTGGTGAGGACTTGGACCCACGTTTCCCACACAATTGCATGTTTTGCGATTAAGAGTTCTCTCTTGGGGAAGATCAATAAATCAATCCCTTGGCAAAAAGACTCTTTTGTCTGGCGGACTAATTCTCGGATGATGCGCTTTCCACGGTTTCGGGCTACGGCTGTCCCAAATCGTCGTCCGACAACAACCCCTATACGAGTGATATCCCTCGCAGGATTCCAAACCGCCCTCATTGTAAAAAACGGCGTGGAGAGGCGCTGTCCATGCTCTTTAACGTAATCAATATCCTTTTTCCGGTAAAGAGGTTCAATCAGTGGATCGCGTTGCCCCTGCTTACTTCTCATCTGATACAGTAAGCCGATACCGCCCCTTTCGACGCCGACGAGCTAAAATCTTCCGCCCGCTTTTCGTACTCATTCGGTGACGAAACCCATGATCTCGCCGACGCTTTAAGTTAGATGGTTGCCGGTACGTCATGGACATAGTAGATCTCCCTCCCTTTAATTCTCAGAGAAACACACATTGTATGAGTCCCTCACACTCGTGTCAAATTCATGAAGATAGCGTTGACTGCCAAGAAATAGGCTCGGTATAGTCGGGTCCTGAGGTTAACAAACTATACCAGATGGGGCTATCTGTATGTTTTCTCGCATGAAAGGAGTGAAGGATATTTTACCCGACCAAATTCCAGTTTGGTCGTTTGTTGAGAAGACTGCCCATGAAATTGCCCGTTGTTATGGCTTTCGAGAGATCCGAATCCCTTTCTTTGAACAGACTGATCTCTATGTTCGAGGGATTGGGGGTACAACCGATATTGTCGAAAAGGAGATGTATACCTTTCTGGACAGAGATGGGACCTCTCTAACTCTTCGCCCAGAAGGTACAGCGGGGGTAGTACGAGCATACATTGAACATCATCTCTCTCAGACCCCAACAGCACGAAAGCTTTATTATATTGGGCCGATGTTTCGCCATGAACGGCCTCAATCTGGACGTTTTCGCCAGTTTCATCAATTTGGAGTTGAAGCTATAGGAAGTACTCATCCCGAGAGTGATGTTGAGGTTATTACCCTTTTATGGCGTTTTTTTTCTTCTCTCTCTCTTCCTGCACTCCGCCTTGAGATCAATTCCTTAGGTTACCACTCGGAACGAGAGCAATATAAAAAAACCCTTCTCCGTTTTCTCCAAACTGTCTTCTCCTCCTTATGTCAGAACTGCCATCGACGCATGCACACTAATCCTCTCCGAGTGCTTGATTGTAAGGTTCCCTCCTGTCGTCTGGCTACTGAGAATGCCCCTCAACTTCTTGATTACCAACCTTCATCCATCCACTATTTTCAACAGGTTCTCACAGGGCTAGACCAGCTAGGAATCCCCTATCATATCAACCCTCGCTTAGTCCGAGGGCTTGATTACTACTGCCTCACCACGTTTGAAGTCCTCTGTGGCGAACTTGGTGCGCAAAATGCTATTGGCGCAGGTGGCCGCTATGATGGCCTCTTCGAAACGCTTGGTGGGCCTCCTACACCTGCGGTCGGGTTCGCTGTAGGATTAGAACGCATCATCGCTGTTCTTCCTCCGTCTCTTATTCCTTCTCCCCCACCATTGGTGTTTGTTGCCGGTTTTGGAGAAAATGGCAAAATAGCAGGACGTCATCTTCTCGAGGTACTTCGCTCATTTGGTATTTCTGCTGACACTGATTACCAGGCTTCTTCTCTTAAGGCTCTGCTACGCTCTGCCCATCGATATGGCGCTTCACACACCATTATCCTTGGTGACGATGAATACCAGCAAAAACACGTAATTATCCGAGACATGCAATCAAAGCAACAGTTCATAACACCGATAGATTCTGTAATTCAGGCTTTACAGCCTCTTCTTCCCAAGAGAGGAGAACCAGTATAGGCCGGCATAGGACTGAGTCTTGAGATTGCGCATTCCCGCGAACGTGGGAATCTAGCCGAGGCAAAACGGTCTGGATGCCCGCCAATGAGTGCAGGCTAACCTCAGGGTACTGCCTTGACTTGACACGATCAGCTCCTGATTGACTCGGACATTGTCAGTCAACTGAAGTCCTAGTTTTTACGGATAAAATATGGCTCTCTCAACAGCGAGGACTTCTTTGTTTTATTGACTTCCCTTATACAAGCTCGATACACTTTCTTGTTAAGCGAAACGCAAAGAGACGATCTGCCCTTTTCTTTCTTAAAGATCACAAAAGTCTGTAGAAATACGTAGGTCTGTTATCCTTATGAGATAAGCTATAACACCTCGCCTGATTACGAGAAAATGGCGTTACGACTGGCAGTAGTCATTCAGGAAGATCCTATCTCTTCCCATCGGGCGGTTGAGGCGCTTAGAATTGCTCTGGGGCTTGCAGGAACTGTTCAAGATTTGATTGTGGCTCTTCTCAATAATGCTCCTCTTCTTTTATCAAAGGACCCTGCCGATGTCGAGGATGTAGAAGTTCTTGAACAGTATAAACCTGCAATTCAAGAGCTTGGTCTCCCCTTTCTTGTTCCAAAAGGGACTTGTACTCGTTTTCCCCTCGATTCGCGATTCTCCGTTCAAGAAGTTTCTCTAGAGAACCTTGTCGCGCTTCTTTGCCAATACGATCGGGTTATCACCTTCTAATGCTTATGCTGCAATGATGGGCCAGTGAAAACCATTCTTTACCTCCTTTCCAAGGAATTGACCTCCTTCCCCGAGGGAATTATCCCGCAGACCCCTTTGCAGGACTATTCCTTAACCCTTCTCTTGATTCAGAAAGGGGTTCGTAATACAGTGTCTTTTCCTTTTCCATGCTATGCCTTATCCGATGATCTTGAATCCCAGGGAATTGCATCCTCTTATCCAGTCGTTGACTATTCTACTATGCTTCATATGCTCTTACAGGCTGATACGGTGATTGTTCTGTAACTACTTTTTTTCTTTATGAAAGAGAAAAAGGATCGTCTATAAGAGAAAGAGAAGGCAGGGCTCAATTGTTTGTATTGAGATCATTTCCTTATATATCAATAAG
>RFGT01000123.1 GCA_003696975.1 Nitrospirota bacterium | reverse complement strand
TCACACTTGAAGAGGGTGGAACAGCCCTTCGGTAAATCAAGAGGCCCTGCAGCGGGTCCTCAAATTTTCATAGCCGTTTTCACTTCTTCTAGGGTCTGCTGCGATATCGTCTGCGCGCGCTGGCACCCGGGCTCCACAACTTCATCGATACGTTGTGGATTGGCGAGCAAAGCGTTGCGAGCTTCCCATAAAGGAGCCAATCGGGCGACCATGGCATCTGCGACGAAAGTCTTGCACTCGATACATCCGATTTCAGCAGTTCGACACCCCTGGCTGACTTGGTCGATTACAGTAGACGTGGAAAAGATACGATGAAACTCGAACACCGGACAAACCTCTGGATTTCCTGGATCGTTTCGCCTGACTCGAGCGGGATCGGTGACCATCGTTTTGATCTTTTGCCGAACGACCGGTTCGGGATCTGAAAGGTTGATCGTATTCTGATAACTCTTGCTCATTTTCCGGCCGTCGGTGCCAACCACCTTGGGAAACTCGGTCAAGAGTTCTTTGGGTTCGGGAAACACCGCTTGATAGAGATGATTGAACCGACGGGCAATTTCTCTGGTCAGCTCCAGGTGGGGCAGTTGGTCCTTTCCCACAGGGACTGCGTCAGCCTTGTAGAGAAGAATATCGGCAGCCTGTAAAACAGGATACCCCAGAAAGCCATAGGTCGACAGGTCACGTCCCTCGAGGTGCTCCTGTTTTTCCTTATAGGTAGGATTGCGTTCGAGCCAGGGAATAGGTGTGATCATGGACAAGAGCAGGTGTAGGATCGCATGGGCTGGGATACGTGACTGAATGAAAATAGTGGCTCGATTTGGATCGATACCCGCGGCGAGCCAGTCGACCAGCAGGTCGCGGACATATTCTCGGAGCTGGTGTGTGTCTTCATAATTTGTAGATAGTGCATGCCAATCGGCGACGAAAAAAAAG
Source organism: Nitrospirota bacterium (assembly GCA_003696975.1). Classification (GTDB taxonomy): domain Bacteria; phylum Nitrospirota; class Nitrospiria; order Nitrospirales; family UBA8639; genus J031. The sequence continues at coordinate 8,000 of RFGT01000123.1, read as the reverse complement.
CATTCATGCTCGTGTTGGAGCGTCCGCCAGTTTTCCAGGGCTCCCAGGAGGTTCCCCAAGTGAAGCCGGCCGCTTGGTTGCATGCCACTGACAATCCTGTATGCCACCATCCAACCCCTTTCGCATCAACAGTTATAGGACAAGAGAAGAGAGAATATTGGTCGTCATCACATGAAAGATCGTTCCGATGAATGTGCTAATGATGGGCACATGTGAATCTAAGAAAAGGAGTCCCACGATAATCAACATCCCATACGGTTCCACTCGATGGAGCATGAGGGCGGGTTTGAAGGGAAGGAGCGAGGTTAGAATACGGCCACCGTCAAGCGGGGGAACAGGCAGGAGATTAAACGCAAAGAGCAAGGTGTTGATGGCGATCGAAAACATGGCCATGGCCATCAAGGGAAGAAGTAACATCCCGAGAACATCTCGACGTGGGGCGATTCCTGGCTGTGGAGGCCAGTGAGCCTGCAAGGTCGGATCAATGACGAGTAGGAGGCTGAGAAGCAGTGCGCTTAATACTGCAAGGACAAAATTCATGGCTGGTCCCGCAGCAGCTACGAAAGCCATATCTCGACGAGGGTTGCGGAGTCGGCCCGGGGTTACGGGCACTGGTTTGGCCCATCCGATAATGAATCCTCCAGGCATCAGAAGACAAATCAAGGGGATAATAATTGTCCCAAAGAGGTCGATGTGAGCAAGCGGGTTAAGTGTGAGACGCCCATGGAGCAGGGCTGTGGCATCCCCATAGTAATGGGCAACCCACGCATGGGCATATTCATGGAGTACGACGGCAAGCATCAACGGCAGGATCATATACGAAAGGGTGTGGAAAAATTCGGCTATATCCATCTCTTGTGGAGTGGGAGTGACTGGTATTTTCTTCCTTGATTATTGAATCTGTTGAAATTGTCCGTTCATCACCTGGATCAACACAAGCTGTCGCGACAAAATCCCTCCGTCTCCGAAGGATGCAAGCCCGTTGACTGTGGGCAAGTCGTGACGACTCCATAATTGATTACGGACATCCAGTCCGGTCCGTGCCCCTCGTTGGATTGTATCCAGGACGATATGCATAGCATCATAGGCTTGGGCAGCAAAAATGGACGGAGGACGACCAAACCGTGCTTGATAGCGCTGGATAAAGGCTTGCATGGTTGGATCTGAGCTGTCAAGGAACAAGACATCACTGAAAACACTCCCCTCAATGCTAGACCGACCCCATCGGAGCAAATCGGGGTGATTCCATCCATTGTTACCGAGAAGAGGCACCTTGACATCATAGAATGCCAATTGGGCTGCGATAAATGCAACATCCGCAGGTGTGCCAGGCAGAAACACCGCGTCGAATCCAGGCGTGTACACCAAGGGGGTACCCTCAGCGTGGTCGACTTCTCGAGGGAGCCATTGTCCATAGAGATCGAGGTCTCGATGTTGGATTCTTTTTACCTGGGCGGAGACATCCGTAGTACCGCGTCGGTAGGATTCCACGGCTATAATTTCTCCTCCCAACTGTTGAACCATTCGTTGGAAAAGCCGGCTTAGGAGTCGGCCATGGGAGGTTTGAGGGTGGAGGATACAGAAGCGAGTATATCCCCGCTCGTGCATGGCGTACTTCACAATCGTCTGGATTTCGAGCTCGGCTGTCAGGGCCGTGCTAAACCAAAATCGACCAAACTGACGGACATTGGTTAGTGTTGCAGTCGGCGTGAGAAAAGGCACTTGGGCCTCGTCTGGTAGATGCGCTAACTGCCGTACCTCTTGACTCAACAGAGGACCAATGACAGCCACCGGCTCGAATTCCTGGAGCATTTGAGAAACTTCATAACGGAGTTGCGTCGCCGGCATCGCGCTATCTTTGACCACAAGCCCAATTGCCTTGGGTCCAAGGCGGGTCCGTGCATCATCTATTGCAAGCCGCACGCCGTTTAGCGCCTCAGTGCCAACCGATTGCAATCGGCCGGAAAAGGGAAACACGGCCGCAACAACCTGCTGGTGTGCTCGAATTTTGCTCATGAATGCTTGCAAGAGAGCAACAGCAGTCTGCGCATAGGGATGTTGAGGAAATCGATGCAAGAATGCGCGGATATCTCGTTCGGCAAGGACTTCATCGTCCCGGGCGGTATGCAATTCAATGAGTCGAATAAGGGCGAGGTCACCGGGAAACTGCTGAGGAAATTGATCGAGGAGCTCATTCAACGCTGATTCGTCCATGCGCTGAAGAATGAGCACGTGGATATAGTCGAGAATATCCCGGCGTTCAGATTCTGGGATCTGATCAAGCTCGGCGAGAGCGGTCTTGATTGCTAGGGTGTATTGGCCCGTGCGGTCGTATAGATCGCGAAGGAGGCGGAGCGCTTCTTGGCGGGTGTGAGGATCGCGCGTGAGCTCGATCGTGGCGCGAAGTACTGCTTCCGCCTTGCTTGGATGCGCTAGTGTAGTATACAGACCACCTAACATCAGTCGAGCTTCATCGGCAATAGAGGTTGTGGGAAATTCCTCAAGAAGCTGTTCCAACACAATGGCGGCGCGGTGGTCTTCTCCCTTCGCTCGAAACACGGCAGCCTGCAAGAAGTAGGCTTGCGCCATAATGGAAGGGTCGGACGAGCGGTTGAGAATTTCCTCTAGTACGCGCAAGGCGTCGTCTTCTTGGTGGTGTTCCAACAACGTCTTGGCCTCGTCCAATGCCTGTGTGTCATGAAAATGAGCAATAGTGTCAGAGGGAGGAGATTCAGCTTGGAGGGGAATAGGAACCAGGCTTGCAGGAACAAGCCAAAAGATATAAAGAAGAAGCGAAAACACACGCACTCCAACCACCAGGGGATCTTGCAGTTGTCGGTCTCTGGATAGCTCTTGTGGCATAGAAAGCCTTCTTGGAGGGAGGCTGCGTTATTCCACGAGAGGAAAGTTCTTGTGGTGTATATACGGTGGAGGTGAGCCGCTGTCAAGGAAACGCCCACTCTTGTTTGGCATTTTATTATTGATGTGTTCGTAGAAGGCTCATGCAATCGTGAATGCCGCAACGGAATCATCATCACAGATGAAGGAACGTGAGGTCGCACCGTCTCTGGGTGACTGGATAGAGCGGTATCTCCTAACCCTACAAGTGGAACGTGGCCTGTCGTCCCATACACTTGATGCCTATCGGAGAGATCTGTCAAAGCTCGTTCGTTATCTTGAAAAGGTTCAGGTCACACAGTTGGCTGACCTCTCGACTGGGTTTATTCTGGAGGGATTTGTCGAGTCTCTGCAGCAGTCAGGCCTCTCCCCATCGTCAATCCGTCGCTGTCTCGCCGCCGTGCGAGGCTGGTATCGATTCGTGCTTGCAGAATTAAAGGGTTCCATGACTCTAGCACTCAAGATTCCCGCCTCGCCAAAGACCTGGACACGACTTCCCAAGATACTTACAGAAGCCGAGGTTGCGCGCCTCTTGGATCTCCCTCCGGATTCCCGGTTGGAAAGTCATCGGGACGCGGCCATGATTGAATTGTTGTATGCTACGGGGTTACGGGTGTCGGAGTTGGTCAGCTTGTCAATGGAACATGTCAATCTTGAAGTCGGGTATGTCCTTGCGACCGGCAAACGAGACAAACAGCGCCTGGTTCCCATGGGAGAACAGGCGCGTCGACTTGTTGAGACGTATTGTCGCGAGGTTCGCCCATTGCTGATGAAGGGTCGGTCATCGTCGGCGTTGTTCGTCACGAGACGAGGGACCCCACTGACGCGCCAGGGTTTTTGGAAGATCTTGCAAGCCCGGGCCCGCAGGGCAGGAATGGCCAAGTCCTTATCACCTCACATGCTTCGACATTCATTTGCCACGCATCTGCTTAGCCACGGTGCGGATCTGCGAGCGGTGCAGGTGATGCTCGGTCACGCCGATATCGCCACGACGCAGATTTATACGCATGTTGAACCCATGAGACTCAAACAGGTCCATACCCGCTACTTCCCTAGAAAGGCTCGGCATCGCCATGAGCCTCCCCGGCCATGAAGCGGACTCATAACCTAGATGCCTGGAAGAGGAATGCCATAGCCTCTCCGGCAACGAGGAGAAGGTGCCTGGGGTCAGCCATCTGCAAGCAAGTTATTGCAAATGAAAATGGGCCTATGGCAGGCTAGCTGAAGGTCAGACTCACGGTTGCACAAGGAAGGAGGAGTCTCATGAAGTATAAAAAGAATGTGTACTACGTGAAAGGCGTTTTTGTCTGTCCCAAATGCAATCAAACGTTTGTTCAAGAACGCTGGATTGAGGAGTGGCGCGTACGCTGTCATAAATGCGACTACCGCGGCTCTTTGACCCATATCTCCGTCGAAGAGCATATGGAAGAAGAAGTCGAACGCCGGTAGCCATTGGGAAGATCTTATGAATGTAGGAGTGCCTTTCCCGCGTGAGGGGAAGCGTCGAGTGTTCATCCTTTTAGTATGGCTCATAGGAGCCGGGTGGGTGGCCTCCCTTGGGATGGCAGCGGAGCCCGTTTCCGTCAGAGTGCTTGTCGTCTACCATTCGCTGACAGGGAATACCGAAAAATTGGCTCATGCCGTGGCCGAAGGAGCTCAATCCGTACCCGGTACCACTGTCGATCTCCGAAGAGTTGGTGAGGTGACAGCCGAGCAACTGTTCACGGCCGATGCCGTGATTGTTGGGTCACCCGTGTACTGGTCAAATATGGCGGGTGAGGTCAAAACCTTTTTTGATAATTGGCAGTTCCGTTTTGGGGTGTATCCTGAGTTCAAAATGCGCAATAAAGTCGGAGCGGCTTTTGCCACAGGCGGACAGGTTTCAAGTGGCAAAGAAGTGACCCTTCTCACGATCCTTGCGGCAATGTTGGGCAATCAGATGATTGTGGTCAGTGGAGGTGGAGCGTTTGGTGCGTCTGCGACGACGGAGGGCCAAAGCCCGGGCATCGACGAAATGGAATTACAAGAGGCTCGGAGTTTGGGCCAACGTGTGGCACAAGTGACCCATATGGTCAAACTGGGCCAGCAACAGATGGAGAAGGCTGAATCGCGAACCTGCTGCGAGCACCCGTAGGTCTCACGTCGGAGAATATTTCACCACTATGAGCGGCACGAAAGATGAAGCACAATGGACCATTTATTGGGAACGCGAGTATGCCACCGCTCTACCGCCTGAGCGGCTTAAGCTTGATTTCCATCCCCATCGCCCGTTGATGACCAATATGACCCTCCAAGAGCAACGAGAACTGGCGGCCAGTGGCTACAAGGTACTCCCAGACGATTGCGGGCCGGTTCGAATGGTAGGCCAGTATGGCTGGCTCATTCGCTGCCCAGTGGATTGTAAAATTCGCCGTACGGCGGAAGGACTGAAATGGCAGGCTCCTCCTATCCTTCCCGAGGATCGACTGCTTGGGTATAAATCGTTTTCCGGTACCTATGTGGATACAATTCTCAATAGCGGCTATGCCAAACTCTGTTGTGGGATCCGTTTTTACTATCCTCGACACCTCGGTTTAATGTTGAAAGATATTCCCAATCATTTCTACCATTTTCCTGAGCGGACGTTTTCCGTGTGGGAAGGGATTAAGTCCCAGGAATACAAACTGACTCCCAACGTGTATGACTTTCTACCCGGCTACGACGCCTTTGTCGCCAATGTGTTATTGCAACTGCATAAGCCTACGACGTTGAAGCGAGGAGATCCTGTGGCGATTATCATTCCGGTCCTACTTCCCAAGCAGTTCAAACTTGAAGAATTGAAACATCCTTCAGGGCCGGAGACAAAAACGGGGGGATAGTTCCGATTTGGATGCAGGCTTCGTGGAGTTGCCTCTGGTATAAGGACGGCCTGGCATGGCCATCCCAACATTTACGGACATCTGTGAGGCGGCTAATCGGCTGAAGGGCGTTGCCCATATTACTCCGGTATTGACCTCTCGACAACTAAATGCCCGGGCAGGCGCACAAGTGTTTCTCAAGTGTGAAAACTTTCAACGGGTTGGGGCGTTCAAATTTCGAGGGGCATACTATGCAGTGAGCAGACTCCCCACCGATCCCCCTTTATGTCCGGTCGTTGCACTTTCCTCAGGCAATCATGCTCAAGGAGTCGCACTTGCGTGCGCGTTGCTAGGTCGAGAGGCCCATCTGGTCATGCCTGAGCCCATCAATCCGGTGAAACGTGCTGCCGTTGAGGGTTATGGTGGGCATGTCCATCCTGCTCAGGATCCCCACCGGGCCGAAGATTTGGCCCAAGAGCTCACTCAAGCCTCTCACGGGCATTTCATCCATGCCTTCAACGATCCTGATGTGATTGCTGGGCAAGGAACTGCGACCTTAGAGCTACTTCAAGGTGTTGACAACCTTGACGCGCTGTTGGCCCCCGTAGGTGGAGGGGGGCTTTTGTCAGGCGCGGCTCTCGCCGGACATGCGATCAATCCCCGATTGGCGCTGTATGCCTGCGAGCCGGCTGGTGCACTCGATGCCTTCTATTCGGTCCAGGAGAATCGCGTGGTTCCGCAAAACAATCCCCACACTCTCGCAGAGGGATTGAAGACAAGCTTAGGATCGCTCACCCTGGCGATTCTTCGCGCGCATCTTTCGGGATTTTTCGTGGTGGATGAATCTGAAATCGTTGAAGCCATGCGCTTTACGTATGAACGGCTTAAAATCGTAATTGAACCGGCAAGTGCGGTGGCTCTCGTTCCATTACTCCGGCGGGAATCTCTCTTGGAAGGGAAGAAGGTGGGGGTGATTCTGACAGGAGGGAATGTGGATTGGGCTGTGGTAGGGCCCTTGCTGGCGAAACCACCGCGTGTCTGCTGAGTCTCCGACCACGTCGGTCATAGGTGCAGGAAGAGAGGATAACCTCTGGAGTGTGGTATTCCTGCTGAATGCATCCAGTGGGGAAAACATATCCCGTGCGTTCACGCTTCTCGCGACATCACAGAAAAGCTGAATTGTGGGCCGATAGGCTATTCTTGCGCAGAGTCGCTGGATGGGATGAATCCCGTGTGAAACAGGCAAAGATGTTTGCCCGGCAATGGGCGTATCTGTGTAGGCTCTGCAGCGATGCTGCAAGCCGTGAGCGGTTGGAGACGCTCAAGAGGCAATTTGACCAGCAGAAATGGGGTGTGTCCCATGCCGCCCAGGCGGAAGTGGAGCTGGCGGAATTGTTTGCCAAGGCTGGATATTCGCTGGCATTTCTTCCAGAATCATCTCAGCCTACGGCAGACTTGGAATGTTACGCGGAAGGGCACCGCGTATTTGCCGAAGCGACGGTCATTATGCCGAAGGTCGGAGAAATGTGGAAGGCAAAAAGGGGGTCACTCCAGAACCTGTCAAGCGGTTCGGACGTCCAAGTGGACGAACAGGTGTTGGCCAAGCGGATTGTTGCGAGAATGCAAGAGAAAGCCCGTCAATTTTCCCACTATTGTGCTCCAGTGATTCTCTCCATTACCATACCAGAACATCCTGCCCCCCAAGAGGGATCATCTCTGCTGGTGGATGTCGGGTGGTTGAGCGGGATGATGACCATGACCTTGGCATCGATGCGGCAATTGAGCGCCGTCTTGCTGACATTGTGGGATATCCAGCCACGCGAGACGAGAGCCGCCATTCGATTCCGTCATGTGTATTGCGTCGAACGGGCTGGAGGATCACTTAGGACTTCACGGGATATGCCTCGTATTCGGCTATTCATCCAAAATCCCTCCGCAATCTATCCTTTGGAGGATACCCAGAGTCGCGCCTTGCACCCTGTCTTGTGAAGATGTCGTGTCTGTGCAGCCCTGTGGACTAGGGGGATGAAGGCCATCTTCTTCTCGCCGCCTCACCCACAACCAGTGCAATTCACGTATGTGGCAGGTGCTCCTATCGCCACTCGCTTTCTAGTTGCATGGCGAGGTCACCAATTTCTTGGATGGGAACAAGGTCAAGAAATAGTCCAAGAAGCAAACTGGAACCTTGGCTGCCTATGAGACCTTGGTCCCCAGAGCATTCCTGGGCCGCGATGCTCAAGACCGCTGCCGGTTCTCCCCCTTGAC
>RFGT01000122.1 GCA_003696975.1 Nitrospirota bacterium | reverse complement strand
TGGGTATTGCTCATCCTCGGGGGGTTAGTCATTGTCCCTGCTGGTGTCTTGGGCCTTTCGTCGTTGCATGTTCTCCTGGCCAGCATGATCACTCTTGCGGGTATTGTTGGGGTGGGGTTTCTGACCTGGCGCCGCTATGATCTCCAGAAACAGCGGCGTGCCCGATTGCTCGATCTCCGAAAGCTTCTGCGATCGTTGAAAGAGCAACGTGACCGTGCGAAGCAGGTGCAGACGGCTGTCAGTGAGGAGGAAACCAGCCTCGCACGGGAAATGAGCCGACTCAGTCAAGAGAGTCTGGGGGTGGAGTTACGGTCTCTGGAGTCGGCCGAAGGGATGCTTCGTGCTCTCGAAGCCGAACGCCGATTGGTGGAGCGACAAAACGATCTTGAACTCCGCATTCAGGATGAAGAGGAACATCTCGTCCAACTTCTGGAAAAGGTGGAGATGGCACGGCAGATTCGTCAGCGTGCCGAGCAGGCCTTTGCCGAAGCTCTGGAAGCGTGGCGACGGTTTTTGATTGAACTTGGCCTACCAGACGAACTCACCCCGGATGGGGCGTTGGAGGTGCTCACGGGCGCAGAACGAGCCCAGGTGCAATTGGGAGAATGGCGGGATGCTGTTGAAGAGCTCCGCCGGGTCGAGGCCCAAGTTCAGGAAGGAGTCCGACGGCTAAATGCCGTGCTGCAGCAATGCGGATGGGATCCTGTGGGCGAAGAGGATTGGACGACTGGATTGATGGCGATTCGCAAGGCACTGGATCGGAATTTGGCTGTCCAGCAGGAGCTGGATCGTCTGAGAGAGCTCCTGAAAGAGAAGCAGGCAGAACTTGATACCTATGAAGCTGAAAAAACACGATACCGTGAGCAATGGCGGGCATTGTTACAGGCAGGAGGGGCGCATGATGCCGAAACGTTCCGGCAACGGGCCGGACTGTATCATCGCCAAGTAGAGCTTGAACGGCAGCAGCGTCAACTGGAGGTTGCCTTGCAGGTTCGTGCGGGATCAAGCGATCGCTATCAGGAGATGGAACATATATTTGCCGTCAAGACTCAGAGTGAGTTAGAGCGCGAATATGAAGAAGTCACGAAGGAACGGATTCCCCGCTTGCGAGATCTGCTCACTCAAAAATTGCAAGAGAAGGGTCGGGTAACTCAACAGCTCCAGAATCTCGAGCAGAACGAGCGACTCTCTGCCGCAATGCTCGAGCATCAAACCTTACTTGCTCAATTGGAACAACAGGCCAGCCGATGGGCTGTCCGGGCTATTTGTTCGCATTTATTGGAAAAGGCGCGCCAGATCTACGAGCGGGAGCGACAACCGGCGGTCTTACGGGATGCTTCTCGATTTTTTTTGATGATGACAGGAGGGCGATATGTCAACATTCGCGTACCGCTTGGCGAGATGCGCTTGGAGCTTGAAATGGCGGATGGACGGGTCCGTGGAACAGAGTGCTTGAGCCGAGGAACGGCGGAACAGTTGTATTTGGCAATGCGGTTGGCCTTCATTCGAGAGTATGCCAAACATGCGGGGGCACTCCCACTGATCGTAGATGATATCTTCGTCAACTTCGACCCAAACCGGGCGAAGGCCACCATTCAAGTGTTTGGGGAAGTTGCTGCCACTCATCAGATTCTGGTGTTCACGTGCCATCCCCACATTTGCCGGTGGTTTGAAGAAGGACTTGAAGGGGTGGCGGTTCGCCACATGCCAACTTCTCTGGCATCTTCTTCTCAGGCACCTCATGAAGTAGTCCATGAGGCCCTGCCCATAGGAGCGCGTGAATCATGACCTCCACGCTTGACCTGGCAGAGGAGCTCACGGTGGCGGTTCAACTCGCAAAAGAGGCTGGGGCGCTTATCATGGAAATTTATGCCACCGATTTTACCGTGGCTTACAAGGGAAAGGGAGACCCAGTGACCGAAGCCGACCGTCGTGCGAATACCCTCATTGTCGAGGGGTTGAGGCAGCGGTTTCCTTGGGATCTCATTGTTGCGGAAGAAAGCCCTGTGCCTGTGGTCTCCAACCAAGTGGAACGCATTTGGTATGTGGATCCCCTTGATGGGACAAGGGAATTTATCGCCAAAAACGGAGAATTTGCCGTCATGATTGGATTGGCCATTCACGGACAGGCACGACTTGGAGTGGTCTTCGGTCCCGACAAGGGTATTCTGTACAGCGGCGTCGTGGGGCAGGGGGCCTGGATGGAAGTTCCACCGGGGGAGCCGCGACCTGTGCAGGTCTCCGACAAACATAAGCTGTCGAATCTTGGACTCGTGGTCTCGCGTTCGCATCGCCATGCCCGTTTAGATCAAATCCGCGAGCATCTAGGGGTCGCTCAAGAGATTCCCTGCGGGAGTGTAGGGTTGAAAGTTGGACTGATTGTGCAGCAGATTGCGGATCTCTATGTTGAACCAGGACCTTATACTAGCGCCTGGGATTCGTGCGGTCCTGAGGCCATTCTCAAAGGCGCGGGCGGCCAATTGACCAATCTTCTTGGGGAGCCTCTACGATATCAACCAGGGAACCTCAAGAATACACAGGGTCTGGTGGCCACGAACGGGAAATGCCACGGTCAAGTGATTGAAGCCTTAAGCCCTCTCGTGCACCAGCTTGGACTCCGCCCCGCTCGAGCATAGCATAAGATAAGGGTAACCCCACAGCTTCTAGGCTCTCGTAGAGAGAGAATCCATCAGTGCGAAATGGTGTGATCATTTTCTTGACAGGGTTTTCCAGGGGTACGTACAATTTTTTCTCTCGACAATAAGAAACGGTGTGATATGCGACCAGAAATCGTCATTGTAGGCGGGGGATTAGCGGGTTCCGAGGCTGCTTGGCAAGCCGCAAATCGGGGGATGAAGGTCATCCTCTATGAGATGCGGCCCAAAGAAAGCACCCCAGCGCATAAGACCGGATATTTAGCGGAGTTGGTGTGTTCAAACTCGTTAGGGTCGAATGATCCCTGCAGTGCACCAGGGATTTTAAAAGAGGAAATGCGCATGCTGAATTCTCTGATTCTCCAGGCCGCGGAACACGCCAAGGTGCCGGCAGGCTCGGCATTGGCTGTCGATCGGGAGTGTTTTGCGCGGGAGATTACCGCGGCGTTGGAGGGCCATGGGAATATCCGAATTCTTCGTGAAGAAGTTGATGAGATCCCATCTGATGCGTTCAGCATTATTGCCACAGGACCCCTAACATCCGAGAAGCTCGCGAACACCTTGCGAACGCTGACCCAATCGAAGAATTTAGCCTTTTATGACGCTATTAGCCCGATCATCGATGCCGAATCCATTAATATGGAAACCGTGTTCCGTGCCTCTCGCTACGGCAAGGGCGGCGAGGACTACCTGAATTGTCCTATGGACGAGCCGACATATCATGCCTTTTATGAGGCGCTGCTTACAGCCGAGAAAGTGCAGGCCAAAGATTTTGAACAGATTCCTTACTTCGAAGGGTGTCTGCCCATTGAAGTGATGGCTGAGCGCGGCCGTCAGACACTCTTGTTTGGTCCATTGAAGCCCGTGGGACTGCCAGATCCTCGCACAGGAATCTTGCCTTATGCGGTGGTGCAACTTCGGGCAGAGAATCGGCATGGGTCCTGTTATAATATAGTGGGCTTTCAGACCAAATTGACTTACCCTGAGCAACGGCGCGTGTTTCGCATGATTCCCGGATTGGAACAGGCAGAATTTCTCCGTTATGGCAGCGTTCATCGCAATACGTTTGTAAACGCTCCAGCCGTCTTAAAAGATACGCTCCAGCTTAAGGCTCGAGAGAAAATCTTTCTGGCGGGACAATTAGTAGGGGTGGAAGGGTATGTGGAGTCTGCTGCCATGGGCGGCTTAGCCGGCATCAACGCTGCTCGTGGTCTTCAAGGACTTCCTTTGGTGGTTCCGCCTCCCACGACTGCCCATGGTGCGCTGATTACCTATCTTACGACGAGCGATCCTCGACACTTTCAGCCGATCAATACGAACTTTGGCTTGTTTCCCCCGCTTCCCTATCGCCTGCGAGACCGTCAACAAAAACGCCAGGCAATCCGACAACGCGCCCTCCAAGAGTTTCAGGTATGGAAAACGCAATTCGCGCTTTTCTGACCTACCTAGAGCGTGAGCGGGGTGCCTCCCCGGAAACCATTCGGAGTTATCGGTCAGATCTCCGCCAATTTCTGGAATTTGTATGCCAGGAAAAGGCTGAAACACCGGCTTCACTCACCCCGGTGTCGATTGATGAGGGGATCATTCGTCGGTATCTTGCCTGGCTGGGGATGAAACGCCAGAAGAAGTCCTCCCAGGCCAGGAAGGTGTCGTCCCTTCGAAGTTTGTATGCGTTTTTGGTCCATCGAAACTGGGCGACCTACAATCCCGCTCAAGCCGTCCGCACTCCGCGCAAAGCGAAACATTTGCCTGTGGTCTTGACTAAGGATGAAGCCAATCGCTTGATGGAGTTTCCCGGGCAGGCTCAAGGGGTGAAAGCCGTCCGTGATTGGGCTCTTTTGGAAACACTGTACTCGACAGGAGCTCGGGTCAGCGAGATTGTGGCTCTCGATTGGAAGGATGTGGATCTGGATGAAGGCTTGGTCCGATTGCAAGGAAAGGGTAATAAGGAGCGACTTGTTCCATTGGGAGAGATGGCCATTCAGGCGATTCAGGCATATCGGGATCGCGTTCCTCCTCGGTTGACCATCGAGGAAAACGGTCAGGTAAGGCCTGCTCCATTACGGATACCCGTCTTTCGCAATCTCCGAGGGGGGCGGTTGTCGGCTCGCAGTATCGAGCGCATTGTCAAGCATTATGCGCAACGATTGTTGCGCGGTCGAGTAAGCCCTCATGCTCTTCGACATTCCTTTGCCACACATCTTCTCGATGAAGGAGCGGACCTTCGTGTCATTCAGGACTTACTAGGGCATGCCTCGCTTAGCACGACCCAAAAGTACACGCATCTGGCCATGGATCAATTGATGGCCGTGTATGATCAGGCGCATCCCCGTGCGAAGGTCGCGCCGCCGGATGCGGTGGCTCTTCCGAGCGGAGGGGCATGAAATTCCATTCGACCACCATTGTGTCCGTACGCCGGAACGGGACAGTGGCCATGGCTGCGGACGGACAGGTGACAGTGGGGACGACGGTGATGAAACGCAATGCGCGGAAGGTGCGCCGCATGTATCAAGGAACGGTGTTGGCGGGGTTTGCGGGCGCAACGGCTGATGCCTTTACCTTGTTCGAAAAGGTTGAGGTCACGCTTGAAGAATATCGCGTCAATCTTACTCGCGCCACGGTGGAATTGGCAAAAGATTGGCGAACGGACCGTGTATTGCGGCGGCTCGAGGCGTTGCTGGCCGTTGCCGATGCCAAGCAGTCGTTCGTGATTTCTGGAACCGGGGATGTAGTGGAACCGGAGGACGGGATTCTAGCAATCGGATCAGGTGGTCCCTACGCTCTCGCGGCAGCAAGAGCGTTGCTGGCCCATTCTTCATTGGAAGCGCGAGCGATAGTGGAAGAAGCGCTTCGTATTGCTGGAGGCATTGATATCTATACGAATGAGCATATTCTAATTGAGGAGTTATCTGGATAATGGCACCCGATGAGACGACGTTGCCCGCTCGCACGCTTGATGAGCTGACTCCCCGGCAGATCGTGGAGGAATTGGATCGTTATGTCATTGGCCAACGGGATGCGAAACGCATGGTAGCCATCGCTCTACGGAATCGATGGCGACGTCAACAATTAAGCCCCGAACTTCGAGAAGAAATTTTCCCAAAGAACATCATTATGATCGGGCCCACTGGTGTGGGGAAGACAGAAATTTCCCGGCGCTTGGCTAAATTGGCGAATGCCCCGTTCATCAAGGTAGAAGCGTCCAAGTTTACCGAAGTGGGCTATGTCGGACGCGATGTGGAATCCATTATTCGCGATTTAACCGAACAGGCGGTGAACATGGTTAAAGCCGCTTCCTTGGAGCAGGTTCGCCACAGAGCTGAGGAGTTGGCTGAAGAGCGGCTGCTTGATCTGCTCTTGCCTCCAGCGCCGTCGCAACGACCCCATGGCTTGGGAGGTGACGGCGAAGAGGCTGAGGCGGATTCTGCAAGAGCCGAAAGGCGGGAAACGACGCGGTCCAAGCTGCGCTTGCAACTGCGGGAAGGCAAGCTTGATAAACGGACTGTGGAAATCGAGGTCAAAGAACGAGGGTTGCCGGTGGGAATCATTTCTCATGTCGGAGGGATGGAGGAACTCGAGAATAGTCTCAGGGAAATGCTAGGGGGGCTCCTCCCTGGAAAGAAGAAGAACCGGGTCATGAAGGTTCCAGATGCATTGAAATATCTTGCCCAGGAGGAGGCCCAAAAGTTGATTGACATGGATGAAGTGACCAAGGAGGCGATCAAGCGGGTGGAGCAGTCGGGGATTGTGTTTCTTGACGAAATCGACAAAATTGCGGGTCGGGAGAAAACCATGGGACCGGATATCTCTCGCGAAGGGGTCCAGCGGGACCTCCTCCCGATTGTTGAGGGCTCGACAGTCAATACCAAGTATGGGCCAGTGCGAACGGATCATATCCTGTTTATTGCTGCGGGAGCGTTTCATGTGGCCAAGCCCGCTGATCTTATTCCGGAGCTGCAAGGCCGGTTCCCCATTCGGGTTGAACTGGAGCCCTTGACCAAAGCCGATTTGATCCGCATCCTAACCGAACCCCGCAATGCTCTCGTCAAGCAATATCAAGCCCTGTTGGCCACTGAAGGAATCCACCTTGAATTCACGCCCGATGGACTCGAAGAGATTGCAGCTCTTGCAGCCCAGGTCAATGAGCAGACGGAAAACATTGGAGCGCGCCGATTATTTACCATTGTTGAGCGGCTTCTGGAGGAGGTGTCATTTGAAGCTCAAGAATCCCGTGAAAAGAAAGTCATCATTGATGCGGCCTATGTTCGGGAACAGCTCAAGGACATTGTAATCGATCACGATCTCAGCCGGTATATCCTGTAGGTGTGTGACAGACAAGGATGCTCTCATGAATCAGTTGATTAAAAAAGCCGATATTTTAGTGGAGGCCCTCCCGTATATCCGGACGTTTGCCGGCAAGACCTTCGTCATCAAATACGGGGGCAAGGCTATGACCCAGGAAGAACTCAAAGAGGGGTTTGCCGAAGATGTGGTCTTGCTGAAATATGTAGGATTAAACCCCGTGATTGTCCATGGTGGCGGTCCCCAGATCGATCATTTTCTCTCTCGGCTGGGTATTCAGCCTACCTTCAAGCGGGGGGTTCGCGTCACAGATCCGGCAACCATGGAAGTCGTAGAAATGGTCCTGGGCGCAACCATCAACAAGAGCATTGTGACCCTGCTCAATCAGCATGGGGCCAAGGCCGTCGGCTTGACCGGCAAAGATGGAAATTTGATTCTCTCGAAACCCTTTAGCGCCAAGGCATGGGCTCACGGATTGACGCAAGAAGATCACGGTTCGTCCGATGAGGACTACGGGTTGGTAGGGGAAGTGGAAAAAATCGATCCCCATGTCCTGATCAAACTCCAGCAGGATCATTTCATTCCGGTGATTGCTCCGATTGGAGTCGACCGGAAAGGACGCACACATAATATTAATGCGGACCTGGTGGCTGGCGCCATTGCCGCGTCTCTGCGGGCGGAGAAGCTATTGGTGCTGTCGGACGTCAAGGGGATTCGAGATGCCGATGGCCATCATCTTTCCACGGTGTCCCGAAAAGATGTGGAGCGGATGGTGAAAAAAGGCATTATTCGCGAAGGGATGCTGCCGAAAGTCAGGGCCTGTCTCACGGGGATTGAATCAGGAGTGCACAAAGCTCATATTATTGATGGCCGGGTGCCCCATGCCATCTTGTTGGAAATTTTTACCGACAAAGGGATCGGTACGGAGATTGTGGCGTGATTGTGGCAATGGCTTGCGAGCCATAACGAGGAGTTCCGTGCTGTCATGAAGCTGACTAAGCTCCAACAGACCGTCCAGTCGGAGCCCACGACCCAACAATCCGGCGTGCAGCTGGATCAGGAAAGCGGGTTGGTCTTGGTTGATCTCCAGAATGACTTTTTCCCCGGGGGCGCATTGGGCGTGAAGGAGGCCCATCAGCTCATTCCCAAGATTAATGCCTATATTCGGTGGTTTCACGAGCAAGGACTGCCTGTGATCGCCACCCGAGATTGGCATCCTGCCAACCATTGCTCCTTTCGTGAACAGGGAGGGCCTTGGCCGGTTCACTGTGTGCAGGGATCCTGGGGAGCACAATTCCATCCTGATTTGGTGATGCCGCCTGGTACGATGGTAGTGTCGAAAGGAACGGATCCGCGAGCGGATGCGTACTCCGGATTTGATGGCACCTCTCTCCAGGAACGGCTTCACGATTTAGGCGTGCGCACCGTTTGTGTGCTGGGGTTGGCGACGGATTACTGCGTCAAGCAGACAGTGATTGATGCTTGCCGCCTAGGGTTTCGGACTATTGTGCTGACTGATGCCATCCAAGGCGTTGAGGTTCACCCTGGGGACTGTGAGAAAGCCTTGGAGGCGATGCGTCAGGCCGGTGCCACGACGGCATCGGCAGCCGAACTCGGTCTTTCTTTTCCTTCCTGAGGTCCACGAGATGCCCATGGACCGTGAACTCAACTCGGTCGTGCATGGCTTCTCTCGTTGGTGGGTAAAGACGAGCGTGAAGCCAGGGCTTGCACGGCCTTGGCAAGTTCTTGGCTGAAGCGGGCTAATGCTTCACTTAATGCGGCGGCCAATGCTTCATGGGTGTTTCCTCTTGCCTGGAGATGGATTTCGGATCGTTTTTGCAGCAGTGTCTGCCGGTCTAGACCGGTTAGGATGGCCCATCTTGCTACAAGCGAGATCTCGCCACGTTGCGAGGCATCAAAGCGGATGAAGGTAACAGGAATATGGTAAGCCACCGGATTGGCGCGTTTCCATGGATAAATGAATACAGCCTCGGTGTTCAGCAGGCGGGTCAAGTTTTCGGCAAGGACGCGAGGAATCATGTCAGAGAGGGGCTCAACCCAGTTGTGGAATTCCGCGAGATGGACTTCATGGAGGCTGAGGAAGGTAACCATTTGAGGACGATCCAAGTATTCGGGCAGCTCAATTGGTCCAAGGCCGACGGCCAATCCAGCAGGAAGTGACACGGGTTGTGGAGGAACAGGGGCTACTGGCTGAAGAAGATAAAACCGAGAGGGTTGGGTTTCAGCGCACCCCACACAGGCGGCGCTGATGCCGAGGACCGCCGCGATCGTAACCACTTGTTTCCAATTTCCGTGAAATAGCCGTTTAGGGATTTGGTGTCTTCCCATAGAATAAAGCCTCAGGGTGTCGTTCAAGGTACTCGGCCATGTGGCGGATCGCTCGGGCTGCGGCTGCCAGCTCATGAAGGGTGGTTGTCAGTTCATAGCCTAAAGGAGAGCGCTCGTCAACCATGTGCTGAGCGGCCACAAGAGTTTTTTGCGCTTGCCGGAGCGTGGCTTGGGCCGTTTGGGTAGTATCGTGCAGCTCCTCGATCAACTGCGCTGTTGGGCCTTCTTGGAAAGCCAATGCGACATGAGCTTGATCCATGGCTGCACGGGCAGCATCGGCAGCCTCTTCGAACTTACGGGCTAGACGGCCAGGTTGGCCTTCTTCCAAAGCGAGGGTTTTCTCGAGTTGGACCAAGGCCCCTTGTCCAGCCTCGATCGCATGCTCGAGACGAGCGGAAAGCGAGTCCGCATTCGTCTCCAGGGTTTGCGCAAGATCCTGAAAACTCTGCAAGGTTGCCTCCAGCGCGGTGAGCGTCTGTAGCCATTCCGGAGCAGTGACTAAGCGCTCGATACCATGAATGGCTCGAATAATACCTGTCACCAACTGGTCAATGGGCACGTCTTCCAGTGTGGTTGTCAATTTTTCAAAGCGTGTGGGGATCGTCGGAAATTCGGGATAGGGGTCATCATAGTGATGCAGCGTGATGGGGGTGTTGGGATGAAAGTCCAGCCCAATAGAGAGTTTTCCGGTAACGAAACTTTGCATTTCAAGCTGGGCACGGAGTCCCTGCTGGATTAACTTTTGCACTTGCTGTCGACTCTCAAACGTGTCCAGTTCCATCGAGAAGAGCGCGTTCACGAGTCGATGAATAACTCCCCGTTTGTCGGTAACGGGAATTCTGGTCTGTGTGATCCGGGCTTCTTCAATCTCAATATACACGGGAGTGCGAATGGAATTGGTCTTGGGGTCCAACACCACTTTGATGTCAGTGACGACTCCTATTTTCACCCCGCGGAAATTGACTGGTGCACCGACGTGCAAGCCTTTGATGGACTCCTCAAAATATAAGACCCAGGGAATGCGCTTGGACAAGAAGATATCCGCCCCAAACACGATGACCCCTATAAACAGAAGCACGAGTGCCCCGAGTACAAACAGGCCGATTAGCGTGGGATTCGCGCGACGGCTCATGAGCATACCCATTGCTTGGGCATGAATTGGAAACACCAAGAGGAACAGGCTGGTATGCTTGTCATATTCCACCCTCAAACTGGAGCGCGTCGTCGGAGAAATTGTTGGACCTTAGGGTGTGGACATTCCTGCAAGAGCACACGGGGAGGCCCTGAAGCAATCATAGTCTGCGTATCAGCATCTAAAAATACGGAGTTGGTTCCAATAGCTAAAATGCTTTCTAACTCATGGGTGACCACTACTACGGTCGCCCCAAGGCTATCGCGCAGTTCAACGATAAGGTCGTCGAGCAAACGCGAGCTCATGGGATCAAGGCCGGCTGAGGGCTCGTCGAAGAAGAGGATATCCGGATCCAGGGCCATCGCCCGAGCCAGGCCGGCACGTTTTTGCATCCCTCCGCTCAGTTCATAAGGATAATACTCCTCAAAGCCGCTAAGACCAACTAGGGCCAATTTGAGGGCGACCAATTCGCAGATATCATGCTCGGGGAGCCTGGTGTACAGTTGAAGGGGAAGGGCGACGTTCTCCCCCAGGGTTAGGGAACTCCACAGCCCACCGCTCTGAAAGAGCACGCCGAGCCGCCGCATCATGCGAGCTTGGGTAGCGGCATCAACCGTCCAAAAGCTCTTTCCCTCATAGAAGACATCTCCCTGCTGAGGACGGTCCAAGCCGACCATATGCCGGAGCAAGGTGCTCTTCCCGCACCCGCTTTCTCCCATGATGATGAAAATGTCGCCGCGGGAGACCGTGAAGGAGAGATCTTGCTGGATAACCGTCTCGCCATAGGCCAATGTCAAGTGATCCACGACAATTTGAGGAACAGCGTGGTTTGAACGTGAAGCGGAGTGCGGCATGGTGGGCAGATGTATATTATATTCCAAGAATGTCGTAGAGAACGGTTAACAGGGCATCACATATCACGATCACCACAATACTGAGCACAACTGCCGAAGTGGCAGCCATGCCCACGGCCGCAGAGCTGTTGCCACAGCGCAGACCCTGCAGACACCCAATGAGAGCAACAACGACCCCAAACACGAGGCTCTTGAACAGGCCTCCGAAAAAGTCTGTCAATGTGAGGGCTTGCCGTGTTTGCTGGAAATATTGGAGTCCTCCAAGATCAAGCATGGTTACTCCGACAAAGGCTCCACCGAGAATGCCGACGAGATCTGCGTACAGGCAGAGCAGAGGCATCATGAGGGTGAGAGCGAGGATGCGAGGCAGGACAAGAAATTCCATGGGAGCGATGCCCATAGTCCGAAACGCATCAATTTCTTGGTTCACATGCATGCTACCAAGTTGCGCGGCGAATGCCGATCCTGTCCGACCCGCCATGATGACCGCGGTCATCATGGCGCCCATTTCCCGAGCCATGCCTAATCCAACGAGATTGGCGATATAAATCTGAGCACCGAACTGGCGTAGTTGAACCGCGCCAACAAAGGCCAAAATGAGCCCCACCAAAAAGCTGATTAGCGTGACAATAGGAAGAGCCTGGGCTCCACAGTCCTGAACGAGAAGGGCCAGATCGGCGCGGCGGAATCGAGCCTGCCCGCGAACGAAACGCCCCAAGGCAAACATGACTTCACCAAGAAACTGGAGTAGATGTTGCGCCCTGTCCAGAATGGAGAGGACCAGAGTCCCGATTGCAGCAATCCATGATTCGCGAGGTTGAACTCGCTTGGGACTGCTCCGTTCGGGAACTGCGGTCGCCAGAGCGATCAATCGTTGGATCCCATGTGGCAGTCCTGTAAGATCAACGGTGAGTTCACGAGTGCGGCACAACTCTTGGACCTTCAGCAAAAAGGCCAGAAGGCTGCTGTCCCACTGCGCGAGGTGCTGAGCATCGAATGCCACACGTTGCAGAGAAGGCATTCGTTCGAGTTGGCGTTCAACATCGTGAATTGTAGGAAGAGAGTCGTAGAGTGTCCACTGTCCAGAGAGATGTACTATCAGGGTAGGAGGCTCCGAAGGAGGGCAACTAAATGCTAAGGGATCCGACATAGCGAGGACGCGAGAGAACACCGCGACAAGGCCGGTGGAGAAGCAACGTGTTGGAAAGTACTTGGCTGCAGCATGCAGTGTACTGTACTCTTGTGAGTCGATGATTTGAAGAGGGCTTTCTTCATCAAGTTGTATGCTATGCTTTGGAGAGTGGATCTATACCCATTCCCAGTGGGGGGCGGCTGTCAATTCAGACATTTCAGGTTATAAGGCGTTAGGTTGGGATGAGCCGAAAATCTGCAGTGCCTGTTCGCGCGGTGCGCGAACCATGGTTGCGGGCTTCGCGAACTTAGCAGAATAAGACAGGTAGAGCGACCGTGAGAATTATCCGATTCCGCGATCGAAACGGGATAGTGTGCTATGGGGAATGGATAGATACGCAGTCCGCACGGCTCATTGAAGGAGAGATATGGGGGGGCTACCGCGTGACCGACCGAGTCGTTTCGGTGGCGAAACTCCTGGCACCAGTTTGCCCGCCAACCATTTTGTGTATTGGACTCAATTACCGATTCCATGCCCAAGAGACGGGAGCCACGGTGCCCGAATATCCGGTCCTGTTCATCAAGGCTGCCAATGCGCTGAATAATCCCGGCGATCCCATCGTGATTCCTGCGGTTGCTCCCAACGAGGTGGACTATGAAGGCGAATTAGCGGTGGTGATTGGGCGGCCCGCGAAAAATGTTTCCCGCCAGGATGCATTATCTTATGTCTTAGGCTATACCTGCGCCAATGATGTGAGTGCTCGCCGCTGGCAGAAAGACCGTGGCGGCCGGCAATGGTGCCGGGGGAAGTCGTTCGACACGTTTTGCCCCTTAGGTCCGTGCTTGGTCGCCAGTGAAGATATTCCGCAACCCAATGCCTTGCGGATCAAAACCGTGCTCAATGGAACGGTCATGCAGGATTGGACCACCGAAGACATGATTTTTGATGTACCGACATTGATCAGCTTTCTCAGCCAAGGGACGACCTTACTGCCAGGAACAGTCATTCTCACTGGCACGCCGCATGGCGTAGGCTTTACGCGCACTCCTCCAGTCTTTCTCCGTGATGGAGACACTGTCACCATTGAAATCGAGCGGATTGGTGCATTGACTAATCCCGTGGTCCATGAAACATGATCATGATATGGGGCACCTACCATTGGTAGACCTTACCCAGTCTGATGCGTAAGTTTGCTCCTTGACATGGGCTTTGGTCTGCTGACCGGTTAGTGAAGGATAGAGGTTCTTGTCATGAAGCGCTGGCTGGCAGTGTTCTGGTGTAGATGCTTGGTCAGGTGTCAGAGAACTTGACGGATGCGGGAATTGTTGGAAACCCGTGAAGATTGTAGAGCTTTCTCTCATGATCCTCCCACCAATCTGTGGAATGCTGTCGGCCCTGTTAACAGAAATGGGCTAGTATGCCATGGGCCAACAATTAAGGTTTAGTAAGGCTCCCCTCCTGTGCGCTTGTGCAAAACGTATTATCCCGCCAAGGGTCCGCCTTTCATACATGCTATATTCTCCAAAGTACGTAGTTCTCCCCTTGATGGCATTAAACTCGCTTGGAGTGAGTGAATAGTTAGCCCATTACCCTAAAAGCCGACATGCAAGCAAGCAGAGTGGCTATGGGAGAGGGGCTCGTGAACATAACCAATGCAACTCTAAAATTAAGAGAGGATTCTCATGCGACTCTATTCATCGACCGTGCACCATCTCTTCGTTATAATGCTCAGCGTGGGTAGTGGGTTTGGAGGATTGGTTGCGCCGGCTTGGTCCATGCCCACAGAGCTCTTTTTCTCTGAATATATCGAAGGCTCTAGCAACAACAAGGCACTGGAGATCTTCAACGGCACAGGCAGTGCGATCGATTTAGCTGCTGGTGGCTACAGCGTGGCCTTTTATTTCAATGGGAACAGTACGGCGAACACGACCATCTCCTTGACGGGCGTGGTTGGCAGCAACGAGGTCTTCGTCCTCGCCGACGATGGAGCGGCTTCGGCTATTTTGGCTAAAGCCGATCAAACGGCGACGGCGTCCTTTTTCAATGGGGACGATGCCGTGGCCCTGTTGAAAGGCGGGAGTCCTATTGACGTCATTGGACAAATCGGGTTCGATCCGGGCTCGGCTTGGGGAACGGGGCTCACCAGCACCAAAGATCATACCTTGAGGCGAAAGCCCTCAATTATAGCCGGTGATCCGGACGGCTCGAATCCATTCGATCCCTCGGTAGAATGGGAGGGGTATAGCGTGGATACCTTCGATGGACTTGGTAGTCATGCCATTGATCTCCCTTCACCTCCGCTACCCCAACCGGCTGTGTCGGTCGTACCGGAACCATCTGCGGTACTGCTCGTCGGATCAGGGTTGCTGGTCATGGGGTTATGGAGACATCAGTAGTCATCGACCCGCGGATCACAACACGCCAATCGCATGGAGAAGAACAACAGAGACGGCAACCGGCGCCACATAGCGAATCAACACGCGCCAGAGCGAATACCCCCATGGACTGGCAATGTTGAGTTCGGTACGGCTTGTGTCCGGGCTCAGAAGCCATCCTGCAAAAATGGCGATCAGAATTCCACCGAAGGGGAGCATGAGGTTGGAAGTCAGAAAGTCCAAATTGTCAAAAAATGTCATGCCGAAGACCCTGACCTGAGCCCAGAGATTGAACGAAAAGGCTGTTCCGAATCCCAGCAGCCAGGTTACCATCCCGCACCACCATGCGGCCCGAAGGCGGGTCATGCGGTAGTTCTCGATCAAGAGGGTCACAGCGGGTTCGATCAAGGAGATTGAGGAGGTCCACGCGGCTACCAAGAGCAAGAGAAAAAAGAGAGTGCCGAAAAGGAGCCCACCAGTCATATGACCAAATGCCACCGGAATGGTCTCGAAGATCAGACTGGGGCCCGCTCTCGGTTCTAGTCCATTGGCAAAGACGATCGGGAAGATGGCCATACCGGCGAGCAAGGCTACCAGCGTATCAGACAGAGCAATAGACACGGAGGTGCTGGCAATCGATGTCCCCTTAGGCACATAGGATCCATAGATCATGATCGTGCCCATGCCGAGACTGAGGCTGAAAAAGGCTTGTCCCATGGCCGTGAGCATGCTGGTTCCAGAAAGCTGGCTGAAGTCCGGAGTGAACAGGAACGTGAGTCCCTGCCAGAAATAACCGGTGGTAGTGGCATAGGCGACGAGGACCAACAGCAGTCCAAACAACGCGGGCATCAGATATTGCACGGCTTTTTCCAATCCGCTTTGGACGCCTCGGGCCACGATATACATGGTCATGATCATGAAAGCCGTGTGCCAGCCAATTTGTGCGGCAGGATTCTGGACGAACTGGTTGAACAACGCGGAAGCTCCTTCACCGGTTATGCCGGAGAATGTCCCCGTGGCTGAATAGAGGATATACGCAAGGGTCCAACCCCCAATAACGCTGTAATAGGAGAGGATGAGCATGCCAGCGAGTGTGCCGCACCAACCAATCACCTGCCATCCCTGGCTCACCTTGGCTTCGGCAGCCAACGTGCGAAGGGTATTGACCGGTGTTTGCCGGCCACGCCGGCCAAGCATGACTTCTGCCATCATCATAGGAATCCCGAGCGCCGCTACGCAGACGATGTAGACGAGAACAAACGCGCTTCCTCCATGCTCACCCGTAAGATAGGGGAACTTCCAAATATTTCCGAGCCCCACGGCCGCCCCTGTGGCAGCCATGATGAACGTCCAGCGTGAGGACCACTGCCCATGAATCGATTGCCGTTCGGTAGGCATAGACGTCTGCAAAGGTTGCATGCGGGGGCGGAGTCTATCGAGAGCGCTGCGTGGTTTCAAGGGATTGCTTCTTGTGAGCAAAGATCGGTCTCGCAATGAGATGACTTGAGATTGGCTAAGACAGGACGTATAGTGGCTTTCTTTCCGAATGCAGGTTGAACCAACGGAACAGCGAGGATCGGATGTATCACCCACGAGCTCGCCGCGTGCTAGCGCTGGCGCCTATGCCCCCGGAAAAAGCAGCGTACGCCTTGGCTCGCTACAGCCGCTCCTCGGATTCCATCGAAGACAGTTTGCGCTGGGTTCACAGCCATTCCTCAGAAAAATTCTGGGAACAGTTTTACTTTGCCTATGGCCATGCCTCTATTGCGGACTTGGGGCATGTGACCATCTGTTTTGAAAATATCTCGGAACTGGCTGCCATTCGCCTGGAAGATGAACCCTTGTGGGATGGCCAAGAGAAGTCCACACGGTATCAGAATTTTGCTGTCACGGGGTGTTACGTGCCAGAGGCCATTGCCGACACGGAAGTGGAGGGTGTCTACCGAGGGATTTTGGGCAGTTTGTTCAATGTCTATCGAGGACTCTCCGAGCCCCTTCGGCGCTATCTGGCTGAGCGCTATCCCAAACCAGAGGAGATGAAGGCCGCAGACTATGAGCGCACCCTCGCCGCTCGGTCCTATGATGTGACTCGATATCTCTTACCACTGGCCGCCTATACCAATGTCGGGCAGGTGACAAGCATTCGGACGCTGGAAAAGCAGATCACTCGATTACTCTCTGCGCAACTGCCCGAGTTACGAGCCATTGGCGAAGACCTGAAAACCGTATGTGCCAAGCCTCCTTCAACGCTGTGGGCTTCCCTCATGGGAGTCGACCCTGGCCCACCTGAGCCCATCGCACCGACGTTGGCGCGACATGCAGCCCCTAGTCCATATCAAGCCGAGGTGTACCGCGACTTGGCTCAGTATGCCAAAACCGTGGTGAAGCAAGCAGGCTTGGATCATCCTTCGGCCTGGGGCGAGCCCTGCGCCGTGGACTTCATCCCTCCTCATCATCCGGTTGATGAATTGGTGGCCACATTGCTCTACCGGGTGAGTCACGTGCCGTATCGGTGTATTCTGGAGCTGGTACAAGGGTGGCACGAGAAAACCAAGCGCGAAACGATTGAGATTGCCCTACGACGCCGCGGACCGCACGAGGAGTTGATCAAAGAGTTTCGCAGCGGGTATGCGTTCTTATTCGATATTTTGATGGATATTGGCGGGTGGCGGGATTTGCACCGGCACCGGCGCTGCCAGCAAATCCCACAGAATTTTACCACCCTACATGGCTATGAGGTGCCGCCGCTTTTGCGGGAAACAGGATTGGATCAGGAATATTGTCAGGCCATGGATGCCGTTAAGCAGGATATTGAGCAATTGCGGGCTTTCAACCAGGAAGCGGCTCTCTATGCGATACCATTTGGATTTCGCGTTCGGTGTCTGTTTAAAATGGACGTGGCTGAGGCAGAATACATTATCAAGTTGCGATCCGGCGTGAAAGGGCACTGGTCGTATCGGACTGTTGCCTGGTTGATGAAACGCCATATCCAAGCCCGCTATCCCATGCTTGGTGAATGGATCCAGGCGACTCCACCGGATGTGGAGGATGCCTTAACCCGGTGAAGGAGAACTTTCCGCATGACTGGACACGAACCATCCTCACACCAAGACGACGTGCACGGACACAGGATGCAGCAGAGGGTTTCTGACCTCGTGGCAGAAGCGCTGGTTCGCGGGGAGTGGGACGCCGTGCGAGACTTGGCACAGCAATGGGCGGATGGGCCTCATTCATCCCCCTGCGCTTCTTTCGTCTTAAACGTCGTGGCCCTGCTGCAAGGAGATTTTGCCGCAGCCTGGAAGCTCCATGCCAAAGCTCTCCAAACACCACAGGATATTGAGACGGTGCGAACCTGGATTGACGAGATCGAAAATCGATATCCGCCAGAGGGACACCTGCGGTTGATTCGAGGATTGTTTCTCGCTCAGTCCGGCCAATCCCAGCAATCCCTTCCCGCGTACGAGGAAGCCGCGCGCTTGCTTCCGCGGTCGCCATACCCCCACTTTTTCATGGCTCAGATCTACCAGCGGATGGGACGAAGCGACCAAGCGATCAAAGCTTACCGCCAAGCCGTGAAGCTGGACCCCTCTTATGTGGCTGCCCGCTTGAATCTTGGGGTGGCCTATCAGGAACAAGGCCAATTGGAGATGGCGATTCCCCAGTATCGTGAACTGATCAAGTTGCGCCCCACTGATCCTCTGGGACATTCCAACCTGGCGTGTGCCCTGGCTGAACAGGGGAAACTTGAAGCTGCTATTGAAGAATACAAAGAAGCGTTAAAATTGAACCCCAACGACGCAGAAGTACGCTTTGCACTAGGGGGTGTGTATGAACAGAAAGGCCGACGGGATTTGGCGTTGCGGGAATATGAAGAAGCGCTTCGCCTCGCTCCGGACTTCGGCCCAGCCGCGACGGCCGTGGGATGGATCCTTTTTGATCGTGGTCAGGTGGATGCCGCATTGGATGCCTTCAGTAAGGCGCTCAAGGCCAATCCCCAGGATGCCAGTGCGATCTTTGGAGTAGGGCGGGTCTATGACAAGAAACGCAAGCCCGAAATGGCGGCTGCGCACTATCGGCAAGCGCTGGAATTAGAGAAAGATTCCGCCAAGAAAACAGCCATTCTGAACTTTATCGATAAGGTTGTCGGTGGATATCATGAGTAAATACGCACACGCTGCTCTCAAACCTTATCACGCGTTCCAATCATCTCATCATAATTGAAGAAGCGCCTGCCGGATGGTGGAAATTTGTTGTGCCGGATCGCCGAGTTTACTGAGTTCCTGCTGAATCTGATCCCTGAGATAGGAGGAATATCCCACCTTTTCGAGAAAAAAGCCGAGCAACCCGTCTCCGAGTTTGGCGCTGTGGTGTTTCAACTCATCTACAATGTCATCACTGACGGGAACGTAGCAATCTCCCACGTGAAGGATGACCTTGTAGTGATGTTCGTCACCTCGTCGTTCAAAACGCAGTCCTTCCATGCTAGCCTCTAGTCTGGGAGTCTCACAGAGGGTGCATTCTACGAGCAATGTCGGCAAGCTGACAAGAGGGGAAAGGGCCGCTATTCTGTCGCCGTTACCGGTGTCTTCTTGACGAGGGGTAGACCATGTGTTAGCGTACATTCCCCTGCGTAACAACCGTCGATATTGTTCCCTCCTTTTGAGGGCATTTCGTGTTATCAAGGAGATAAGTTCCCATGATGAAACGTTACCTGTTGGCTCCTGGGCCGACCCAGGTTCCCCCGGAAGTGCTGTTGGCGATGGCCGCACCTGTACTCCATCACCGTGCGCCGGAATTTGCCGAACTCTTTGGCCAAGTTCGCAATGATCTCAAGTGGGTCTTTCAGACCCAGAACGAAGTGTTGATCCTGGCGTCGTCTGGGACCGGAGCCATGGAAGGGGCGGTCGCGAATTTTCTCTCGCCTGGTGATAAAGCGCTGGTGGTCAATGGCGGCAAGTTCGGAGAGCGGTGGGGAAAAATTTGCCAAACGTTTGGGATCAAGGTCGTGGAACTTCGCGTGGAATGGGGCCATTCTGTGGATCCACAAGCTGTGGCTGAAGCCCTGCGGCAGGATCCAACGATTAAGGCTGTGTATGTGCAGGCCAGCGAGACGTCTACTGGCGCGGCACATGACGTGAAAACCCTCGCTGAAATTGTTCGTCCTCGTGATGAAACGATTTTGGTCGTGGATGCCATTACCGCATTGGGGGTATTCGATATTCAGACAGACGCCTGGGGGCTGGACGTGGTTGTCGCCGGGTCTCAGAAAGCCTTTATGCTCCCCCCAGGCTTGGCCTTCGTCAGCGTGAGTCCAAAAGCATGGCGGCTTGCAGAACGGGCGAAAAATAGCGCGTTTTATTTCAATTTCATCAAGGAACGAGACGCCCAGGTTAACAATCAGACAGCGTATACGCCAGCAGTTTCCATGATTCTCGGACTCAAAGAAGTCTTGCGCATGATGAAGGCTGAAGGCTTAAAGGCGATGTTCGGGCGTCAAAGCCGGTTGGCTTATGCCCTGCGCGAGGCGGTTAGGGCTGCAGGGTTGGAACTCTTTCCTAAAGGAGTTCCCAGTGATGCATTAACGGTCATTACTGCTCCACCAGGCATTGATGGGCAAGCTGTCTATAAACAGTTGCGAGTGCAATATGGGATTACGGCTGCGGGAGGGCAGGATCATTTGCGGGGAAAAATTTTTCGGCTCTCCCATATGGGGTATGTGGATCGGTTCGATGTGATCATGGCCATGGCTGCAGTGGAAATGGTGTTGAAAGATTTGGGGCATCCCGTTGCCTTGGGGCAAGGCGTGGCGCGAGCGCAAGAGCTTTTGCGTGCAGGACAAGGCTAACTCAAAGTAAGGATATGCGACCTATGAAAATTTTGGTGAGCGACAGTTTGTCAGCGCGAGGGGTGGATATCCTCCGACAGGCGGGATTCGCCGTCGACGTTAAGACTGACTTGACGAAAGACGAGTTGATCCAGGTCATTCCCGAGTATGATGGGTTGATTGTGCGGTCAGCGACGAAAGTGACAGCCGAGGTAATACAGGCTGCTGCGAAGCTGAAAATTATTGGTCGGGCAGGCACGGGGCTCGACAATGTGGACAGTGAAGCCGCGACCCGGCGGGGAATTGTCGTCATGAATACCCCAGGGGGTAATACGATCACCACCGCGGAGCATACCATTGCCATGCTGGTGGCAATGAGCCGGAAGATTCCCCAAGCGACGGCCTCCTTGAAGGCCGGCAAGTGGGAAAAGAAACGGTTTATGGGCGTGGAGCTGTACAACAAAACCTTGGGCCTGATTGGTCTCGGCCAGATTGGCACGTATGTGACAAAATTAGCCCAAGGGTTGGCCATGCATGTCATCGGCTATGATCCTTACTTAGCCCCGGAGCGGGCACGCCAACTGGGCATTGAACTGGTCGAGTTGGCTGAGCTCTTCCGCCGGGCAGACTTTATCTCTGTGCATACTCCATTGACCCCGGAGACAAAGGCCCTGATCAATGCCAACACAATTGCGCAGATGAAAGAGGGGGTCATGATCGTCAACTGTGCCAGAGGCGGGATTGTGCATGAAGGGGATTTGTATGAGGCTTTGAGGCGGAAGAAGGTGGCTGCTGCGGCGTTCGATGTCTTCGAGGAAGAACCCGTGAAGCCTGATCATCCCCTGCTCACGCTGGAGAATTTCATCTGTACTCCCCATATTGGAGCGTCTACAGAAGAAGCACAAGAAAATGTGGCGATTGGGATCGCCGAACAATTTGTCGATTATTTCACACGGGGGATTGCCCGCGGTGCTGTCAACATTCCTTCCGTGCCTTCCGAACTCCTATCTCAACTCCAGCCCTATTTGGGCTTGGCCGAGCGGATGGGGCTGTTTCAAGCCCAGTTGCTCGATGGTGGGCTTGAGCGTGTCAGCGTGGAATATGCCGGGGAAGTGGCCAATCTCTCCGTGGCCCCACTGACGGTGGCCGTACTCAAAGGGCTTTTCGCCCCGATCCTTGAAGATGTGGTGAATTACGTCAATGCGCCAGTCATCGCAAAAGAGCGGGGTATCGAGGTCAAGGAGATCAAAACCAGTGATGCTGGGGATTTCACCAGCCTCATCAGGTTGCGCGTCGAGACAGGTACGCAATCGCATCATCTAGCCGGCACATTGTATCACCGGAAAGATCCCCGCATTGTGGAGAGCAATGAGTATGCGGTCGAAGTGGTTCCGGAAGGCTTCATGCTCTTGATTTACAATGTGGATCGGCCCGGGGTGATCGGGTCGGTGGGCCGGGTGTTGGGCGACCAACAGATTAATATCGCGAGGATGCAGTGTTCGCGTGCGCAACGAGGAGGCCGGGCCCTGTTGATTATCGGCCTTGATGAGCTCCCCCCGGTGCATGTAGTAGAACAAATCAAATGCCAACCTGATATCCTCTCCGTCCGTCTTGTGGATTTGTCCAAAGGGCTGTAAGCCACATGGTGATTTATTCATGGCCCGCCGCGTTTTCTCCCGTACCGAAACGAGTGACCAGCCTTCACGGCGACTCTCAAAGGCCTTGATCCCCAGCGGTATGGCAACTCTCCTGCCTGAGGCTGCACAGCGAGTTCGGCTGCTGGAGCAGGCCATGTTTGAGAACTTTATCAAATGGGGCTATCAAGAGATCATTCCTCCGACATTTGAATATTTTGACGTGTTGGCGGCTGGACTCTCTTCCAAGGCATTGGAGACGTGCTACAAGTTCGCCGATTGGTCCACGGGGCGTATTCTCGTGCTGCGGCCCGATGTCACCGCACAAATTGCCAGAATGGTGGCCATGGGTCTGGCGGGGCAAACGCTCCCGATTCGGCTGTGCTATCGGACCACGGTCTTTCGCTCGGAGCCAGTTCATGCCGGGCGTGAGCGAGAAATTTTTCAGGTGGGAGCGGAACTCATTGGCTCGGATACCCCCGTGATGGATGCGGAGATCTTGGCCTTACTACTCGAACTGCTGAGAGGTTTGGGACTCGAGGCGTTCAAGGTCTCATTGGGACATGTAGGGTTCTACCAGGCTCTGCTCGAAAAATCCGGCTTATCGGCACAGGGCCAACAGCAAGCCAAAATGGCTGCGGCCCACAAGGATCTTCCCAAACTGGAGGCCATCCTGCGAGCTGAAGGGATTGACTCGAAAATTGCCCATACAATTCTGGAGACTCCAGATCGATACGGGCGGGAAGAAGTGCTGTCCTGGGGGAGGCGAGTTGCGGGAAACAATCGGGCCCTGATCGAGCCGATTGAACGGCTTGACATGGTGTATCATCTTTTGAAACAGGCAGGGTTTCAGGACCATCTCCTGATTGATCTTGGCGAATTCCGTGGATTCGAGTACTACGACGGGCTCGTGTTTGATGTATTTGCAGAGGGACTGGGCTGTGAACTCGGCGGAGGCGGACGCTATAACCATCTCATTGGCCGTTTTGGCCGGGACCTCCCGTCAACGGGATTTGCCTTGGATGTGGATCGACTTTTTCGTGCGAGACAAGCACTGGTTACCCAGGAACAGAATGACCTGCCTCCCGTGCTGGTAGTCAGCTCAATAGCTCAATATGGAGTGGCATTTAAAGTCTCCCAACTGCTTCGGGCTCAAGGCCTTACGGTGCTCCAAGAGCAGGGAGCCACCCATGGGGCTGCTCACCGTGAACGTCTCCGCCATCGGGCGCGGCAGGCAGGTATTCCTGCCGTCATATGCTTGGCGGCAAAAGCTTCCCCTCAGACCTTCGTCTTAAATGCCACCGACGAGAATTCTTGGGAGCGTAGCCCATATCTTGCGGTTCACGAATTACCAAGCTGGTTACATCGTCATGTCTATGCCCGCTCCTGAATTGTCCGAACTGCGTCTACCTCCCCAAAATCTCGAAGCGGAGCAATGCGTACTGGGCGCGATCTTGCTCGATAATGCTGCGCTCAGCAAAGCCCTTGAGTTGGTGACCGAAGAGGATTTCTACCGAGGCGCTCACCGGATGATCTATCAGGCCATGCTGGAATTGTCCGAGCGTGGTGAGGTGGTGGATCAAATTACCCTCACCGACTATCTGAAGTCCAAAGGCCAACTGGACAGTGTCGGAGGTGCGGCCTACTTGGCTGAACTGGTCCAAGCTGTCCCAAGCGCCGCCAATATTCGATATCACTGTAAGATCATTCGCGAAAAGGCCTTGCTGCGCGGGCTGATTCGGACGGCGACGGAAGTGGTCAGCCGGGGCTATGAGGAACGTGGAGAAACGGATGCCCTCTTAGAATTTGCCGAGCGAGAAATCTTTAAGTTGGCTCAAGGCAGATTGGATCGCTCGTTTGTGCCCGTTACTCAGGTCATTAAGGAAAGCCTTGAACTTGTCGATCGGTTATACAGTCGAAAAGAAAAGATTACGGGTGTCCCCACAGGGTTTGCGGGGCTTGATGAATTGACCGCCGGGCTTCAGCCCTCGGATCTCATCATCATTGCCGGGCGTCCGAGTATGGGCAAGACCAGCCTGGCATTAGGCATTGCGGAGCATGCTGCTATTCGAGCGAATCGGACGGTCGGCATCTTCAGCATGGAAATGTCCAAGGCTCAACTGGTGTTGCGCATGCTCAGTTCCCAAGCCCATCTTGACTCTCATGCCTTACGCACAGGGCAACTGACAGAGAGAGATTGGCGCTATCTCTGCGACGCGGCTGATCGGTTAGAGCGGGCACCCATTTTCATCGATGACTCCGGAAATTTGACCGTGCAGCAGATGCGCGGAAAAGCCCGCCGCCTCAAGGCGGAACATGGGCTTGATTTGTTGATCATCGATTACTTGCAGTTGATGCAGGGACGGGGCGATGCCGAATCCCGGCAACAAGAAATTTCCGATATTAGTCGGGCGCTTAAGGCTCTGGCCAAAGAGTTGGATATCCCCGTGGTGGCCTTATCGCAGTTGAGCCGGGCGGTCGAAAACCGCAAGCCACCTATTCCTGTGCTGGCTGATCTCCGCGAGTCAGGAGCCATCGAGCAGGATGCCGACGTGGTGATGTTTATTTACCGAGATGAAGTGTATAATCCTGACACAGAGGAAAAGGGAATCGCTGACATCCTCATCCGCAAACATCGCAACGGACCCACCGGCGAACGGCAGCTCTACTTTCATGAACGGTATGCCAAATTTGCTGACTTGGAAAGGCGAGAAGAGATATAATGGATGCGGACCCCTATGGATTGTATTCCGAAGAAGAAGGGGCAAGGGATGAAACAGATGCTGTTGATGAGCTGTCACCACGTATGGATCCGGTGGCGCTGCCGGCAATGGGAGCATGCTTTGTTTTCGTGGGGAGCCCTTCCTCTCCTGATCGTGTCGTGTGCGGCGCTGCCTGACGGAATTCCCGTCCACCATCACAATGAGACGGTTCAAGAGGAAACCCGGGAAACTGCCCAGGCCTATTTCCATTTTTTACGAGGATCCCTTGCCGAGCTCGCGCATGATTATGGCTCGGCTCTTACGGAATATCAAATAGGGCTTCGCTATGACCCGGATTCCGTGTATCTGCGTCTGCGTCTGGCCTCCTTGTATTTCTCGCGTGGCGAAATGCAAGCCACGGTAGAGGTGCTTGATCAGATTTCCCCTGATCAGGTCGAGGAGGCTAAGAGGTTGCGAGCGATTGCCAAAATGTATGCGGGAGCCGGTCGAGCCGAACGGGCAGTGGAGTTCTTCGATCACGCGATTCACCGCGATCCTCAAGATGCCCACAATTACTACGCAAAAGGCATATTTCTCTTGAACAGAGATCGCCTTGATGAGGCGCAGCAAGTTTTTGAACAGGGCCTTGCACGTGATTCCATTTCGCATGTGGGATGGTTCTATCTCGGGAAAGTTTTTGAACGGCAAGGGAACTGGGATCGTGCTGTTGAGGCCTATCGGAAGGCCTTGGTTCGTGCTCCTCAACAGGCCCCGATCTATCAAGCCCTTGGGGCTCTCTTTGAAAAACAAGGGCAGGTTGCCCAAGCCATTCAGGTCCTTGATCAATACTTGCATACGGCTCGTATGCCGCGCCGACAAGTTCGGCAGGAGTTGATTCGCTTGTTGATTCAGGAGAAGGCCTACGATCGGGCTTTGCAAGAGCTTACCCACCTCATTGAGAACAACCCGCATGATTTGAGCGCAAAAGTGCGAAGAGCGTTAGTCTATGGTCAAATGGGACGGTATGATCAAGCGATTGCAGAATTGCACGCCATTGTCCAAGCCCATCCTGCCGAACTTCGGATTCGCGATTATCTGGGCCTGATGTATGAAGAAATTCAGGACTACGATCGTGCGATCCAAACGTACACCGATAATATCGCCCTTTCACCAAACTTTTATGACAGTCGGGTGCATTTAGGGTTTCTCCTCTATCGCCTGAAACGCTATGAAGAGGCTATTCCGCATCTCCAGCAAGCTGTGGCGCTGAACCCGGGGAATCCGGATTCATTTCTGCTTCTCGGGTTGACGTATTTGCAGGCTAAACAGCCGGCACGTGCCAAAAACACGTTTGAAGAGGGAATCAAGCTCCATCCCCAAAATGTCGATCTTCGGTTTAACCTGGGGGTCGCCTACGACAAATTGAATCGTTTTGACGATGTGGTGCGTGAAATGGAAGCTGTGCTTGCGTTAAATCCTGACTATGCTGATGCCCTGAATTATCTCGGGTATAGTTATGCTGACCGCGGCATTCACATTGAGAAAGCCGTGACTTTGACCAAGCGCGCCGTGGCGTTGAAACCGCACAACGGATATTACATCGATAGCCTGGGATGGGCCTTGTTCAAGATGGGTAAGCTCGATGAGGCACTTCAGAAACTCAAGCAGGCTGCCGATCTAGTCAAAGATGATCCAGTCATTTTCGAGCACCTGGGGGAGGTTTACCTCCAACAGAACCAGCGTGAGAAAGCGAGGGAAGCATGGGAGCGATCTTTAAAGGTCGATCCTTCAAATGAGCGGTTGCGTCAGCGGTATCGCGAGCAAGGGTTCGAGACGCCTTCCGCCGTGGGTGATGATGGGGATCGCGAAGCCGCTGCGCCGCCAACCGTAAGTCAATTTTCGGCCGACCCTGGCGGTCGGGCAACGAATAGGAATCCATGAGGCAGAATAATGGGCGTTAGTATTGAGATCATGAGAAGGACGAGCAGGTACAGCGAAAAGCTCGACAACTTGCCGCGAGTAGATGCTCAACCCCGTGAGCGAAGAGAGCGATACACTCTTCAGCTTAACCAGACCGGCTTTAGCTTGACGGAGTTAATGATCGTGGTGGCTATTATTGGCATTCTGGCGCTGGTGGCGATTCCCAACTTCATGCGATACCAGGCTCGGGCCAAACAGACTGAGGCGAAGACCAATCTTGTGGCCATTCATACCGGGGAGATTGCCTACTTTGCAGAAAACAACACCTATATTGACGATTTTAATGCGATCGGGTTTGCGGTTACCGGTTCGTCTCAACGGTACTACTATGAACTGGGAAAGGCAAAATCGGGAAAGCTTCCTCCGGGGTGTACGGCTTCAACGTTGGATCAGGTATCACCAACGGGCTTTACGGCTGTGGCTATTGGCAATATTGATGGCGATCCTACCTGTGACGTATGGACGATCAATGAACAGAAGACCCTGGTCAACGTGATCAATGACGTCTCGCAGTAAGTCCGCGCTTCCGTAATGAACTCTCTCCCGCACCCCTTCAATTTTTAGCACCTCCTGCACAGTATCTTTTCTTGACAGGAAAGAGAGGTTTTGCTATAAGCCCACTGCAGTAAGCATTCCCACATACATAACAAATTCTTCGTGTGTCTTCAGTTTCCCGCCCATCCCCATAGGGGAACAAGTCAAAAAGGAAGAGAAGCCAAGGGTAATGGATCTTCTCAAAAATCTTCTTGAACGTCTATCAGATAGTCTTTTCTCATCTGGGCCTGGAGAAAGGCCTTCGACCTCATCTAAACGGCGACCCCCTCCGTTGAAGCTGGTCTCGCATAATCCCCATCCCACGGTTGCTCTTGAGACGTCGCCAAGCAAGGTCGCTCATGCAGTCGGAGGACATGCCGAGGCCTTGGATGAGGCCTTGACCAAAAGTGGGGCGTGGCAGTTGGCCCAACAGAATCCCCACCAAGGTTATTGGGTGTATGAACTGGAAGCCGATACGACGTTGACGTCGGAGTACCTCATGCTCCGGCGATTTCTTGGCGTGAGAGATCACGAACGGGAGCGCAAGGCCGTCGAATATCTGCGAATGACTCAGTTGCCCGAAGGGGGCTGGCCGATTTATGCCGGGGGGCCTGCGGAGATTAGCGCCTCAGTGAAAGCCTATTTTGCCTTGAAATTGGCAGGAGTGGATTCACAGGATCCGGACTTACAAAAAGCCCGGAATGCGATCCTCGCCATGGGCGGCGTTGTGGCCAGTAATGTCTTCACAAAGATTACGCTGGCTCTTTTCGACCAATATGATTGGCAAGGTATTCCCAGTATGCCAGCGGAAATTATTCTGGCCCCTACCCGCTTTTACTTCAACCTCTACACCGTCTCCTATTGGTCGAGGGCCGTAATCATTCCCCTGCTGATTGTTTTTGCGCACCGGCCGGTCTGCCAAATTCCCCCGGAACAAGGCATTGAGGAGTTGTACTGCCAACCCCGTTCGAGTATTCGCTATCGGGACAATCCTCCATTTCAAAAAGATTCGGCATGGTTCAGTTGGCGCAATTTCTTTGTCTGGGTAGATCGCGTGCTGAAAGTGTACGAGCGCTATCCCATTCGTACGGCACGGGAAAAGGCGCTGAAAAAGGCCGAAACCTGGATGGTGGATCATATGCGGGGAGAGGGAGGGCTGGGAGCTATCTACCCGGCGATGGCCAATTCCATTTTCGCGCTCTGGGCTTTGGGCTATCCGGCTGACCATCCTCTCATGCAGAAAGCACTTCGGGAAATTGAAGCCTTGGAAATTGAAGTGCCTGGAAGTTCCGATGGACGACGCCCGGCCACGCTTCACTTGCAGCCATGCCACTCGCCTGTGTGGGATACGGCACTCACCATCAATGCCTTTGTTGAACAGGGTTATCCCTTGTCTCATCCTGCGCTTCAGCGGGCTCAAACATGGCTGCGGTCTCGACAAACTCGGTCGGTGGGCGACTGGATCATGTCGTCACCCAATGCGCAACCCGGTGGCTGGTATTTTCAATTTGAAAATGAGTGGTATCCTGATGTGGATGATACCGCGGCCGTGGTTATGGCGCTTGCCAAGTTGTCCCCGGTTCATCCTGCTGATACTTATGATGAAGCGATTCGGCGAGGCAAAGAGTGGGTGTTGGCGATGCAAGGCTCGGACGGAGGATGGGGTGCGTATGATAAGGATAACAACCGGTTGATTTTCAATAAAATTCCCTTTGCCGACCATCAGGCCTTGCTCGACCCTAGCACGGCTGACCTTACGGGCCGATGCTTGGAAATGTTAGGAACCTTGGGGTATGACCGCTCGCATCCGGCAGTAAGGCCGGCAGTGGAGTTTCTCCGTCGCGTACAGGAGCCCAATGGAAGCTGGTATGGACGATGGGGTGTAAATTATATCTATGGGACCTGGTGTGTCTTGAGTGGATTGCGGGCCATCGGTGAAGATATGTCGGCTCCATGGATCAAAAAAGCGGTGGCTTGGTTGGAGTCTGTGCAAAATGTCGATGGGGGGTGGGGGGAATCGTGCCTGTCATATGCTGATCCCGCTTGGGCAGGGAAAGGACAAAGTACGCCTTCCCAGACCGCCTGGGCGTTGATGGCCCTATTGGCTGCAGGGGTATCAGATTCATTGAGCGTGGTGCGCGGCGTCAATTTCTTGCTCCGTCATCAACAAGACAATGGGACCTGGTACGAGCCATTTCATACCGGTACGGGATTTCCCCGCGTGTTTTACTTGCGTTACTGGGGGTATAGTCAATATTTCCCCTTTTGGGCCTTGGCCATGTATCGAAATATGAAAACCAAGGGGCAGACCCGTGCAGATGAGTTGCGACAGGTGGCACGCGCCAAGCGAAAGACGACCTCGCCGTGAATGTGACCCGATACGGCGGACCGCGTGTGTTCGCGAGACAAGGGGAGGGCACCCCTGATTCGCCTGGTCATTGCTACGGCGACACGGTGGGAGTTTGCAGCCATTCGTCGGGCTGTACCCTCGCCGACTAGGACCAGGTCATGGCTGAGAATTCGAGGTGTTGAGAGTTGGACGCCGTCTCTGCATGTGCTCGTGATACAGACAGGCATCGGGACGGCCAATGCCAAGGTGGCCTGCCGGGCCATCGTGGAGACCGGTTCGTGGGACCTCCTAATTTCCTCAGGGTTTGCTGGTGCTCTCGTCCCAGCCAAGATCGGTGATCTGGTGATCCCCCTCCATGTCCTGACCTGCTCTCAGGCTGGAGACAGTGGAACAGCCTGTCCAGCGGGTTCACCGCATCCCTTCTTTGAAGCTGCCGCGCTTCAGACCGCACAAGAGTTAGGTCAGAATGTTGTGCAAGGTCCGCTTCTCACGGTTCCGCATATGGTATGGCAGGCTGTGGAGAAACGAGCCTTGGCGAATCAGACGGGTGGAGTAGCGGTCGACATGGAAAGTGCTGCCATCAGTCAGGTGGCTCAGGAACGAAACATTCCTTTCGTGGCAGTACGGAGTGTTTCGGATACGTGGACAGAAGATCTCCCGTTGGACCTGAATGTGTTTCGAGAGTCGTGCTGGGGATGGCTTAAAGGGGCAGGACTGGTGGGAACCCATCCTCAAATGTGGCGTGGCTTCTCTCGCCTCAAAGACCAAATGCGATGCGCCTCATCCACACTGACCGCGTTTTTCAGCGCCTTTCTTCGGCGAGTCTCGTGAGAAGGAGCAGGAGAGCGGTGCAACCGTTCAAAACTGTTGTAATTGCGCTTCCAGGGAAGACGGGTCGAGTCAGTCTTTGGGTCATCCAGGAAATGGGACGAATGTTTCTGTTTTTGCTTCAGGTCGGATTGTGGGCGCTACGTCCTCCGTTTCGTCCTCGCGAGATTCTCAAGCAACTGCATGTCATTGGGTTTAAAACAACCTTTGTCGTAGTGCTGACCGCCATTTTTACGGGGATGGTGTTGGCGCTCCAAGGCTACTATTCCTTGAGAAAATTTGGGGCTGAAGCCCTGTTAGGTTCGGCCGTGGCTCTCAGCATGATTCGAGAGTTGGGGCCAGTGTTGGCATCCCTCATGGTAACCGCACGATCGGGATCGGCAATGACGGCAGAAATTGGACTTATGCGCATTACCGAACAAATCGATGCCTTAGAGACCATGGCGGTCAACCCTGTCCAATATCTGATCACCCCCAAGATGCTGGCGGCAATTCTTGTGGTACCGCTGCTTGTCTCGATGTTTGATGTGGTGGGGATTTGGGGAGGCTATGTTGTGGGAGTGCAGTTGCTGGGCGCGAGTGCCGGCTCTTTCTGGAGTTCGGTTGAGTCGGCGGTGGAATGGCGAGATGTGTATGGGGGATTGCTCAAGGCGGTGAGTTTTGGGGTGATCGTGAGTTGGGTCTGTTGTTATAAAGGATTTTATACGCAAATGAGTGCAGAGGGATTAGGCAAAGCCACGACCGAGGCCGTGGTGTTGACCTCGGTCCTGATTCTGGTGTGGGATTATTTTTTGACGTCCGTTCTCCTGTAAAATCGGTGAACCTCCGGGGCCGTTTTTGCAAGCAAGAGCGACTTGTCTATGATCACCCTCAAGGGGGTCGAGAAGAGCTTTGGGAAACAGGTCGTCCTGCGTGGGGTCAATTTGACAATTCCCACCGGGCAATTGACCACCATCATTGGGCCAAGTGGAGAGGGGAAAAGCGTTCTCCTGAAACACATTATTGGTCTGATGAAACCGGACCGTGGGGAGATATGGGTGGATGGCGTTGAACTGTCGCGGTTGACAGGGAAAGCCCTGAATGAGGTGCGCAAGCGGTTTGCGATGCTGTTTCAATCTGCCGCGCTATTCGACTCCATGACAGTGTTCGATAATGTCGCCTTCCCTCTGCGAGAAAAACGACTTGTACCTGAGCGCGAAGTGCCGCGAGTGGTCAATGATATGCTGGAACGAGTCGGGTTGACGGGAATGGGGCATAAGTTTCCCGCTGAGTTGAGCGGGGGAATGAAAAAGCGGGTGGGTCTGGCGCGTGCCCTGGTAATGGGGCCGGAAATTATTCTGTTTGATGAACCGACTACAGGGCTGGATCCCCTGATGGCCAAGACCATTCACGATCTTATTCGCGCGATGCACAAGGTGTTTGGATTCACGGCGGTTATGGTGAGTCATGACATTCCCGCGATTTTCTCGATTTCGGATTGGGTGGCTATGCTCAAGCACGGGCAGATTATTGCCATGGCCCCGTCTCATGAATTTCCGCGGTTATCACATCCAGACGTGCGAGAATTTCTCAGCGTCATGGATGGCGGAATGAGCGTTCCGGTGGATGCCTGAGGAGCGTCC
Source organism: Nitrospirota bacterium (assembly GCA_003696975.1). GTDB lineage: Bacteria > Nitrospirota > Nitrospiria > Nitrospirales > UBA8639 > J031. The sequence goes on along the minus strand of RFGT01000122.1, from coordinate 23,449 downwards.
GTTAAGGGAAGTGTGGTGAACCTGAACGGCGGGTACGTGAACCTATCTGGTAGGGAGAAGTCTGGTAGGAATGCAGACAATAGGCTAAGGTATGGAGTATAGTCGACTTGAGTTGACCGTGGGCGGGTTTGTGTTGGTCGGCATCCTGTGTTTGGGATATCTGGCAATCAAGTTGGGAAAATTAGAGGTGGTAGGAGGGAATTATTATGAGATCTACGCTGACTTCACCTCAACCTCCGGTTTGAAACCAGGTGCTCCCGTTGAGATCGCTGGGGTGGAGGTTGGGCGGGTCAAGAGGATTCAGCTCAAGGATTATCAAGCCTCGGTGACTCTGGCCATTCGCCAGGACGTTCAACTGTATAGCGATGCCATTGCCTCCATCAAAACACGCGGAATTATCGGTGAAAAGTTTATGGAAATCTCGCCAGGTGGAGCGGGTGACCCTCTCAAACCAGGCGATACAATCGTGGATACCGAACCGGGGATTGATTTGGAAGACGTCATTAGCCAGTTTATTCACGGCAATGTCGACTAGTTGCTGGAAAGACTAGGGAAAAGGGGCACGTCGAGGACGAAAGGTCCTAAACGTCCTAATAGCCTAACCAACGGTGGAAGAGGTGGGTGCCATGAAGCGAGGGTGGATTGAACTCCACGTGAAATCCCTAGTGGTGTGGTGTGGAGCAGCCAGTCTCTGGGTGGGGATGTGCGCTCTTGCGGTAGCCGGTGGAGGGTCGGCGACGGCAGCAGTCAAAGAAACCGTCGATCAAGTCCTGGCTATCTTGCAGGATGAAGCCTTGCAGCAGCCTGAACGAGCGCAAGAGCGTCGACAGTTATTGGAGGAGGTCGTATCTAAACGATTTGATTATGAGGAAATGAGTAAGCGGACCTTGGGACGGTATTGGCATACGCTGACCCCCGCGCAACAGCAAGAGTTTGTCGCTCTGTTTAAGCAATATCTATCCGCAACCTATGCCAAGAATGTTGATGGATACTCGGGAGAGCGAGTGGAGTATCTCCGCGAACGCCAAAAGGGGAACAAGTATGCTGAAGTTCAAACGAAAGTCATCTCTGAAAAGCTGGAGGTTCCCTTGTCATATCGTCTGCTCAAGAAATCGGGGGACTGGCGTGTCTATGATGTCGTCATTGACGGTGTCAGTCTTGTCAAAAACTTTCGCGGACAGTTCACAAGGATTATTAAAGATTCCTCGATGGAGGGCCTCTTCGAAAAATTGCGGAAAAAAACTCGCGCAAAGCAGGCCTCTTAACCATGTCAGCATGCATTGGTCCCCTGAGGTCTGCATACAACGGTCACAAGGGCCTTTTCGAGGTGAGAGGACCCGAGGGAAGGGGGCCTTTTCACCTTGACAGCGTGGTGTTGGTGTGGGAGACTGCCTCTCGAAATCAACGTCGGTTACGATGGAAAAGCGAAGAGGTGTCGGGGCTGCATATTTGTTCCATGAAAGGAATTCGCAATCATGAAATATCTCAGTACAATTAACAACCCCGCTGATCTGAAACAGCTTCCGCCGGAAGCGCTCCCCCAGGTCTGCCAAGAGATTCGGGAGCGCATTCTCTCGGTTATCTCTCAGGTAGGAGGGCATTTGGCGTCGAACTTGGGTGTGGTGGAGCTGACCGTGGCTCTGCATTATCTGCTTGAGACACCGGATGATTTGATCGTCTGGGATACCAGCAACCAGACGTATGCCCATAAGTTGTTGACTGGCCGGCGCGAGCAGTTCCACACCATTCGACAGTTTGGGGGGCTGAGTGGCTTTTGCAAGCGTGAGGAAAGCATCTATGACACCTTCAATGCTGGGCATGCCGGTACAGGTGTTTCCGCGGCTGTTGGGTTTGTTGAGGCCCGTGAGCACCAAAAGTTGTCCCACAAGGTTGTGTGTGTGGTGGGGGATGGGGCTCTTACGGCGGGGATGACATTGGAAGGGCTCCAACAGGCTGGAGCGCTGCGGCGGGATTTGCTGGTCATTTTGAACGATAACCAAATGTCCATTTCCAAAAACGTAGGCGCGATTTCCGCCTATCTCAACCGGACATTCACGGGCGAATTCTATGTACGGCTGCGTGAAGAGGCGGCACAGTTGTGCGCGGCGATTCCCCAAATTGGAGAATCGGTTAAACGAATGGCTGTGCGGGCCGAAGAGTTGGCCAAGGGCTTGATTCTCCCGGGCCTGCTGTTTGAGGAACTTGGATTCCGCTATGTGGGACCGATCGACGGACATAACTTCGAGCATCTCTTGCCCACGTTGCAGAACGTACTCAAATTGAAAGGCCCGACATTACTACATGTGATCACCAAAAAAGGATATGGCTATGAACCCGCCATGACCAATCCCGTGTGGTTTCACGCGTGCTCTGCATTTGACCTCCGGACTGGCCAACCGGTGCATCGGCCGGCCAAACCCTCATACAGTGCAGTGGCCATCAATACCTTGGTGAAACTTGCACGGGAAGATTCACGGATTGTGGCCATTACCGCGGCTATGATTGAGGGAACGGGTTTGGCGGCGTTTGAGAAAGTGTTCCCTGATCGGCTGTACGATGTAGGCATCGCTGAACAACATGCTGTCACATTTGCCGCTGGATTGGCGGCACGGGGAATGAAACCCGTAGTGCCCATTTATTCCACGTTTCTCCAGCGGGCCTACGATCAAGTGATTCACGATGTGGCGATGCAGAATTTACCGGTCACATTCTGTATCGATCGGGGCGGGCTAGTGGCCGAAGATGGAACAACCCATCATGGCGCGTTCGATTTCGCCTATCTGCGGCATATGCCCAATATGGTGATCATGGCGCCCAAAGATGAAAATGAACTGCAGCATATGGTGAAGACCTGCGTGGCGTACCATGGTCCGGCTGCCGTCCGATATCCTCGGGGGATCGTATTGGGAGTCGACATGGATCCCATCCCCATGGTGCTTCCCATTGGGAAGGCGGAAGTCTTACGAGAAGGGCATGATCTCGCCTTGATCGCCATCGGCATTACGGTGCACCAAGCCATGAGTGCGGCCGAGTCCCTTGAGCAAGACGGACTGTCCATAGCTGTGGTCAATGCGCGGTTTGTCAAACCCCTTGATCGCGAATTGCTTGGCCAAATAGCTCGGCAGGTAAGGGGGGTGCTGACTATCGAGGAAGCATCGCGAATGGGAGGGTTTGGTTCCGCGGTGCTGGAGATGTTTTCTGAGGAAGATATCCATGTCCCCACAAAGTGTCTTGGCCTTCCTGACTGGTATATCGAACAAGGGCCGCAAGACCTGTTGCGACAAAAGTACGGATTAACCGCCGAAGGGATCGCGGAGCAGGCAAAGCGTTTTCACGCCAAGCTCGTGTCCCGTTCGTTTGTAACGCAGGAATAGCACAACGCTTATGTACATTACGCGTCGAAAGACCAGACAGATCCAGGTAGGTTCGGTCAAAATCGGAGGAGGGGCTCCCATTTCTGTCCAATCTATGACTGTGCCTCACCCCGGTCACGTCAAGGAGACCGTGGCCCAAATTCGTCAACTCGAGCAAGCAGGGTGCGAATTAATTCGAGTGGCAGTCCCTGATAGGGAAGCCGCATCCGCGCTGCCTCGTATCAAGGCGGAAATGACTGTTCCCTTGATCGCCGACGTGCACTTCGACTATCGCTTAGCGGTGCAAGCTGCGAAGACTGCTGATTGTGTGCGCATCAATCCCGGAAACATTGGACCATGGTGGAAGGTACAAGAGATTGTCAAGGCGGTGACTGACTATGGGATTCCTCTTCGGATTGGCGTGAATGGAGGATCTTTGGAACGGCCCCTACTTGAAAAATACGGGTATCCTACGGCGGAAGCATTGGTGGAGTCAGCCCTCAATGCGGTGCGTGCGCTTGAAGATATCGGCTTCACCAATATGAAGGTCTCGTTGAAGGCCTCTGATATCCATACGGCTGTGGATGCCTATTGGATGTTTGCCCAGCAAGCCGACTATCCACTTCATCTTGGTATTACCGAGGCTGGAACGGCCATGACGGGGGCGGTGAAGTCAGCGATCGGGATCGGTTGGCTTCTGACGCAAGGAATTGGCGACACGATTCGCGTGTCGTTGGCTGCGGATCCAGTTGAAGAAGTGCGTGTGGGATTCGAGATTCTGAAGGCACTCGAGCTTCGGCACCGAGGGGTGAATGTGATTGCGTGCCCGACCTGTGGCCGAGTAGAAATTGATGTGATTCGGATGGCCAACGAATTGGAAAAACGGTTGAGCCATATTCGCGCGCCTCTCAATGTCTCGGTGCTCGGATGCGTGGTGAATGGAATCGGCGAAGGCAAAGAAGCCGATGTGGGTATTGCCGGCGGTCAAGGGATGGGCATTTTATTTAAAAAAGGCAAGCTCGTGCGAAAGGTGCGGTCGGAGGAGTTGATCGATCGGCTTGTGGAAGAAGTCGAACTGTTGGCGAAGAACCATGAAGCCCCTGCCCCTTCTTCGACGGGAGCTACACAACTGACCGCCCTTCCTGAAAACCCATCGATCCCATCTCGTCGAGAGCTCCCCATGCTTCCCTTCTGAGACAACAATCTCCCCGCAACTCACAGTGTGGCTTGTTTTGGTGAAAGCAGGCTCGTTATAATCCCTCCCGGGGCGCCGTACCCAAGTGGCTAAGGGAGCAGTCTGCAAAACTGCGATGCGGCGGTTCGAACCCGCCCGGCGCCTCCACGAGCTTTTGTCGTAAACCGCATGTGTGCCGCTCAGCAAGAGAAGGAGCTTTTATATGGCTGTGCCTTTGTCTCAGATGGCAACGGTAGCGAGGTACGTGCTCACCAAAAAGCTTAAAGGAGAAACGCGCTATCCCCTGGTATTGATGTTGGAGCCTCTTTTCCGCTGCAATCTCGCCTGCGCGGGATGCGGCAAAATTCAATATCCGGAGCATATTCTCGATCGTCGATTGACTCCGGAACAATGTTGGGCTGCTGCAGAAGAATGCGGAGCGCCCATCGTCAGTATTCCTGGGGGCGAGCCTCTCATCCATCCGGAGATGCCGGAAATTGTGCGAGGACTCGTGGCACGCAAGAAGTATGTCTATCTTTGCACCAATGGATTGTTGCTTGAGCGCAAGATCCACGAATATACCCCTTCCAAGTATCTCACGTTCAGCATTCATATGGATGGCCTGCGGGAAGAGCATGATCTGGCCGTCTGTCGCGAGGGGGTCTACGATATTGCCGTGCGGGCGATTCGAACGGCACTGGCACGAGGATTCAGGGTGACGACCAATACCACGGTCTTTAACGGTGCCAACCCTCAACGGTTGCGGGAATTTTTTGATGAAATGATGCAACTCGGCGTCGAAGGGATGATGATTTCTCCAGGCTACAGTTATGAAAAGGCGCCAGATCAGCATGGATTTTTGACACGGCATCGGACACAGGAATTATTTGCTCGGTTGCTTGCCAATCGAAAACGATCATGGCGATTCAATCAGTCTCCGCTGTTTTTGGAGTTTCTGATGGGCAAACGGGACTATCAGTGTACGCCATGGGGAAATCCCACATATAACATCTTCGGATGGCAGAGGCCCTGTTACCTCTTGCAAGACGGATATGCTGAAACATTCCGGGAACTAATGGAGGAAACGAATTGGGACCGCTATGGAACCGGACGCAATCCAAAATGTGCCGATTGCATGGTGCATTGTGGATACGAAGCCTCCGCCGTTGAGGAAACGTTCAGCTCCTGGTCAGGTTTTACGGGGACGGTACGTGCCACCTTGTTCCCTACCTAAGCAAGCGGCATTGCTTGAACGAAGGGATGGGACCTTTTCGTCTCTCGTAAGAGGAGAGTGATGTCGAAACACTTTTCGCTGGAGACGGAACCAGCGAGCTGGCACGGCACAGTGGTGCATCCCAAGACCCCTGCGGAGTTGGCGGGGATCGTGGAGCGGGCGTTTGATTATCGAGGTGACGTGACTCTCAAATTGAAAACTGGCGAATCTCTCGTGGGATATGTGTACAATCGCCAACCGCATTCCCCCTGTCCTTATCTTGACATTATGCTCGCCAGTACTCCTGACCGCCGGCGTGTTCCCTATCACCAGATTACCGCCATTATATTTTCCGGTGAAGACATGGCATTTGGAAGGTCTTGGGAAGCATGGCAGCGGAAAAAACAGGAAGAAACGCAAAAAATCTACCGGCCGAAGACCTAACTTTTGTGTTGCCGTTTGTCGCATCGACACGCATTTCGTGCACGAATGACGCTGGTCTTATTATTGACAGAGGAAATCTCGGTATGCTAGAAGTCACGGACCTTTTGCCTGCAACTGCCTGCCTTTTCTCATGAGCTGAGGTTGCGTAAGGATTGAGGTGGTGCCACTGGGCTCTCCAGGAACAATGTGGAAACCATGGGTGGATCAGGGAGCGTGGCAGACCATTGGGATATCCCGGAACGACCACAGTCACCCGCATTTTCATTTGCGCCATTCTGGCAAGTTTGCCTATTACCCAAGCGAGGGCGCTTCATGAAGTGGACCATCGCTTTACGGTAACGGGCCGGGTGTGCGGGGAAGATGGGCAAGGCCTTGAGGGACTTAAAGTCATCGTCAAAGATACCAGAGCGTCCGTTGGAGGGAGTGACGTTACCGATACGGATGGCCGCTTTAAAGTGGTGCTCCACTTACATGATGAGAATCAAGGGGATCCTTTACTCATTCGCGCCTTGGAATATGAAAAGCATGCACGGGTGGATTTCGATCCCCATGACAAGACAACAGAACGTGTTCTGGCTGTGCAACTTGGTGGCAAATGTGCACCGCTTCCAAGTAGAGGATGGGCGTTGTATGGAGTGATCGGCGGAAGCGTGGCAGTTGCGCTCGGTCTCTTCAGGATGATGCTCAAACGCAAGAGCAAGGGTGGAAAGGGGGGCAAAGGAGGAAAAGGGAAAACGAAAGCGAAATCGTGAATTGTCGGAATCGCATTTGTCTGTTGCTGTTGGAACAAGATGTGCGTCTGGAGAGAGACAGGTGGTTTGTTTGAAAGAGGGTCATAATCCCTAAAAAGCTAGGAAGGAGTGAAGATACGCTATGGGAAACAGGGGAAGACGTCTCTACATGATGGTTGCACTTGGCCTTGTTGGGTTCGCCCTTTCGGCTTGCGGTGAGGCTGGCCCGCCGCCACCGCCGCCACCGCCGCCACCAGAGTATGCGGACAAACATATGCCGCCGGATTATTGGAATAATCCCAAAATCATAGAAGAGGGGAGAGCCATCTTCACGGGGGCCCAGAATATCGACGTCAATTGTGCAAGCTGTCATGGAAAAGATGGAAAACCTGTGAAGGCGGGCGCCCGAGATTTCCGCCAAACGGAGCACATGAAACTCTTTTCAGATTCTCAATGGTTTTGGCGTGTTTCCGAAGGGGTGAAAGGCACGAAAATGAAGCCTTGGAAAACAAAGCTTTCGGAAGATGAACGCTGGAAAGTGATTGCCTATGAAGCGACCTTTGGCTTGAAGGGCTTGAAATACGATCCCGAGAAAAAAGCATGGGTTCCTGACAACGATTAAGTCTCAATCTAGGTCATGTGAGAAGAGAAGGAGGGCCACAACCCTTGAGAACAATGACGCGTAGCCTCCTGCTAGGAATAATGATGGGGCTCCTTGTGCTCGGAAGCATAGGGGCAGTGTATGCTCAGGTTCCGGAACCCCCACCAAGCGAATTTCCGTATACCGGGAATCGGACAGGGGTATGGATTGTGGCGCAGCTTCACATCTTGTTTGCGGCGTTCATCTTGGGCGCTCCGATTTTTGCGGTTGTGTCTGAGTGGTTGGGCTATCGGAATCGTGATCCCAAATATGATCGATTAGCCAAAGAAGTGACAAAAGTCACGGTCATCCTCTACAGCATGACGGCGTTGACGGGCGGGTTGTTCATCTTTGTCTTACTGGCAACGTATCCCGATTTTACCACTTGGCTCATCAAGCATTTCTTCTTAGTGTTTGCCTTGATTTATCCGGTTTTGTTTATTGCCGAGACGATTGTGCTGTACACCTATTTCTATACCTGGGATTCCTTGAAAGGGGAGAAGAAAGCTCGTCATATCGCCCTTGGTGTATTGTTAAATCTCATAGGAACTCTGACGTTGTTCGTCATTGACGGGCCGACGGCGTTTATGAATACACCAGCGAAATCCGCAGAAGGGATTTCGCTGGTCGAGTTCATCCAGTCGGCTGGACTGTGGGACAAGATGGCCAACTATAGTTGGATGCCGCTCAACCTCCACCGCTTGGTGGGTAACGTAACGTTTGGAGGATTCATTGCCGGACTGATTGCCGCCTACATGTACATGGGGGCCAAATCAGACGAAGAGCGTTCCTATTACGATTGGATGGGATTCGTGGGAAATCTCATTGGAGTTGGGGCCTTGCTCTTGCTCCCATTCATGGGATATTTGCTGGCGTATGAATTGTGTGACTATGACGCCTCCATCTGTCCCTACATGATGGCCGATCAACTGTCCATGTTCTTTGAAATGCAAGGGGCAATGGTGGGGCTGATCTTTTTGGCCAGTAATTACTATATCTGGCTGAGCATGAAGCGGATTGAGGGAGTCGAACGGGTGCGTATTTCCGGACTTGTCGTAGTGGCGGTTATTGGAATGCCGGCGATCATGGGGTTCACATGGAAAGTGTTTCCGCCTCCGGAGTGGCAATCGCTGATCGTGTTGGCTTTACTTGTTATTCTTCCTCCGGTGCTGAGCAAGCTACCTGGGTTAAGAAACTTTACTGTTTCGTCATTTACCATGATCAAGGTGGGCTTCTTCATGATTGTGGTGGCTAATGCCATCTGGATGACCCCCCATGGATTTGTGGCTACCCAGGCTTTGGCCACGGAGGAGTTGGAGTTGCCTTCGTGGGCAAGCGAGCTCGCGCTCATGCCAGCCAAGAATGCGGCGGCATTTACGCTGGTATTTCTCACGGTTGTCAACTATATCTTATACAATCGCGCTATTCGCCGGGGCACGATTATTTGGGGGAAGATCGATTTTGCTTCTCAGTTCGTGCTGGTGTTTCTGGCATTCAGTGCTATTTGGACGATGGGATTGATGGGAGCAGTACGATCATTAACGAGGAAATATTATCACGTGTACAATCTATTGCCGGACTTCACGGCTGAATCGTATACGCCTACGTTGGCCTACTCCGCGTGGTGGATTACGGGATTGACGCTGATTTTTTATATTGTTGTGAGTTTTGCCATTCTCATCACCCTGCGGGCGTCGGAGGCGAAATCGCCTGTCGCACCAGGGGCTCCTGTTCCGGCCGGAGCGGAGTAAGTGTTGGAGAAAAGCACGTATGGTTCAGAACGGATTTGCCAGAGTCGTGGTTAAGAAACTGGTCTTTGGGGTTCTGGTGGGAATTGTGCTGGTCGTCGTGGCGAAACTCACGCATTTCCCGCCAGTCTTCCAGGTCATGTTTTTCATATACGCCATGCTTGGAGCGTTTGTCTTTATTCTCTTGGACGCCCCGTCCATGAAGCGACTGGAAGGCTCAAAGGCTGTAGTAGGGCTTATCCTATTTTACGTGATTATTTCGGGCGTCTATATTGCCGGAGCCACGTGGTTGCCGCAATATGACCCAGAAGTCGAAAAAGGGAAAATCGAGAAATTGCTGAAAGCCAGGCGGGCGCGAACCAAGCAGGGTAAAGTGGAAGAACTGTTGGCGCGCGCGAAAGCGCTCGACGAAAAGGCTCAAGCCATTGCCAAACAACTCGCTGCCTTAGGCGGAGGGGCAAAAGTTGTGGCCAAAGTAAAAGTAGAAACTGAGGCCAGTAGTCCCACGTCGTCTGCGACATCCGGTGATCTGGTTGCCTTAGGACGCGAACAATGGGAACTTCAGGAGTGTTACAACTGCCATAAGTTGTTTGGGCAGGGTGGGAAAAAACGAGGGCCTGCTTTGGACAATATCGGTAATCTCATGACGCCGGAACAGATCCGCCAGAAGATCCTTAATCCTAAGAGTTGGATGGCTGAGGGCTTCGAAAAGGCATACAAAAAAGGCAAGATGCCTAATAAATATAAGGACCTCATGTTCCCGGAAGAAATTGACGCCTTGGTGGCTTTTCTTTCAACGCTAAAAGATACGTCAGTCAATACACCCCGTCCCATTAAAATGCAATAATTCGCTGGACTTGCCCGACTTGATGGAGTGGTGCTTGTCATATGCAGCCCAAAATTACCGCGAAAGCCAGGTGCGCTGACAGAGAAGTCGGCCGTATCTCTAAGGTTATTGTCGATCCCTTGTCGCATGAAGTCAGTCATGTGGTGGTAAAGGAGGCCAATGGTCAAGGATATGAGCGACAGGTTCCTGTCAGGGAAATTCAGCAAGTTGTCAACGAAGAAGAAATCCTCTTGCGGTGTACCGCTGCTGATTTCCAGCAGTTTCCGGTTCTGAAGCGAGACGAATATGTCACCATCAAAGATGTGGAGATTGCGCATTTGGAAGATCGATTGCACGTGGAGCCTGGCGAAGTTTTAGTGCCGTTCCCCAAATTGGAACGTGATGTTCCCCGGCGAACTTTTTTTGCCAATATGACTCAGGCTATTGGCGCCTTGATTGCCCTTCCTTTGGTGTATCCGGTCCTGAAGTATCTGATGAAGCCAATGTATCGGCCGTTCGACAATTCTTGGTTTTCTGTTGGCAATGTTCAAAAGATCAAAAAAGAGGGAATTGGGTATCAGTTTAAATTTATTCGGGGATTGAAAGAAGCCTTCATGCCGGAACAGAAGATTGAGAAAAATGTTTGGGTAGTCAAGGCCACGCCTGAGATCCAACAAGCGGTCTATGGAGGGAAAGATAAAAAATTTTACGATGAAAAGGGCAATGTCATCTGGGTCAACAAGGCTACTGCTCCGTATATAGGATATTCAGGGAAGTGTCCCCATCTGGGATGTGGCTACAAGTGGCGCCGAACCAAGAATTTTCCTGATGGAGTATTTTTGTGCCCCTGCCACTTGAGTATTTATGACGCGGCAGGAAGAGTGCTGGATGGGCCAGCTCCCCGGCCTTTGGATGTGCTGCCCATGAAAGTTGATGCGGCAGGTGAGATCAAGGTGATCGACATTGAATACAAGGCAGGGGTGAAGGATCAGATTCGGCTCTTGTAGGAGAAATTTTAAGGGCGACTGAGCAATCGTGATGAATGGCAAGGCTGACATCGCTGAAAAAAGCCTCTTCGAAAAAGTTGTCGACTTTGTCGATGAACGGGTCGGCTTGAAGACAATTCAAGCCAAGATGTTGAATGAACCCGTTCCTGGCGGGTCGCGTTGGGCGTATGTATTTGGCTCGTGTCTGCTTTTTATCTTTATTATGCAGGCGATTACCGGCATTCTCTTGATGTTTTACTATGTGCCCAGTACAGATCATGCCTATGCCAGCACGCAATACATTATTCATGAAGTGGATTACGGGTGGTTTCTATTGAGCTACCATTTTTGGGGCTCTTCAGCCATGGTGGTGATGGTGTATGCCCATATGTCTCAAGTCTTTCTCTGGGGTGCCTATAAGAAACCGCGGGAGCTGATTTGGCTAGTGGGGTTAGCCTTATTTGGATTAGTGATGGCCTTTGGGTTTACCGGGTACTTGCTTCCATGGGATCAACGCGCCTACTGGGCAACCGTGGTTGGTGTGGAGATTATGGACAAGACCCCGCTCATTGGGGATTTCTTGAGCCGGTTTTTGAAAGGGGGGCCGACCCCAGGACAAATGACGTTGAGCCGGTTTTTCGTAATTCATGTCATGATTCTTCCCGCAGCCTTGATGGGACTAGCGGGATTGCATCTGTTTTTATTCAGAAAAGCTGGTCCAGCCGGTCCGTTTCGAGGGACGCCGGAAGAGTTAAAGGCAAAGACGGATTATTTTTTTCCGCGGCAAGTCTGGAAAGATATTGTGGCAATGGCCACGGTATTTCTTATTGTTTGCACGCTGGCATTTATTGAGCCGGTGACGTTGCTTGAAGAAGCTACACCGGATCCCGGGGATTATCATCCTGAACCGGAATGGTACTTTTTGTTTTTGTTCCAAATGTTGCGCCTGAAAGTTTTTTCCGGAGAATTTGGACAATTTCTTGGTGCTGTGGCCATCCCCGGAGCATTTTTGGCGTTTCTGGCTGCGCTTCCCTTTATTGACCGGAGTCCTGAACGCAATATTTTTAAACGGCCGGTGGCGTTGATTGGCTGGATTGTGGTGATGACAGGTATTTTGGTGTTCACCGTGTCGGCGATTATCAATCGCGAATTTCTGGAGTAATCAAAACGGGCTGATGGGAAACATCAAGCTAGGCTTGTTAATTGTCTGGCCGACCTTCTGGACAGGATTTCCACTCAAGCTGGCCATTGCGTTGCTTCTATTAGCTGCCGGTCTGCATCCGTGGGAAGGATTGGGATTGGCAATTCTGTTGCTCGTGTCAATTCCTATCGATATATGGGCATTGGGATTATGCGCCAGGACCGTATTTCTTGAGCGATTGAGAATCGAACCTCCCGCGCAACTTGGGGTAACCCTCTGGTGGCAATGGGCCCTGTGGAGTGTTGTCTATCTCCCGGTTATGTATCTTGTGATAGGGGGGGTAGCTCATACCGCTGAATCGGTGGCCAAGAGCTTTGTCGCGTTTCTTAAAGAAAGTGTGATACCGGCTCTCCCTATTGCCGAACAAATTGCCTTGGAGCTGACCCTCTGGGGGAGTGTCGCGGCTGTGGTATTTCTCCTTATGTTAATGGGATGGTTGTATGGGTTGGGGCTTCTGGCCAACCGTCACGTTCGTGCTGGACAGCCAGTAGAAGGGCCATTACAAGAGGTCGTCTATCGCTGGGATCTGCTCAGAATTCCTTCGGATCAACCGCTTATGTTGACAGCGTTTGTAGGGGTGGGGACAGTCTTGATCTTGCTATTTTGGGGGTTCTTGCCTGTCAGCACTCCTCATCCCCATGAAGACTACGAATTTGTCCATGTGGCCAAAAAAGAGAAACCGGTCAATCCCAAGGAAGTGATTACCAAGGCAGAACAAGTCATCGCGCAAGCTGAGCTAACCTTAGAAGAGTTGACGAAGGAGCAGGCCTCCTCATCAGGAGGAAGAAGCAAAGCTGAATCAGCCCAATCATCTCGCTCCTCCGCGGTGGAAGGAGCAGCGCAGCAGACATCGATGTCTGCCACGCCAGATGCCCACTCTCATGATGACCATAGTCATGGCAATCATGAGCATTAACGGTTCCATGCCTATGAGGGAAGGCGATATGGACCAGGACAATGCAAGGACTAGCTGGAGACACTGGATGCCATCAGGGAGAGGCAGCCTCATTCTCGGGCTTGTGATAGTGGTGGGCGCTCTCTTTGTGCTTTCCGCGGTTGCCATGGCGCAGAGCGGAGCGGAAAAGGCAATGAGTGTCGAATATCGCGATATTCCGGGCTTGGGAAGTCGCAATATTATCTGGGTCATCGCGCAGCAACATCTCTTGTTGGCTGGATTTGTGCTGGGAGTTCCCATTTTTGCCTGGGTATGTGAGTTGGTAGGTTGGAAAACCAAAGATCCTCGATATGACAAGCTCGCGAAAGAATTTACCAAATTGTTGACGTCGGCCTATGCCACGACAGCATTGTTTGGGGGGATCTTGCTGTTTTTGTTGATCGGGTTTTATCCCAAGCTCATGGCCTATCTCACCGACATCTTTTTCCCGTCATTTATCGTGTATTGCATCTTGTTCTTGTTGGAAACGGCCACCCTGTATCTGTACTGGTACGGATGGGATGCCATGCAGGGGAACAAAAAGGGGTTCCACCTCGTTCTCGGATTCTTGCTTAATATTTTCGCCTTTTTCATCATGATCGTCCCCAACGCATGGGCTACCTTTCAGGCGAGCCCCGTGGTAATCGCGGAAGGAACCGCGATCGAAAAGGCCTGGGCCGCCACCTGGAATCCTACCTGGTGGCCGGTCAATATTCATCGCTTGATCGCGAATGTGGTATTAGGGGGATTCATTTGCGGAGCCTATGCGGGTATTCGGTACCTCTTGGCGGGGTCTCGCGAAGAGCGAGAGCACTATGACTGGATGGGCTATGTCGGGAATTTTATTGGGGTCTTTGGGATGCTCCCGCTGCCCTTCGCAGGCTACTGGCTGATGCGCGAAATCTATCAATACAATCAGCAGATGGGGATTACCCTCATGGGTGGATTCCTGGCGTGGCTCTTCATTCTCCAGGCTATGCTGATCGGCGTATTGTTCCTAGGGGCCAACTATTATTTCTGGATGGGGATCACACACCGAATCCCCGGCGCTGAGCACCAATACCGAAAGCCCATTCTTGCCATGCTCATTGTGCTGATGGTTTGCCTGGGCGTGTGGATGACTCCCCATTCCCTCGTGGCAAGTCTTGAAGAGGCAAGGAAAATGGGAGGCACTCACCATCCCCTGCTTGGGGTATTTGGTGTAATGTCCGCCAAGATGACAGTGTCCAACCTGATGATCTTGGTCACATTCATGAGTTTTATTATGTATTGGCGTGCAGGCAAGCAAGAGACCGCCACGTGGGCGCGACTCGCCAAAGCCGTCATGGGGGCTCTGCTGATTCTGGCTGGCATTGCGGTCATCATCCTTGGCGTGTGGGGCTATTTTGTTCCCGCGATCATCCGCATCAATTACTTCTCGGTGGCCCAGGTGCTCATTGTCTTGTTCATTATGTTGACCTTTACTCCGTTGACCGCACTGCTGATGAAAAGTGCCAAAACGACCGCGGAGATGATCTGGGGCCAAATGCCCGTGCGAGCAGGGTATTGCTTGGTGTCGAACGCTGTGATGGTGATCCTGTTAATGTCCCTAATGGGCTATGCCCGATCCTCTTCCCGCGTCCACTGGCATATCTACGGTGTGATGCGCGACACCTCGGAATATGCCTACTCTCCGGCGCTGGGATATGCCGCCGCGTTTATGTCGCTCAACACGTTTGTCTTTTGCTTGTTGGTGGCCTTCATTTTCTGGGTAGCCACAATGGGTGACAAAGGGAAGCATGAGCCGGGAAAACCGATTTCCCGCTCAGAACCTGTTGATGTCCCCGGAGGGATGGCTCCTGCCATGGCTGGGGGAGCTCCTCGTGTCCATGAACGGTAGCCTAAGGCACAAACTGGTGGGAGATACGATAAGCCTGCGAAACAGGCAGTATATACCGTGAGAGGAAATCTGAATACATGAGCGAAGTCGCCTTGCTCCAATTGATTGGTTTGATTGTCGTAGGATGTGGAATCGCTATTCTGTTGTTCATCCGTGCGATGTTCGTCCGAGTCGTGGGATTTGTGGTGATTGTATTGGGGACGTTCAGCTTAATTGCCTTAGGAGTTCCCCAGATGCCTTCGCTTCCTCCAGCCATTGAGACGTTTGACATCACCAAGGTTAAAACACCGGACGATTTGGCGGCTATTGGACAGAAGATCTTTTTCAGTAAGGGGCAGTGTGCCCTCTGCCATTCCATTGGCCCGAGTGAGTCCGCTCGATGTCCTGACTTGAAAGGGATTGGTGCCAAGTTGACCCCCGAGTTTATCTATGAAAGTCTCACTCAACCTCAAGCCTATATTTATCTCGATTTCCGGCACAATGGACCCCCGAAGGAATATCCGGCCCGCATGCCATACATTAACAAGGATCCAATTGGGCTCACGAAACAGGAGATTTATTCCGTTATCGCGTTTCTCCAAAAGATGAGTGGAGCCCCTATTAGTATTAAGGTGGAAGACGTTCTCAAGATGGGCACACAAGAAGATGAGGTCCAAGTGGCTGTGGTCTCTCACGACCGGTAGGGAGTCAAGCGACGGGCACCTAAGTAGCAAACGAGCTGTCAGATTGTCACTCAAGCTTGCGAACAGAGGAGCGTGCCAATGAAAGGACCACTCGCGACAGCGGCGGTAATATTGGTGGGGATGTATGTCGTTTTAAAGTTTGTTCTGCCTTTGTTTACCGCGCCTCTCCCAGCGAGTCTGATCTATCTTTATCTCGCACTGACGTTAAGCGCGATTTTGATTTTTTACACCATAAGCGGCGAATCCCTCAATGCGTTCATGGGGCCCATCACGCGATTTTTGACGGGAGAGGGCCAAGTGGGAATGGCTAGAACCGCTCGAATGTTGGTCCTCATTCTGTTTCCTCTGCTCGTGGGTTGGCAGACCTATACGAGATTGGTTCCGAGTGACCAGCCTCCTGTGGAGAATCGTACTATTCATCCCGCGCCGCCGGGAGAGTTTGTGGGATTATCCAATCCCTACCCGAAGACTCCGGAGAACATCGCGGTGGGAAAAGGGCTCTATGCCGCCTTTTGTTCTCCCTGCCACGGGGCAAACTTTGATGGAAAAGGCCCTGCATCAGTCGGGTTTAACCCTCCGCCGGCCAACTTCAGGGATCCAGGAACTATTGCGCAGCTCCAAGAATCCTATCTCTTCTGGCGAATCAAAAAGGGTGGTGTCGGACTCCCTGTGGAAGCCATGCCTTGGAGGTCTGCCATGCCTCGTTGGGAATTCGAACTCTCGGATGAATGGATTTGGAAAATCATCATGGGGGAATATGACGGGGCTGGACAATCTCCGCGAACCTGGGAAGAAGAGGAATAAAGCGGGTGGGAAGTGCGATACCGATGAGGAAAACTGAGGGATATATGGTCCACCGACGACTCCTGGGGATCTTGATAACCGCAGCCATCGTAGCGGGGCACGGTCTCCCCGCATGGGGGGGTGATCCCGACCCTGAGAAGAAAGAGGCAAGTGTTGCGGTCCGGTTGTATTTATCCGATGGCCCGCTTCCTACCGATGATCCATTTGCTCCTACATGGGATACCGTTCCCGCATCGGAGTTTCAATTGGCCCCGCAAGTGCATTGGCCTCAACGTATTCAAGAAGTGACGGTCAAATCTGTAAAGGTACGCGGCCTGCACAATGGTCAGGAATTGGCCATCTTACTGGAATATCAAGATCCCACGGAAGATGACGCTGACGCAGCCGCGTTGGAGTTTATGGTGGGGGATAAAAAGTCTCACTTTGCCCATGCTCAGGAAATGCTGCAGGTCGAAGGCGGAGAGGTCAATATTTGGTATTGGAAAAACAGTCAAGGTTCGGCGGTGGATATGAATGCCAAGGGGTTCAAAACCCTTCACGCCCAAAAACACCAAGACGTCTCCGCGACGGGAGCTTGGAGGGATGGTACGTGGCGCGTGATATTTTCACGACCTTTGCAAACCTCGGATGAACATGACGTCCAGATCATACCGGGAAAATGGACCAACGTGGCTTTTGCCTTTTGGGATGGCCAGCTTCTCCCTGATGGAAGTGTCAAAGAGAAAGGGTCGCAGAAAGCCGTCTCATCATGGTGGTACATTCGGGCTGAGCCTCCACCGGACAACTCCATTTATGGGTATGTCGTGTTAGGCATTGCCATTGCGGCAGCGTTTGAATTTTTCTTGATTCGAAAACTTCGGCGGGGTTGAGGCCATGAAGGAATGGAGCGGTCTCAAGCGGGCTATGGTCGGACTGGTGGGAGCTCTGGTCGTGGGGCTTCTGGGGATCAATGGGTGTGTGCTGTTTGAGGATGAAATGACCGCAAGGGGCCGAAAGCTCTATGAACATTACTGCATGCACTGCCATGGCGAAAATGGACGGCAAGGAGAAGGCTACAATTGGGAACATATGCCGGACCCGCGCCCTCGGGACCTTTCGGAATCGTCGACTATGTCCACCTTCTCCGATGAAGAGATTTTCAACACGATCTCCCGAGACATGCGAGATACCACGGACCCGGCAGTCATAGACGATGAAGACTATTTTGCCGTCGCGACGATGCCCACGTTTAAGTATACCTTGTCGGAAAAAGAACTGTGGTCAATCGTCGGGTATGTACGCAGACTGCATGGTGGGTCGCTCACCTACGATGTTGAAGGTCGGCGCAAGCAACTCGAGGCTGAACTGGCTGCGGCACAGCAGGAACACGATCAAGCCAAACAGGCGATGGAAGCGGCTCTCGCCAAACTGGAGGAAGAAGAGGCTGCCAGGGCTGAAGAAGCGGACGAGGAAAATTTCGACGACGATGAAGAGTACGAAGAAGTTGTTTTGCCTGAAGAGGAAACCTATGAACGAGCTGTAGCCAAGTTAGAGGCTGCCAAGCAAGCGCTTGAAAATTTTACCAAGCGCCCCAAACGGACTCAAATTTCTCCTCCTGATTTCTCATCGTTTTCCGAGGAAGAACGGGCGACCCTTGCACGGCAGGGTAAGCATCTGTATTTCAATAAGTATGGATGTCATGCATGTCATAGCATTGGAGGAGAGGGAGGGGTTGTAGGGCCCGTTTTGGATCGAGCAGGGTTTCGTTTAAACAAGACCTGGATTTACCGCTGGATTCTCTATCCGCAAGGCATTAAGAAGCACACGAGGATGCCCAACTTGGGGATCAGTGAATCCGATGCCATTGCCCTCACAATGTTCCTCGACACACTCCGAGCTCCCAGACCGGATCACCCTATTCCTCCGCCAGAATAAGAACGCACCTTTTACACTGAGCCAACCCATAGGCCGACCAAGATGGCTCCTCCGACCCACACATGTTGGCGGAACAGGGAAAAGGCCTGAGAAGAAGTAACGGTCCCTTGTCGCAGAGAGAAAATTTGCCACCAGAGAAATCCCGCCAGTCCGCTCAGAACAAGAAAGTGGCCTATGTTAAGGTCCAGGCTATAACCCACAGTGGCTAACAGTATCAGCATGATGGCCTCAGCGACGGCAATGGCTATCCAAGCCCAAGGCCCAAGAGTTAGGACGGATGATTTGACGCCGATTCGGCGATCATCTTCTTGGTCTTGGAGAGCATAAATCGTGTCATAGGCGAATGCCCAGCAGACCGTGGCAGCAAAAAGCAACCAAGCCGGGAGTTCAAGCGTGTGGCGTACTGCCGCCCAGGCCATAAGTGTTCCCCACCCGAATGCCAATCCCAAAAAAAGCTGGGGGAAGGCGAAGAATCGCTTGGTGAAAGGGTAGATTGCGGCGAGGACCAAGGCGATTGGGCTTAATGCGATGACGAGGGGATCAAGCAGACTCACCAAAGCGGCGGCGCAAACCAAGAGACCGCTTAGTACAATGACAGCCTGCCGCAAGGACAGCGCTCCTCGAGCCAAGGGACGGGTTTTTGTGCGTGTCACCTGACGATCGATTTGCCGGTCTGCGAGATCGTTCATCACCACACCGGCACTCCGCATAATAAAGGCTCCTAACATAAAGATCGCCAAGAGTAATGGGGAAGGTTTGCCGCGAGAAGCCAGAACAAGAGCCCACAACGAGGGGAACATGAGAAGCCACGTGCCGGTTTGGTTCGAGAGACGGATGAGATCCGCGAGAACAACCCAATTGACTTGACGCCTGGAGTCCAAGCCAAAGAGCGGAGATCCCATGCGTCCGACCGTACTCCAAGGCTTAAATTTCTGTCAACGCATTGCTGAAATGAGAACCTGTCTCACAATTTTTAAAGGTTGGCCGACTATCGTGACTGAATCGCCTCTTTCTCAGGTAGTGGCACGCGTTATGATCGAGATGGTTCTAATGATGTGTGAACGCGTCTTGACGAGGAGAAACCAGAATAGGAAGAGGTCTTGGCGTCATTCCCGTCAGGCGGGAGTCCTGCCGATGCGAAACATTCTGGATACCCGCCCGCGACTGTGGGCCTGACTTGAGGGGCCGCCTTGACACTGTCAGCTCCTGACACTGTCCGTCAACTGAAATCCTAGTTTTTACATCTGACGGATGAGTTGACATCCCTGTTGGCAGACAATAAGATGCCGTTGCGCTTCACCCGTGCTCCGTTAACAACTTTTTCTCCCTTTCCGCGGGCCGGCGTAGCTCAGAGGCAGAGCAGCGGTTTCGTAAACCGCAGGTCGGTGGTTCGATCCCACTCGCCGGCTCCACCTTTCTTACTGCCCAGATATGTCATCCTGTTCCATCACCCTCTGTTCTCCAAGGTCTCTCTCAATCACTTCAAGCCATCAATCGAGCCCAGAGGAAAGCCGCCTTAGGATGAGGGTCCTTCCAGTTGGAGCTCTTCCTGGAGTGTGGTCACAGGAACGAGGACTGAGAGGGGTTCTTGAATCTGTTGAAACAGCACAAAGTTATGAAGTCTTGTTAACAGGGTGAAGGTAACAGGGAGCCCTTTTGGAACAATGACCGCACCGGATTTCGCGCGAATCGGTTCAGCTAAGATCATGGGTGGAGCCAAGTCGTGTAGAGGAACCATGAGGTGTTTAAACCGCATAGCGGTGGAAGAGACCGCCCATAAGGCTTTGAGCGCTCGGGGGTCATAGCGGCTGGCATGAGCTTCCAATTCCATCAAGGCTTGGTGCTTGGTATGGCCTGTGGATTCGAGGGCATCCATATCAATAGCCACCTTCAAGAGGCGAGCTCCTAGTGGAACAGCCTCAGCAGGAGAGGCTTCTCCTCCTGAGGGATGACTTTGATCACAGGTATGCTCCTGGTATGCGATAATTTCAGCGATTTCGTCCATGCGAGGAATTTTCCGCAGGATAGACGCTCCCACCTGAGGGTACTGACGATACAAAGTTTCTTCCTTGGGAGTTAACGGCCTTCCGCGGGATACTTTAAAAAGAATCTCCGCGGGGAGTGCGACCCACCCAATTTGAGAGAGAAGCGCAGCAATTTCCAACTTCCAAATATCGGGTAACCCCAGATGTTTGGCCATGGCGGTCACGTACCGTTTGATGCGCGCTGATCGGCCAAATGCGTCAGGGTTCATAAGAGAAAGGACTTGGCTCATCGCTTCGATGGAGCCTTGCAGTGTGTGCTCCAGTAATTCCTTTTCGTGTTGGAGCTGGGCGAGCCGTTTAGGATCCACGCTCGTAGCCCCTGTGCTGGATGGAGTGATGGAAGTCTGCTGCATGCGATGGAGCGTCAAGCAGTATTTCAATGCTTGCTCTAAGGTGAAGGCAGTAAGTTGCGATTTAGGAAGCGTCTCATATATGAGAATGGAATAATCTTGCCAGGGCATCGGGTGTGAATGATGCTCGTCTGTCAGCAATAGCAGAGGTAGGTCCCTCGTTCGAGCGCGAAGCTGGTCCCATTCTTCAGGTCCCCAGGCGGTGACGCTGGCTTCATCAAGAAGCAGAAGATCGATGGGCTGATCTGATGAGAGAGGAAGCAGAAGAGATGTGTGGGTCTCCAGACGTATAGGACCAAACGAGTTCCGGCTCGGAAGGGAACGGTACAGGAGAGTCAAAAGCGTAGGATCACAGGTAATAAGGCAGAGGCAGAGTGGGGAAGAGTCTGCCTGCCGGCTCCGCGGTATGACTGTAGGGGAAGAAACAGAGGTTCGCATGAACGTCTCTAGGGGTCTTGAAACATCTGTTGGACTCTCCTCCATCAAATTAATGCTCCGTTCGTTCCAATACACCTGCCGCTGGGAAGACAGGAGGTACCTGAGCGGTTGAGCCTGGTTATGTGTGAGGATTATCCCTCTGTTCGGAGCAACAGGGAAAAATCTTGAAGAGGTCATTTCCCGTCAGCGCATGCGCCTTCATGTAGGCATGGCACAACTCTTTCATTAACTGCAGATAGGCGGAGGGATCACCGGGTTTGGGAATCAAGATAAAGGGCCTCGATGCAACAACGCGGTCAGGGTCGGACACTCGTGGGGAGGAGGGATCAAGGAGGACATAACAGACGTCGTTGGCGTGTAAGGCAGCGTGAAGGATGGCCAGAGAGTGTGTGCCCCCGTCCGGTAAAATTCTGGCATCAAGGAGGATGGTCCATGGTCGTGAGGAGCGGGAGAACGAGACAGGCCAGTGCCCACGTGGGGTCAGCAGATTGTAAAGATCTGCAAAAGTTTTGGCGAACTGGAGGCAATCTCCAATCCCCTGTTCTTCCCACGCTTCCAGGGTCAACAAACATTCGTCGGTATTGTCATTGGCAACGAGAATCGAAGGGAAGGGCATGCGTGCTGCTCATCCGGAGAAGTGCCTCTGATGGCGTTTTCGTGCATCTATGCAGTGATCCCCTTGGTCGTCGGAGTGGCGGCGCTAATGTCTCTCTGGGACAAACCCACCGTTTACAAATGGCATAACGGAAAGGCAACCGCGTATCCGATGCCGTGTTGTCTCACGGTGTATCGGACCTCGAGGGGAAAAACTTAAAAATTTTCGCAGAAGAACGTGGCTTAAGAAAACTGGCTCAGTGGGAAAGCGTGTGGGTAGGCACGCGCCTCACACAGTCTCACACCGCATGCCCTCTCCCTCCGGGGGAACCTGTTGATCGCGCGCAGGCCACCACTCAGCACCCCTTTTCCCCACACCAGATCCAGAAGAGCCAGAAAACTTAAATGGCAGGAGTCTGAGGCTCTGTCGGAGTATAGGCAAAGTAGCGGATCATGTTCCGCGGGTTGAGATAGTCCCAGACGTCACGGGGCAGTTGACTTGGCCGGAGTCCCCGCTTGATGTGCAAGGTGGGTTCTTCCATCAGGTTGAGAATAAGAGCTTCCTGCCGAGGAGTGTGTGGTTCATAGAGGAGGACGAGGGGTCGGAGCCGGTTTTCCGGGTTAATCGTGCAGACCACTCCGATTGCGCCATTGCTGAGTTCGACAACCGAACTTGGAGGATAGACACCCAAACTCCCAATCATTGCCACCACGGCCTCTTCCCAAAACTCCGAACGCCGTCGGGCATAGAGGGCACACATAGCTTCATAGGGGGTCAGGCTTTTCTCCAGCACCGGGTTATTACACAGATCATCATAAGTATCGGCAACCATCACCACTTTCGTAAAGAGATGGATCTGTTCATCAGTTAGGCCGTAGGGATAGCCACAGCCATTGAGGCGTTCATGATGCTGAAGGATGATGTCGAGTCCAGGTTGGGGAAAGTTAAAGCCTTTTTCTACCATCCGTTTGCCCACCTGAGGATGGCGCCTGAGAGCTTCCCGTTGCTTGCGAGATAAATTGCCGCCCTTGTACAAAATTTCTCCGGTGTCCGTGGTCTCCCCGATGTCGTGGAACAATGCGCCCATCCCCACAGTATGGACATCATCTTGGGAGAACTCCAGCGCTCGAGCGACCACCATACTGAGGATGGCGGTATTCAAGGAATGGTAAAAGAATTCGTCACCAATGTCTTGGGTTCCCATGAGGTTCATTAAAGCCACCAGAGCGCCATCGTTACACACAATATCGGCTAGGACCATCAAGAGCTGCTCGGCCCGTCGCATTCCGCGGACATAGCCACACAGCACTTCCCGCATCAGAGTTTTGTTTTCCAAAAGTACTTCTTGATACCGCCGTTCCGCGTCCAGCAGTTGACGGCGACGATGTTCGAAGGCTTGGATCCGTTGGGCGCGAAGATCGGATTCCGGAGGAAAGCCTTGGACCTCATGTCCGGAAGAATCTATTCGCTCAACATGAGAAGGCGTAGAAG
>RFGT01000121.1 GCA_003696975.1 Nitrospirota bacterium | reverse complement strand
ATAAAGCGCAAGCCCTCCTTACCGCACTCTGCTGATGGAAGCGAAAAATTCCTCGGCTAAGGCGATGTGGGTCTTCCTCAATGATCGGTTTGTCCCACACACTCAGGCACTGGTTTCGGTGTTTGACTATGGTTTTTTGTATGGCGATGGAGTCTTTGAGACACTACGAGCCTACGATACCCGAATCTTTCTCTTAGAGCGTCATCTGACAAGGTTCTCCCAGGCCTCCGAGATGTTGGGGATCACGCCTCCCCCTCGCGGTCCTCGGCAGTGGTTAGCTATCTTTCATGAACTGTTGTACCGCAATCGGCTCAGGGATGCGCTCATTCGTCTGACCCTCTCACGGGGAAGCGGGGAACCCACATTGGATCCGTCATCCTGTTGTTCACCCACAACCGTTGCGTTCGCCCGTCCGCTCCGGCCTTCGTTGGAAAACCTGTATCAAAGCGGGGTGCGGATTGTGGTGGCTCGGACTAGGCGGAATGCGGCCGCCACGCTCCTTACGCATCTGAAATCGCTCAATTACTTAGATGCGCTTCTCGCCAAGCAAGAGGCTCTACAGGCCGGAGCTTTTGATGGACTGATGCTCAATAGCAAGGGGTGGGTAGCTGAATGCTCGACGAGTAACATTTTTTTTGTCCAGCACGGGTGTCTGTATACGCCTTCTGTCGGATGTGGAATTTTCCCAGGTCTTACTCGAGAAGTTGTGTTGACGGTGGCTCAAGAATATGGAGTGCCCGTACAGGAAGGGATGTATCCTCTCCAGATGCTTTTGGCAGCCGACGAATGTTTTTTGACCAACACGGGATTTGAGATTTTGCCGGTGCACCAACTGGGGACGACGATGTTCCCCGCTCCTGTGCCCGGACCTGTGACCAAATACCTCCAGCAAGGATTTCGTGCGTACCGCGAACGGGAGCTGACGCACTCACCTCATGGTGCCTGTTCAGGGAATTGCTGAACCTGTTGCGGATGCCTTGGGGTTAAGAGGCTTGGTGGGACTGATCAGGTTGTTGCACCGGGGGGTCTTGAGTAGCAAAAAAGGGAGAGCTAGGGCAGGTGATGTGGCTGTGTAGTTTCCACGCGGAGCCGGCCCGTGTCGGAAAATCTGCTCGGAAGTGCGCGCCTAAGCTGTTTTCTCTCCACAGAGCGGCTTCTGCGATGCACCGCCCCACCTGCACCATGTTTTTGACCTCCAGGTCGGCTCGACTCCATAGAGGGATCTCCAAGGCGCGTTCCCACCGGGACAGTTGTGCTAGGGCGCTGGCTAACGACTCGCCTGTTCTGACTAGTCCCACTTTGTTCCACATCAAACGTCTCAACGAGTTGCGGAGTTTCTCTGCATCATCAAGCCGCTGCGGAGAGACCCTTCTCAAGCGGGCGAGTTCTCGACAGAGGGAGTTTCCCGGGGGGGGAGAGGGGCACTGGGTGGCGGCTCGAGCTGCTCGAACCCCAAAGACGAGCCCCTCGAGCAGCGAGTTGCTTGCTAGCCGATTGGCTCCATGCACACCGCTGCAGGCGACTTCACCAGCGGCATACAGCCCGGGCACAGAGGTTTCTCCATCAATATTTGTCTGAATGCCGCCCATCAGGTAATGGGCACTTGGTGAAACGGGAATCCATTCCTCGGTGATATCGATATCGAATCGAAGGCAGGTAGTATAGATGGTAGGGAATCGCTGTTTGAGAAATCGGCTGTCAAGATGGGTCACATCTAAGAATACATGTCTTGCCCGAGTGGCCGCCATTTCTGACCAGATAGCGCGGGCCACGATGTCCCGCGGGGCCAGTTCGGCGTCAGGATGGTAACGCGGCATGAACCGCTCGCCCTGGCGATTGCGGAGAATTCCCCCTTCTCCTCGAATGGCTTCGGATAAGAGAAACGGGGGGGTGGAAGGAAGGTAGAGTGCTGTGGGATGGAACTGGACGAACTCCATGTCTTCGAGAACGGCTCCAGCCCGGTAGGCCATCGCGATTCCATCGCCTGTGGCATTGGGCGGATTCGTAGTTCGGGCAAAGACCTGGCCAGCTCCCCCCGTGGCTAAAATCACGGCCGAGGCTCGCAAGAGACATCGCTCACTGCTGAGTTCGTTCATCACGAGAACCCCACAGCATCGGCCATCTTGGACCACTAGGTCGATACTATAATGGCCGTCAAGCCAGTGAATTGACGGTTGTTCACGAGCGCGTTGCAGGAGTACGCGCACAATTTCTATGCCGGTAGCATCTCCCTTGGCACGAAGAACTCGCCGACGGCTATGGGCTCCTTCTCGGGCAAAGGCCAGCTTGCCATTCACCGTGTCAAATTGGGCGCCCCATTCGATCAATTCCTGAATGCGATCCGGTCCCTCTTCCACAAGGGCTCGCGCCGCCTCTTTTCGGCCAAGCTGGTGTCCCGCGTTGAGCGTGTCGGTAAAGTGCAGGTGCACGTCATCGTCTTCGCTCATCGCGACGGCGACACCTCCTTGGGCATAGACGGAATTGCTCTCCAGCGGGCTTCCCTTTGTGACAATCAGCACCTGCCCATAGGCGGCTAATTCGATCGCTGCCCGAAGGCCAGCCACCCCGCTGCCGATCACAAGGAAATCCGCTTCTGGTCCTTGGCGAAGGTTCATACGATCGTTTACGTGCAATAATCCGCTATGGTGCCGTCTCGCTCGGAGATCATGACAGTCGATCGGCGATACCGAAGGGAACATCGCCTTCGACACCCGCCCACAGGATTACCTGAGTCCCGCTCCAAATGAGTATCCCATGGCCTGCCTCGTGGATCGGTTGCTTGGCGGCAGGCCGATTCCATATCCCGTCCCAGTGGATGGCCACAAAAATCAAATCTCCTTTGATGGTAATCCGGTCGATGGCCCAGGTCAGGGTAATGGTTGAAAATGTGGAAAAGTCGCGGGCGATTTCTTGCTCGAGTTGCTCGACCTCTTGGAGAGGCAAGGCTAAGTCGTGGATGGCGGCCTCGTCTCGTTGCTCGTAGGCTCGGCGTAAGGTCTCGACCGCTTCAACGATTCGCTCGAATCGAGCATGATCTTCAGGGTAACGTGGAGGTGTGGAGGTACACGCGGTGAGAAAGAAGACCATAAGCCCCATCCACGTGACGCTTCCGTATGCGGTACTGACATGATGGCCCCTACTCATTGTATGAATCTTCATTATAGCGAGAAAAATGCAGATATGGTCAAGAGAAGTTCGAGAATGGCCGAAGGCCGATGAAGGCTTTTATGCCGAAGAGCATTTTCTTGACACGTCTTGTGAGCCTGTGCTACCAGTGACACGCTCCCTCTCATGCCCGCATCTCCAATCTTCTATGGAGGGAGGAAGATCTGTGGTCCGAGTGTGGGCATCGGCGTTCTTCAGAGTGTTCATTCATGAAAAGGAGATGGACTGAAAGGACAAAGCATGTCAAGTGTTGTCAAGAAGCGGCGGAAAAAGATGCGTAAACACAAACACAAAAAGCTGCGCCGGCGGATGAAATTTGCAAGACGACGAAACTAGCGGTCACACCACAAGTGAGGTGGAACGATGCATTTGGGTAAACGCGCAAGGATTCGCGTTCGGACCGCATTGAGTACGTATACAGGGAATCTCTTTATCCCCTCCATGCGCAATCGGGTCTCGGATTTATTTAACGACGAGGCGGTGTTTTTTATCACCTTAACAGATGTGGTGATTGATGGAAAAGAACAAGCTGACTTTGTGGCCTTAAACAAAAACATGATTGAATCTGTGACACAGCTTGAATGATCCTCCATCGATTATTTTTTTCTCTTTCAGGCCCTCCTGTCCGAGTGGATGTAGTCCCAAAATCCCTTGATCCCCAAGGTCCTTGTTCGGGAAGGATTTCCTTCTTATGTGACCCATGACGTTGTGGCAGCGTCTCGCTCCCTTTATTCGTCCGCACATTCCCGCCTTGGTCACCGCGGGTCTCATGGTCATGGCTGTGGCCGCATTGAACTTGATTCTGATCCGCCTCGCCGGCCAACTCTGGGACATTATCACAGTTCAGCGCCAACAGCAGATGATGACTGAAACCTTGCTCACCTTTGTAGGCGTGGCGGTCGCACAGAGTGTGTTGTCAATGGGCCAGACGTATCTATCCACCAGAGTTTCCCAGCACATCATGGCCGATTTCCGATCTCATGTATTTGCGCATCTCCAGACGCTCTCGCTGCGCTTTTTTGCGACGAGACGAACCGGCGAAATTCTCTCACGACTGATGAATGACATCAATGCCATGCAGACGCTGACGAGTGAACTGCCTATGAATTCGGCCAAGCATCTCGTGACATTCCTTGGAGGAGTCGGCTTTCTACTTTACATGAATTGGCAACTCTGTGGCCTTATTTTGCTGCTGCTCCCTGTGCTGGCGCTCGTGGCTCGCTTTTTTGGCCGGCGGTTGAAAGCCCTCTCCACTCAAACGCAGGATCACACGGCCACGCTGACGACGGTTATCGAGGAGGTGGTGTCAGGCATTCGGGTGGTGAAATCTTTTGTACAAACCGAATGGGAACAGCGCCGATTTGCAGGGGCCTTGCAAGCCGTGGTTGCCACCGCACTGCGCCGAGCAGCCGTACTAGCAATTTTCATTCCGACTATCACGCTATTAACTCTCACCATGGCAGCGGCAGTGCTCTGGTATGGAGGCATGCAGGTTATTGAGTCCACCATGAGCCCAGGAGAGTTGCTGGCATTTGCCCTGTTCGCCGGTATCTTAATCGGCCCGTTCGGTTCAGCCGCCAGGGTATTTTCTCAGATCAAAGAAGCCCAGGGAGCCATGCATCGAGTGTGTGAATTGCTGGACCTGCAACCGGACGTCACCAACCATCCTCAGGCGTATCCTCTGCCCATTGTGAAAGGTCATGTCCAGTTCTCACATGTTCATTTTGCCTATGACTCTCGGCATCCCATCCTTACTGACCTTTCGTTTGAAATTGAACCTGGAGAAATAGTGGCATTAGTAGGGCCAACCGGAGCAGGGAAAACTACGATCGCCAATCTGCTCCACCGATTTTACGACCCCCTTGCCGGGAATATTTGCATTGACGGGCACGACTTGCGGTTGGTCACACTGGAGAGTCTCTACCAGCAAATTGCCCTTGTTCCTCAAGAGACAATGCTGTTTGGGGGGACAATCTTTGATAATATTCGCTATGGGCGTCTTTCGGCCACCGCGGAAGAAGTAATCGCAGCCAGCCAGGCTGCGCATGCTCATGATTTTATTGTTGCGCTGCCCGATGGATACGACACTCGCGTGGGAGAAAGGGGGATTGCCTTGTCTGGTGGGCAGCGTCAGCGTATCGCCATTGCTCGAGCCATTCTCAAGCAACCTCGCCTCCTCATCTTAGATGAAGCCACCTCTGCGCTGGATGTGGAATCGGAATTTTTCGTGTACCAGGCATTGAGACGCCTCATGACAGGACGCACGACGCTCGTCATTGCCCATCGTCTTACGACAGTTCAAGAAGCGAACCGGATTCTCGTCTTGCATCGAGGTCGGATCGTGGAAGAGGGAACTCATGCGGAGCTCATACGGCGTGGTGGGCTGTATCATCACTTGTATACGTTGCGATTGGCTGAATTGGATGTGAGCTAAACCGTCTCGCGCAGTTCCGTTCCCCCTGCCGCTTATCTCAGGAGAGGCCAGGGATAAGAGAAGAGAAGCCACGAGAGCGTGCGGACTTCCCAAGGCGTTATTTTATTGGATCTTCGAAAAATCGGCTTCCAACGTGATCAATTTTCCATCCGGGAAAAAGACGACAATGTTCGTTTTTGCGTTGGGATCGAAGTCGTCGTAGGCGAAACGAGCTGAGAATCGGGAGACATAATCGGAATCTGACCCAGGAATTCTTCGTCCGCGGCTAGGTTTCCCTTTGTCCACCGGCATAATATTCCGGGAACCCTGTTGAAGCGCCACATCGACTCCCTCGGCAAAAAATTCTTCTTGCCCGCATAACCACAATTCAATTTCCAAATTCGGCATGGCCAAGATATCACGGATTTTGTCCTCGGGCATTCGAATGGTCCGGTTCTGCCGTTTCGATTCTGCAGCTTCCCGACGGCCAAAATATTCGAGCCAATAATGCTTGGTTTTCAGAATTGCGCTGGTACCGCATCGCTCTTGCTCAGGATCGGCACCGACACGAAAGGGTTTTTCAGAGGCTTTAAAGATTCGCGCCACATCCTCAAGGCCTTTAGCTTTTTCCATCGGCTCGCGACCTGAGGCCAGAATCTGCTTCGCCTCCTCAAGGGTCAAATTGACTTGAATGCCCCAAGCTGGTAAGGGCCCGATTCCCCCTACGCCTAGGAACAGCACGCCGACCACAATGCGGTAGATGAGAGAATTCCGAGGATGCGCGACTCTTCCCTTCATGGTGCTTCTCCTTGTAGTGTGAATTAGCGACAAGCTCCGGGCAGAATGGACTGCCTGCAGGCTGCTCGCTGTTTTTCCGTTATACGAGCGGATTGTAAGTGGCGAACTACCCCTTTGCAATCCCCAACCCAAGGACATAGGCACAGCCGGCCATTAGCGAAAATACTGAGCAACCTGTTGACTCTCTTTTCTAACTTCGCTACAGTAGCGCCGCTTTTTCTTTAGGTGGGCTCTCCCATTTTTGGATTGACGCAAGTTCGGGTTCCCCGCCTCATTCACCGTGAATCCGCAGTAGTGGTGATATTTTAACCTTGACTGGAAGCCTCACTCAAATGTGTGGGACAATTGAATGTGTGTGGAGGGACGAAATGCCGCAGAACGGACATGTCATGAACCTGGAAAAACTGGAACGCGTGTACACCAACTATGCCGCGGTGTATGATCAAACCTTTGGACGAGTCTTTCATCAATCACGAGAATTAGCGGTTCGGGGATTGCCCATCGCTCCACACGATCGGGTACTTGAAGTGGGAGTAGGCACAGGAATGGCGCTTCCCCTCTATCCCCGGCATTGTCAGGTGGTAGGCATCGACCTGTCCGAGGGGATGCTCAAAAAGGCGCAGCAACGAATCGAGGAACATGGTCTGGATCACGTGCAGCTCTACCGGATGGATGCCGGGCATATGGAATTTGCTGATGACTCTTTCGATATTGTGATGGCGGCGTATGTGGTGACGGCTGTGCCAGACTATCGGGCTGTGATCTCGGAAATGATCCGGGTGTGCCGGCCAGGAGGCCGTATCGTGATGCTCAATCACTTCAGTAACGGCAACAAGTTCATCGCCGCTGTTGAAAAAGTGATTTCTCCCATGTGTATGCGCATGGGATTCCGAACCGATCTTTCCTTGAATTCGGTACTCGAAGGCACGACGCTCCATGTGGAGCGAAAGGAAAAGATGAACCCTTTTCGGTTCTGGCAGTTGGTGGAATGCGTCAATGTCAAGAATAGCTGCCAGCACAATTCGCAGACACATCAGTCGGGCTAATTCCTACCGTCTGTACAGCGAGTCGCACAGGCTAGCCGCAATCCGGAATCCTCA
This sequence comes from Nitrospirota bacterium, assembly GCA_003696975.1. Classification (GTDB taxonomy): domain Bacteria; phylum Nitrospirota; class Nitrospiria; order Nitrospirales; family UBA8639; genus J031. The sequence goes on along the minus strand of RFGT01000121.1, from coordinate 27,234 downwards.
TGAAACGTGCACTCTGCCTTCAACACGTGGCGTTTGAAGGGCCGGGAGTCTTTCGGTCTGCGCTCATGCGTCGGGACTATCAGGTTCAGATCTGTCTGGTCCCGCAAGAGGGAGTTCCCCAGGATCCTCCTGATGTGCTCGTCATTATGGGGGGGCCTATGTCAGCAAATGATCCTGAGAGGTGGCTGGCTGAAGAGATTGCGTTCATTCGGGCATGTGTCGAGCGGAAGCGGCCGATCTTGGGCGTGTGTCTCGGAGCGCAGCTTCTCGCAAAAGCTCTAGGCGCACAGGTGGCCCCTGGCCCTTCCTTGGAGATTGGGCCTGTCCCTATCCAGGTGTGTGATGGTGGGAAGACGGACCCTGTCTTTCAGAAGTTTTTACCCACCTTCGACGCATTTCAGTGGCACGGCGAGGGCATGAATCTCCCTAATGGGGCTGTCTGCCTGGCCTCGTCTGAACTGTATCCCGTACAGGCCTTTCGGGCGGGAACCCATGCTTATGGCTTGCTCTTTCATTTGGAAATCGGCATCGTGGAAATCGAGGCTCTTTGCCGTGCCTGTTCCGATGATCTCCGTCGCGCGGGGATGACGAGGGAGTCGGTGCTTCAAAATGTTCCTCGCGTTCTTCCACAATCCCATGCTTATGCCGATCAATTGATTGCACATCTGACGGCCTGCTGATCATCCCTAGCCGGCCCCTGGGAATCTCATCTTCTTGATTCAGTGAAAGCCCATGCAGTAAGGTGGCGCCACCACATGGATGTAGGACGATCACAGGACAGGATTTGATGCGAGTGTGACGGAAGAAAGGAGCGGCCACGAATGAGTGGATTCCCTATTACCTATGCCGAGCGCATTCGGACATTACCACCGTATCTCTTTGCGGCGATTGATGAGTTGAAACAACAGGCGATTGCCAAGGGTATGGATATCATCAACCTGGGAGTGGGGGATCCTGATTTGCCCACCCCTTCTCTCATTATAGATCGCCTCGCACAGGCAGCCCGTGACCCCCAAAATCATCAATATCCTTCATATGATGGACTCCTTTCATTTCGCACGGCCGTTGCACGGTGGTATCACCGGCGCTTTGGGGTGGAAGTAGACCCCGCCACAGAGGTGCTGACCTTAATTGGTTCGAAGGAAGGGATCGGCCATATTCCATTGGCCTTTGTTGATCCGGGAGACATTGTCCTGGTCCCGAGCCCGGGATATCCCGTCTATCCAGTGGGAGCGAGTTTTGCCGGGGGAATCCCTATTCCCATGCCGCTTCTCAAACAGAATGGATTTTTGCCGGACCTGCAGGCTATTCCAAGAGATGTCGCGGATCGAGCAAAACTGATGTTTCTCAATTCACCCAACAATCCAACCGCCGCGGTGGCGAGCAAAGAGTTTTTCCATCAGGTCGTGGAATTTGCTCAAGCCCATCAAGTCATTGTCTGCCATGATGCCGCTTACTCGGAGATTTATTATGACCAGAAGCAGCCGCCGAGTTTCCTGGAAGTGCCAGGGGCGCGGGAGGTGGGCATTGAGTTTCACTCCTTGTCGAAAACGTTCAATATGACGGGCTGGCGCATTGGGTTCGCGGTGGGCCGGCGAGAGATCATCGCAGGGCTGGGAAAGGTCAAAAGCAATATCGACTCCGGGGTGTTTCAGGCGATTCAGGAAGCAGGTATTGCGGCGTTGGATGCCCATGAACAACTCACCGAAGGGATACGACATGTTTACCAAGAACGCCGAGATGTGCTCGTTCCAGGCCTCAAAGATCTGGGTTTGGAAGTGAATCCTCCGGATGCAGCATTTTATGTATGGATCCACGTTCCACCGGGGTACACCTCAACCTCATTTGCAGCGCATTTGCTAGAACAGGCAGGAATTGTGGCGACTCCTGGTAATGGATTTGGCGAGGCTGGAGAAGGCTACATTCGGATGACCTTGACCACCTCTACGGAACGATTGGCAGAAGCCGTGGAACGGCTCAAACGCATCGGGTGGTGACTCTTCCATGGGTAGCAAAAAAGAACATGACAGGTGAGCGTGGTTGGAAAAGACCGCGCAGGCTTATGAGGTTATGGGGAGGGGAAGGCCGTCATGGCGAATGAAACCATCTTCATTGGATTGGGATCCAATGAAGGCGACCGGCTGGATTTTTGTGAGCGGGCGCTGAGACTTTTACAGTTGATGCCACGGTCTCGGGTAACGGGAGTCTCGTCATATTACGAGACAGAACCTGTCGACCCGTATGGTGTCCTCGGAACTGGATGGTTCATCAATGGAGTAGTGCGCATGGAGACCACGCTGTCCGCAGGTGAAGTGTTAGCCCTGTGTCAGGAAATTGAGTGCAGCTTAGGGCGGAACAACTCCCACCGGATAGGGCCGCGCACGATTGATCTTGATCTTCTGTGTTATGGACAGCATTGTATCGCCACTCCCGATCTCGTGGTGCCTCATCCCCGATTGCACCTTCGCCGGTTCATCCTTGTGCCGTTTGCAGAAATCGCCCCGCAGTGGCGGCACCCCGTCGCTCAGCGGGCGATTCACGAGCTCCTGGCCTGTCTCGAAGATCAGCACCAAGTTCGCCGGCTCGACGTACTCCCTGGATCTCGGTATCCCTCCCATCCTGTGACTTGTCTCTCCTAGCCAGTCCTATGCAGGTCATTCGAACGATTCGGGGTCTCCGGGTGTGGAGAAACCATTTGACCTCGGGGCGCCATCCCCTTGGGTTTGTGCCCACTATGGGAGCGCTTCACGAGGGCCATCGGACCTTGATTCAGCGAGCACGGCGGCGCTGCCGAACCGTTGTGGTGAGCGTGTTTGTGAACCCTCTTCAATTCGGGCCGCGTGAAGACTTTGCAGAATACCCTCGTACACTTCGGGCTGATCTCACCATGTGCCGCCAAGAAGGGGTAGAGCTCGTCTTTGCCCCGTCTATTCAGGAATTCTATCCATCGGATTTTCAAACCACGGTGTCGGTTAACCGGCTGACCCGGCGGTGGGAAGGTGCAATCCGTCCCACGCATTTTGCCGGTGTGACAACAGTGCTCACGAAGCTCTTCAATCTCGTCAAGCCGGACTTCGCCTTTTTCGGACAGAAAGACTATCAACAAGCAGTGGTGATCAAGCAGCTTGTCAAAGACCTGCATCTCGGGGTAACCGTGATAGTATGCCCGACGGCTCGAGAGCCTGATGGATTAGCCTATAGCTCGCGCAATCAGTATCTCTCATCCGTGCAGCGCCGGCACGCAACTGTGCTGCCAAAGGCGCTGGCGATAGGGGCGAACGCGCTCAAAGAAGGCCGACGATCACTTCGGGCTGTGTCGCGATTAATGGCCGACATGTTGCAAGCTGAACCTGGCGTCACGGTGGAGTACGTGGCGATCTGTGACGCCCATACACTCGAGCCACTTCGTCGCCCCCAACGAGACATGGTGCTTTTGGGGGCGATTCGACTTGGACGCACCCGACTCATTGATAATCGTCTGGTGAAAGCGGCACGGTGGCCCCGATGACGAGATTCCCCATCAATCCTTCAAGGCAAGAGCCGGTCTACTATAGCGAGATCGATAGCCCCGTGGGACGATTGTTACTAGCGGGAACTGCTCAGGGGCTCACGCATCTCGTCTTTCAAGATGGGGCGCATCCACTTGTGCCGCCGCCACATTGGTTTCGCGATTCCCAGCCGCTGGAGCCGGCGATCCGCCAGGTGCAAGCCTACTTTGCAGGCCAATGTTTGCGGTTCACCATTGCTCTTGCTCCGGGGGGGACCCCCTTTCAGCGCCGGGTGTGGCAAGCGCTGCAAACGATCCCATATGGGCATACCATCTCATACGGCGCCCTTGCTCGTATGATTGGACAACCGCATGCCGCTCGCGCTGTTGGTGCCGCGAATGCCTGCAATCCCATTTCCATTATCATTCCCTGCCATCGTGTTATTGGGAGCACGGGGAAATTGGTTGGATATGGAGGAGGATTGGCCATCAAAGAAGCCTTGCTGGCGCTCGAACGTCAGTTCGCCGGGCCGAATGATGCGGCTTCAAGTCGCCCGGAGGTCACGGGTGATCATGACGCATCTTAGCGGGAATCTGTCTTGTGAAGCGATGGTACCTCCACTGACGTGGCAGGAAATGCATGGATTGCACTGCAAAATGAAGGAAGATGCCCTGCCGCCTTAGGCAGGGGATCCATTTGACGGCTGAGGGTCGATGGGATTCCATGTCTGGAGCCGCTCGACCAAAGGGATCGCTTCAGGAGACGTGGATTGGGTTGGCTCGCTGGGAGGGTGATCCCAGGTCAACTGGGAGTACCCATGTTCCGTGAGAGTGGTTCGGATGAGAGTGACCAGTGCCTCGAGCGTCGTCTCGTCGCTGAACCGTAGATCCAGTACCCGCTGTGCGGGTTCCTCCGGTGGAGGCGAGTTGTGCAACAGGGACCAACAGCGGTCAAAGACCAGACGTCGAAGTTCCTCAGGAAGATTCAACGAAGGGATGTCTGAGGTGCACAGGGCGGCAACCATTAACACAAACTGCAGGTCCGGGAGCTCTGGCTCCTTGATATCCAGGACTTGCATGTCACTCCTTCTCCCTTGGGACATCTTGGGGCCAACCTTTCCAAGTCGAGCCCCTGGATCCGATGTGCGCCATCATACGCCGAGACCCGGGTAACTGCAAGGTTGAGGCGCAGGCTGCCCGAATTTGTCCTTGACATTCCCCAATGACCTCCGCAATTTCCCTATGACCTGGGTTCCGGCTTGACCGGTGCAGTCCATTCTGGTTTCCTGCCTGCTCCGGTGGTTAACGTTAATTTCTCACTTGGAAAGACCGATTGAAACACAGGGAAGTCCTTGAACGGCCATCACACACTTTGCTGCAAACGCAATCACCTCACGCCACATTCCATGATTGACAATACGGCCATTCTTGCATTGGAAAAACGTGTCGGGAGTAGACATCTGGCCAAACGGCTGCAACTTCAGACGGAACATTCCGCTATCCGGTTGAGCCAAACTGGGGTGCATATTTACTGGGAACAAATCGATGCCCTCGGACCACTCTTGAAAGCGCTGCTCACATTGTGTGGTCTCTACCGCCGAGCCGTTCGGAATTCTATTGATTATGCCGTTGAGACGGTTACAGTTCCCATTCCGCAGCTCCCTCCAGCCTTTCACGGGTTTCGCATCCTGCAGTTGTCCGATCTCCATGTGGAAAACATTGTCGATCGGGGGAAACGGCTCCGCGAAGTGATTCAAGCGCTGGAGTACGATTTGTGTGTGATCACGGGGGATTTCCGGTTTCTGACCTATGGGGACTACGAGAATGCTGTCATCTGTGCAGGGGAAGTGACCACGGCGATCCGCTGCCCCCATGGGATTGTAGGGGTCCTCGGAAACCACGATTTCATTGAGATGGTTCCAGGTCTTGAAAAATACGGGATTCGCCTGCTCCTCAACGAATCGCTCCCCATCCAACGCGGGTCAGATACGGTATGGATCGTTGGGGTGGACGATCCCCACTGGTATGAAGTGGATGATCTGGAGAAAGCCTTGCAAGAGGTCCCGCCCACGGCGGTCAAGCTCTTACTGGCCCATTCCCCGGAGCTTCTCGACCAGGCTTGCCGGGCAGGAATCGATTATTATCTCTGCGGGCATTCCCATGGGGGCCAGATTTGCCTGCCTGGCCGGGTTCCTATTATCAACAACAGTGCATGTGCTCGGCGGTATATTTCCGGCCCATGGCGCTACCAAGACCGGATGGCCGGGTATACCTCCCGAGGGACAGGCGCTTCACTGTTGCCTGTTCGACTCTTCTGTCGCCCTGAGGTTACGATCCACCAGTTGGTTGTCCCGTAGAAAGAGGCGCGGGAGGAGACGGGAACTGAGACATCGTTCCTTCTTCGAGACCTCTGCCGGGACGCTCATCTCTTGGGGCCGAGCGTGGAGGTACGGAAGCCCCGTTTTTCCTGGGTTTTCCCTTGGTCCGGTACATTTTTTCTCGGGTATGGTAGGGCAGAATCCCTGCCAGCACGTCGGCCAATCGGTCACAGGGTACGTCTTCCAGTAATTTAATGGGGATCTTGGCATGTGGGCCGCTTCGCCCTCCAACGTACACATCTACGGCGTCCACTATTTGCCCGTGAATCTTGACCTTCTTCCCAAGCAGTCCTACATCGGCTACGAGATGGTTTCCGCACCCTGACGGACATCCAGACCAGTGCATGGTAATAGGTTTCATGTCGGCGGGCACTTTTTGCTCGAGTGCTTTGGCGGTTTCCAGGGCGCGACTCTTGGTTTCAATAACCGCCAGATTGCAATAGTCATTGCCGACACAACTCACTAAGCCCTGTCGAACCGGTGAGGGATTATAGACATACCGTGCGAGAAGCGGCTCCTCAATCAAGTCGCCCAAATGTTTGTCTGGCACGTTGGGCACGATCACGGCTTGATGGGGGGTGAGTCGGAGCTCTCCAGTCCCATAGCTTTCCGCCAATCGGGCAAGCTCCCGCAAGTCATCGGCGGGCATTCGGCCCACCGGGATGTGCAGTCCCACATAGTTGAAGGTGGATTGCTTTTGGCGAAAAATCCCCATATGGGTATTCACGGTGGCTTTCCGTAGGTCTTCTCCCGCAGGAGGTAACGCTCGTCCCAGCCGTCGCTCTACCTCTACACGAAACCGTGTTTCACCCCATTCGTCCAATAAGAAGGCCAAGCGGGCGGTATTACGCGAGTCCCGAAATCCATAATCGCGAAAAGCCGTCATGACGGCACAAGCGACGGGAATGACTTCTTCCGGCGTGACGAAGACATCGAGGGGCGTGGCAATGCGATAGCCTCCAGAGCCTAGTTTGCCTCCCACCAGCACATTGAACCCGTAGATCTGCTCGCCGCCCTGTGTTTGACGAGCGGGGACCAGTGCCAGATCTTGCGTCTCTGCATGCAAGCAGTTTTCTACGCAACCGGTAATCGCCACATTGAATTTGCGTGGAAGATTGGAGTAGGCGCGGTTTCCCACGATTTCCTGTGTCAAAGCCTGAACGAGTGGGGTGGCATCCAGCATCTCCGTGAGGGACAAGCCGGCCACTGGGCAGGTCATGATATTGCGCACATTGTCCATGCCGGTTTGCAAAGATGTGAGTCCCACTTCCTCCATGCGCGCGAACGCTTCCGGGACATGTTCAATACGGAGGTGCCGAAGTTGAATTTGCTGCCGCGTGGTCACATCGACGAGTCCATTGCCGAAACAAGTGGCTAATTCCGCCAAGGTCCGAATCTGGGCGGATGTAGCTCGACCGCCGGGAATGCGCACCCGAATCATAAAGAACCCCGGGGTCGGATTTCGCAGAAAGAGGCCATACCATTTCAATCGTTGGACATCGTCCTCGGAAATGGCCTCCCATCCCAGGTTGGCATAGCGAACGAGGTCCCGGTAGACATCCAGTCCATCTTTTTCCTGTTTGAGAAGCTCGACTTTATTCATAACGCACCTCCTTATTGTCCTGAGAACTTTTGGGGATTTATCCGGCTGGGAACGGTGGAATGCCGGTATGCATGGACAATCCTTGCTCTGGTTCATCAGACGATCGCGAAGTCTCTGGAGTTGTGGCCGAGTTTGTAGAGGAGAAACTGTGGCTTTGAGGCAGCCGATATGGGCTTGCGAACCAATAGGCCCCTCCCACGAGAACGGCTCCGCCGAGGATATTGCCAAGCCCCACCCAAAGCTGATTCCGGAAGAATCCCATCCATGAAATAGGTTCTCCATGGGGGAGAAACAGAGCGATCCCCAAGACAGATTGATTGGCGATGCTGTGTTCGAATCCACTCCCAACGAAGGCGAAGAGACACCAGAAGATCAAGAGAATCTTTGCGGCGTCATTAGTTGTACGGGCGGCCGTCCACACTGCGAGGCAAACCAGAAGATTGCACAGGATACCCCGGATGAAGAGTTCCATGGCCGGCGCATGCATTTTCATGGCTGCAATCTTCATGACGAGATGGGATTGGGGGGCAGCAGCCAACACCCCGGATTGGGCGATCAGCCAGGCAATGCCCAATGAGCCCGCCATGTTCCCGACAAATGACCAGAAAAAGAGGCATCCTACTTGACCCCAGGTGATGGTGCGGGACAGCGCGCCAACGGTGCAGACCATGTTGTTTCCGGTAAATAATTCCGACCCGGCAAAAATGACGAGAGTCAAGGCAACGCCAAACGACGCTCCCATGACAAGCTTCAAGGCTGCTGCATCTTCCGCTGCAAACGGGGCTCCAATGCTGAAGATCAGGCAGATGCCCAATCCCAAATAGATTCCCGCCAAGGCCGACAGGATGATATATCCTCCAAGCGAATGAGAGAGATACTGCGCTTTCTTCTGTGAAACCTGAGCCATTCGTTCTAGATCATCGCGGTACATGGGATATCCTCCTCAAGAGTTGTGCGTGAGACGAAACAAAAAGCGCCAGCATTTTCCAGGCGGATTACATCTCAACCCGCTGGAAAATCTGGCGCCCTTGCCCTTACTCTGTGCCTGCGTTGCTAGGAACGCACAGAGTGCTCCGTTTCAAGCGTGACACGCCTTCACCATCCTGACCGCGCTCTTTGTGTGAAGGAGGCGGTTACGAGGGAAGGGTGTTGCACGCCATAAAAAAACGCCCTTTCTCACCACCAGGAGAAAGGACGTCCCTTGTCCTATCTGACAATTTCGCTGTCTAGCAATTCAGGAAAACCACTTTGTTTTCCTTTGCCTCTTCTTCTACCATAGGATTGCGACACCGTCAATCGAAAAAATGCATGGGACCACAGAGGATCATCGGCCTGGCAGTTTCCATGTCCCCAACCTGCTTGGGACAGCTATGGAGATGGAGAGGAAAAGCGTGAGATTGGGAATCAGCCGATGCTTAATGGGTGAACAAGTACGATACGACGGAGGGCACAAGCATGCTTCGTTTCTTGTTGATGCATTGAGGGCTTATGTGGAATGGGTGCCAGTGTGCCCTGAAGTGGAAGCCGGGCTTGGGGTTCCTCGCGAGCCGATGCAATTGATGGGTTCGCCCGAGCACCCACGATTAGTGACCGTGCACTCGAGACGCGACTATACAGCACGAATGCAGCACGTTACGGCTCGATGTGTTCGCGAACTTGATGCGCTTGATCTTGCGGGCTACATCTTCAAGAAAGGCTCTCCAAGCTGTGGGCTGCACCAGGTCGGCGTCTATGACTGGCAGGGGAATGTGACTGGTACCGGCACAGGCCTGTTTGCTCGGACGATACGGCGTCATTTTGCGCTCCTTCCCGTTGAAGAAGACATTCACCTTCGAGAACTGACTCATCGAGAACATTTCTTCGAGCGAGTGTGGGGATATCGCCGATGGAAGGATTTTCTTCACCGCCAACCGATCACGTATGCGAGATTAGCCGCCTTCCATGCACGAAATTATTGTCTCCTCCTGGTGCATCACCACAAGCAGTGTCGACGCCTTGGCGCCATGCTGGCTCAAGCAGATCGATGGCCCCTTCACGTTCTGGCGCAGCGCTATGGGGTCTTGTTCATGGAGGCGCTCAGCGTGAAGCCGACACGGCGGCAGCACGCTAGGCTTCTCAGGAGACTTGGGACCGTCTTCCAGGCGGATCTCTCCTCGGCTGACCGCACGCGGCTTCTGGATGTACTGCATGAATATGAACAACGACGCGTGCCCCTTCTTGTTCCAATTCTGCTTGTGCGCCGGTATGCCCGTCGATTGGGATTGCGCGTTGTGCAAGCCCAAACATATCTCGATCCGTTTCCCAAACGACTCGCCTTCCTGGGATCTCGCACGGGGGACTGTGACAGAAAGGGAGAAAATTTGTTACAATGACCATACACACAGAGAGGTCTAAACAATGGAGCATTCGACGTTAGGAGTTATTCTTGTGGGGCATGGGGGGATTCCCAAAGATTATCCCTCCGAACGTGTCGCGAAGCTCAAGCGATTAGAAACGCAGCGAAAGGCGGCGGGATTACCGGCCACGCAAGAGGAACGCGAGCTGGATCAGCAGCTTCGGCACTGGCCGCGTACCCCGGAGACCGATCCGTACCAAGCCGGGCTCGAGGCACTCGCCGCCCACCTCCAACCGCTACTGAACGGAGCTCAATTTTGTCTCGCGTACAATGAATACTGCACTCCAACCTTGCGAGAGGCGGTTGAACAGTTGATTGCGCGAGGCGTTCAGGAGATCATTGTCGTCTCGACAATGTATACACCAGGCGGGTCGCATGCGGAGTTCGAAATCCCCGCGGAGTTGGCTGAATTGCGGGCCCAACATCCCGGCATAACCTTAACCTATGCGTGGCCGTTCGATCTGGCCCACGTGGCCCGGATGTTGGCTGAGCATATTCAACACTTTCAGAGCCAATATCGGGAACGCGAGTCTCTGGTTAGAGAAGTCTGAGAGCTTCGCCGGCGTCCTTTAACGCTTGCACCACGTACTGAAGTTGCTCGCTCGTGTGGTCGGCGGTGACAGTCAACCGCAAGCGGCATTGATGCTTGGGGACCGTGGGGGGGCGAATCGCGGGCGCGAAGATCCCTCGCTTGAAGAGCTCTTGAGCGAGACGGATGGCCTGCTCCGGGGTGTGCACAACGATGGGAAGAATCGGGCTTTGCGTGGGCGGTAGGTGAAACCCTAAAGCGGTCAGCTCGGCAAACAGATACTCGCGGTTTGCCCAGAGACGTGCCCGCCGCGCCGGTTCCATCTCAAGAAGAGAGAGTGCGGTGTATGCAGCCGCGGCCAAGGCGGGTGGAAGGGCCGTGGAATAGACAAATGAGCGAGCGGCATTGAGAGCATACTCGATCAGATTGCGCGACCCCACGATATACCCACCGCTTACGCCGATCGCTTTGCTTAAGGTTCCCATTTGAACCAGAGCGTCCTGTGCCCAGGTTGAGGCATTTCCCCTGTCTGCTTGATAATGCTCAAGTGTTCCACGCCCGTGAGGGCCCATCACTCCTGTGCCGTGAGCGTCATCGAGATAGAGAGTGGCGTCATATTGGGCAACCAACTCCAGGAGTTCGGGGAGAGGAGCGAGATCTCCGTCCATGCTGAAGACTCCTTCCGTGACGACAAGGACAGGGCGTTTGGCCGTATACTTGGCCAGGAGCCTGCGCAGATGGTCCATATCGTTGTGATGGAAAACCCGAAGTGGGGTTTTGGCCAAGCGACAGCCATCCAAGAGGCTGGCATGACAGAGTCGATCGGCGAGAATGAGCCCGTGGCGATCAATCAATGCGGGAATCATGCCGACATTGGTCATGTATCCCGAACTGAACACCAGGCTGGCTTCCATACGTTTGAATTGGGCCAGAGCTGTTTCCAGTCTGTGATGGCATGTGGAGGATCCCGAAATAAGCCGAGACGCTCCGGCTCCCACGCCCCATTCAAGCAATGCCTGCTGGGCGGCATGCACGACATCCGGATGATTCGCCAACCCCAGATAATTGTTGGAAGCCATGGACAGTAATGACTGTCCCGCAACGGAGATTGTAGTCGCGCTTGAGCGGTCGAGTGTGTGGAGATGGCGCCGAAGATGCTGAGCCTCTCGTGCCGCAAGCGACCTTGTGATATGGGCGTGCAGGGTGTGCATGAAGATGACCTTCCGCGGACTCATGGAATCATAGCAAGATGCGCAACACGGGAACCAGGAGTGCTTCTTTGTGAAACCTGCCGCGTCACAGCCTGTCGTTCATAACCAACAAAAAGGAGTGACCCCAGGAAAAGGAAATTGATTGACTTGACGAAACCGCAAGTCTATGATTAAACATTTCTCTACACAACCCGCGAAAAATTCTATATTTTTAGGTGACACGGGCAGAAAGAGGTCTCCCCGATGGCGGAAGAAACTAGCGGAAGAAACTAAAAGTTGAGCAAATCAACCACCGGGGAAATCATTACAGTCATTCGCAGGGATGGTCTCTGAAAGACAACATTATTTATAAAGGGGGAGCATGATGCAGCTCAGCGGCGCAGAAATTTTTGTCGAATCACTTAAGCGAGAGGGAGTCAAAATCATCTTCGGTTTGCCAGGAGGGGTGGTTCTCAAAATTTTTGATGTGCTGCATCAACAGAAAGATATTCAACTGATTTTGACTCGACATGAACAAGGCGCCGGCCACATGGCCGAGGGCTATGCCAAAGCCACAGGACGGCCCGGGGTGGCCTTGATTACCTCGGGTCCAGGTATGACCAATGTCATTACGGCCTTGGCAGATGCGTATATGGACTCGGTGCCGATCGTCTGTTTTTCCGGGCAGGTTCCCACGGCTTTGATTGGAAACGATGCGTTTCAAGAGGCTGATAATGTGGGATTGAGTCGGCCCTGTACCAAGTACAATTTTTTAGTGAAGGACGTCAACGACTTGGCACAGACGATCAAGGAGGCATTTTATATCGCTTCCACCGGCCGGCCTGGTCCGGTGCTGGTCGACATCCCCAAAGACGTATCCATGAACAAAACGAGTTTCAAGTATCCGGATTCGGTATACATCCGTGGGTATAATCCCACCTATGAAGGAAGTAAATGGAAGATTAAGCAGGCCGCAGAGGCCATTATGAAATCACGCCGTCCTATCTTGTATGTGGGAGGAGGCGTGATCTTCTCCGGGGCTTCCGAAGAGTTACGGGAGCTGGCGGAGATGAGCCATATCCCCGTGGATATGACCTTGATGGCCCTAGGAGCCTTTCCCGGTGATCATCCGCTCTCTCTGGGGATGTTGGGGATGCATGGGACCTATGCCGCAAACATGGCGATCCACTATTCCGATTTGGTCATTGCCGTGGGAGCCCGATTTGATGATCGAGTGACGGGCAAAGTCTCCGAATTCTGTCCTCATGCCAAGATTATCCACATCGACATTGATCCCACGTCCATTCGGAAAAATATCCATGTGGATATTCCCATCGTCGGGGATTGCAAGCGGGTACTCCGGGAGCTTAACAATGTGTTGCGGACCACCGTCAATGGCGATCAAAAAGAATTGCGCAAGCCATGGTGGGATCAAATCAACGCCTGGAAGGCTGAGCATCCGCTTCGATACGAGCAGCCGGCAGATGGACGCATTAAACCTCAATACCTGATTGACCGGCTGTACCATCTCACCAAGGATCGTGACCCGATTGTGGCAACCGATGTCGGCCAGCATCAGATGTGGACCGCTCAGTTCTTCAAACTAACCTCTCCCAGGACCTGGTTGACTTCTGGAGGGTTGGGAACTATGGGATTCGGGTTTCCGGCCGCGCTAGGGGCTCAGGCTGCGTTTCGTAACCGGCTGGTGCTGTGTATCGCCGGAGACGGGAGTATTCAGATGAATAGCCAAGAGTTAGCCACAGCGGTTGTGGAGAAATTGCCGGTTAAGGTGTTCATCATCAGCAATCAGTTTCACGGGATGGTCCGGCAATGGCAGGATCTCTTTTATGAAGGACGCTATGCTGCCAGTTACCTCCATCAGTTTCCCGATTTCGTCAAATTGGCAGAAGCCTATGGCGCAGTGGGGCTCCGAATCCAGACCCCCAACGAAGTCGATGATGGCATACGCGAGGCTTTGTCCATCGATCGTCCCGTGTTTGTGGATGTGCCGGTGGATCAATTCGAGAATTGTTATCCCATGATTCCCGCTGGCGGATGTAACCATGAAATGCTCTTGCAAGATCCCCCGGAACTGCGAGAACGGCAAGCTGTTGGCCTGAAAAGCCAGCAAGAAGGGAAAGATCGCATTTTGACGGCGTAATCAGGGTCAGGGCACAATGGAACACATCATTTCTGTGACGCTAGAAAACAAGTCAGGGGCCTTGTCCCGGGTGGCTGGGTTGTTCAGTGGTCGTGGCTTCAATATCGAAAGCCTGTCAGTGGCTCCGACGCTGGATCCCTCGATGTCTATGATGACCCTGGTGACCAGCGGAGACGATCGCATTATCGAGCAGATTTTGAAACAGCTCAACAAAGTAATCGACGTCATCAAGGTCGTCGATCTCAATGAGAGTGATTTTGTCGAGCGCGAAACAGCGCTTATCAAGGTCCATACCAAGCCGGAGGATCGAGCTGAGGCCTTACGTATTGCCGATATCTTTCGCGCCAATGTCGTTGATTCCTCGCCCACCTCTTACACCATTGAGGTCACGGGTGATGTCAAAAAGGTCGAGGCCATTATTCAATTGCTGCAGCCACTGGGCATCAAAGAGCTGGTTCGCACGGGGCGGATTGCCATCGCCCGTGAACCCGTGCGTGCGGCATCCAGTCACGCCCGCCCGGTGGCCAAGGCGACGTGACAATCCTCTGCATCTATTCTCCATGTCCATGCGGCTTCATCCGCGCAGAACAACCGCCCATGATTTCCCAACAAGAAGGAGCGAGGTATTATGAATATCTTGTACGATCGAGATGCCCAGTTGGACCACATCCTTTCCAAGAAAATTGCCATCATTGGCTATGGAAGCCAGGGGCACGCCCACGCGCTCAACCTTCGAGACAGCGGGGCCGACGTGGTGGTCGGGGTCCGGGAAGGACCATCGTGGAAAAAGGCCGAAGCCAGCGGGCTGAAGGTGATGCCTGTCTCTGACGCAGTCCGGGCATCGGATGTAGTCATGCTCTTGGCTCCCGATGAGGCGCAACCGGCTATTTATCGACAGGAGATCGCCCCCCACTTGCGGTCTGGTGCGTACTTGGCTTTTGGCCATGGATTCAATATCCACTTTGGACAAATCCAGCCGAAACCGGAGATCAATGTCTTCATGGTCGCGCCAAAAGGGCCAGGGCATTTGGTCCGCTCAGAGTTCTCCAAAGGGAGCGGGGTTCCCATGTTGCTGGCCATTCATCAAGATCCGAGTCAGGATACCACGCAGGTGGGATTGGCCTATGCCTGCGCCATTGGCGGGGGGAGGGCAGGTATTATCCAGACCACGTTTCGCGAAGAAACGGAGACGGATCTGTTCGGCGAGCAGGTGGTTCTGTGTGGCGGACTGACTGCGTTGATCCAGGCCGGATATGAAACCCTGGTGGAAGCGGGCTATTCCCCGGAGATGGCGTACTTCGAATGCCTCCATGAAGTAAAGTTGATCGTGGATCTCATCTACCAGGGAGGCATTGCCAATATGCGCTATTCCATCAGTACTACGGCCAAGTATGGGGATGTCACCCGAGGTCCGCGGATCATCACCGAGGAGACGCGGCGGACTATGCGCCAAATTCTCCAGGAAATTCAGAGCGGGCAGTTTGCTCGCGAATGGGTTCTGGAGAATCAGGCGAATAGACCGGTGTATCGGGCGCTTCTGCGGAAAGGAGAAGAACATCCCATCGAGGAAGTCGGCAAGCGACTCCGGAGCATGATGCCCTGGCTGCAACACGATCGATTGGTGGATCATGACAAGAACTGAGCAACCCCAAGTCATGCTTCCGTTACCGAGGGGTATCGGCGAAACACGTGGCTGATCGAGCGGCAGGTCTCCCTATTGCACGAGAAGGGATTCCATTTGTTGGAGCGATGGCGGCCCCAACCGTTTTGGCTGCGGTAGGAGGCTGGCCTGCGCTTTCCCTTGTCTTCGGGGTCTTGACCGGGTTTGTCGCCTGGTTTTTCCGGAATCCTGCTCGTGTGCCCCCTCAAGGCGAGCATGTGGTCGTGGCTCCTAGCGATGGGAAAGTCATTGCCATCGTCGAGGAAGAAGAGCCGCCATTTTTGAAGGAGCCGAGCCTGCGTATTAGCATCTTTCTGAATGTCTTTGACGTGCATATCAATCGGCTCCCTGTCGCGGGCCGAGTAATGGACGTGGTGTATCAGCCGGGGCAGTTCCTCACAGCCAATCGGCCTGAGGCCTCCATGCGGAATGAACAAAATGCGCTGTACATTGAGACCCCTGGCCGCCAGAAGGTGGTGTGCGTGCAGGTCGCCGGGTTGGTTGCCAGGCGTATCGCATGTTGGGTGGTGCCGGGAGAGCAAGTTCAACGAGGAGAGCGCTTTGGATTGATTCGATTTGGGTCCAGAATGGATACCTATCTGCCCAAGAACAGCCGCCTCCTCGTCCGTCTTGGCCAGCGAGTGAAGGGCGGCGAAACCATTGTTGCGGAGTTGCCATGCGCGGACGGTTCCTGAAGGTCTCAGTCCCTCGCTTAAAAGAGCCAAAACGCCGGCGGGGCTTGCATTTGATTCCCAATCTGTTGACCACGGGTAATCTGTTTAGTGGACTGGCCTCGGTTGTGCTGGTGGTTCACCAGCGTTATACGGCAGCCGCCATCGCGATTCTCCTCGCCATTGTGTTCGATACCTTAGACGGGACTTCGGCTCGGCTCATGCACAGTTCGAGCAAATTCGGAGTTGAGTACGATTCCCTCTCTGACTTGATCGCCTTTGGTCTCGCTCCTGGGCTGCTGGTCTATACCTGGGCGCTGGGGTCACCGGGTCTGTTCGGGGCGGCGGTTATGTTCGCGTATGTGGCCTGCGGAGCCCTCCGGTTGGCTCGCTTCAACGTGATGAGCGGTACCAATGAGAGCAAGTACTTTACCGGGCTTCCCATTCCCGCTGCCGCTGGATTGCTCTCTACGTTGCTGATCTTCGACCAATACGTGGCGCATATGAGTGAGCGCGTGCGCTCATTTGTGGTTCTGGTGGTCAGTCTCTTGCTCTCTTTTTTGATGGTCAGTACGCTGAAATACTGGAGCCTGAAACATCTTCAGTTTCAGGGGCATCACCACTTTATGTACTTGGTTTGGGCTGTGCTCGTCCTCGTGGCGGTGATCGCCTATCCTCAGCTCATGTTGTTCGGCCTCTTTGCTGCGTATGTGCTCTCCGGAGTCGTGGACAAAGGGCGAGTCCTTGTAAACAAGATGCTCCTCAAACAACGGGGGAGCATGGAACGTCACACGCCTTCACCATCAGGAGGAACGAAGGAATAAGGGAGAAAAACTCAACGCCTGGTGTAAAACTGAGCCGTTGTTGCGCGAGAGGGATCAATACATCACTAAAATGGATCGTGAGCAGGTGTGAACGTCCTTCTCGGGAAAGAAGGTATGTTGTTGGGGAGGTGGCTATATGGCACGCATCATTCGCATCTTTGATACCACGCTTCGAGATGGCGAACAATCTCCTGGGGCCAGCATGAATATCGAGGAAAAAGTGCTCGTCGCCAAACAACTGGCTCGGTTGCGGGTTGATATTATCGAAGCGGGCTTTGCCTATAGTTCACCGGGTGACTTTGAAGCGGTGCGGCGGATTGGCCAAGAAGTCGAAGGGCCGATTGTGTGCAGTCTGGCTCGGGCCAGGGTTGAGGACATTGACCGTGCGTGGGAAGCGCTGAAAGGTGCGCCGCGCCCGCGCATCCATACATTCCTCTCGACCTCTGATATCCACCTGAAGTATCAGTTTCGGATGACCCGAGACGAAGCCCTGAAGCGGGCGGTGGAAATGGTGCGTCATGCCCGGGGTTATGTGGATGATGTGGAATTCTCGCCTATGGACGCCACGCGGTCGGATCTGGCGTACCTGTGCGAAGTGGTGGAGGCGGTCATCGAGGCCGGGGCCACGACCGTGAATATTCCTGATACCGTGGGCTATACGACGCCTCAAGAATTCGGGCATATCATTCAGACGCTTCGCACGACTGTTCGAGGATGCGATCGGGCCATCCTCTCCGTGCATTGCCATAACGATCTCGGGCTGGCCGTGGCCAACTCCTTAGCGGCGGTTCTGGCTGGTGCGGGACAAGTGGAATGCACGATCAATGGCATTGGCGAGCGGGCCGGCAATGCTTCCCTGGAGGAAATCGTCATGGGCCTGCGCACGCGGGCGGATTTCTACCAGGCGGATACGAATATCCAAACCGAAGAAATTTCCAAGACGAGCCGGCTGGTCAGCAAGATTACAGGGATGGTGGTCCAGCCTAATAAAGCGATCGTTGGGGCCAATGCCTTCGCCCATACCTCGGGCATCCATCAAGACGGCTTACTCAAGGAGAAGCGCACCTATGAGATCATGCGGCCGGAATCCATCGGGTTGACCCAAAGCCGTCTGGTGCTGGGGAAACTCTCCGGGCGCCACGCATTTCGCGAACAACTGGCGAAATTGGGCTATTCTCTGTCGGACGAGGAAATCAACGCCGCCTTTGACCGGTTCAAGCGACTCGCGGACCAGAAAAAGGAAATGTTCGAGGAAGACTTAGAAGCGATCGTCTCGGAGACAGCAACCCGGGTGCCGGAACGGTATACCCTCAAGAGCTTGCAGGTCCAAAGCGGGTTGCGGCAAGTGCCCACGGCCACAGTGGAATTGGACGTGAACGGCCAAGTGATGAAGGAGACCGGAACCGGTGATGGCCCGGTTGATGCGGTTTACCGCACGATCGCCGCTATCACCAAAACCAAGAGCCGGCTGCTGGCCTATGCCGTCAAAGCCATCACGGGCGGCACCGATGCCCAAGGGGAAGTCTCGGTTCGACTGGAACAAGACGATGAGATCGTCACGGGAAACGGAGCGGATACGGACATCATTGTGGCCTCGGCTCAGGCCTATTTGAACGCGCTGAACAAGTTGGCCCTGCAGTTGGAACGGCGAGCTCAGGAAGGGAAGAAGATCCAGACATGTTGACGATCATCTCACCTTACTGCACGGCTGCTTTTCCTCGTGAGGAAAGAGCGGCTTCCACCGGGTCCTCGATTTGACGGTTGTGCTCCGAGAGGCAAGAGCGGACCATGCCCCTTACTAAACGGATTGCCGTCCTGGCTGGAGATGGCGTTGGACAGGAAATCGTCCCCCAGGCCGTCAGTGTGCTAGAGGCTGTGGCAAAACGCTGTGGGCACACGTTCACATGCGTCTATGGCCCGGTGGGGGGCGAGGCAATCGACAAGACGGGGATGCCACTCCCTCCGGAGACCTTGACTCTGGCCAAGGGGAGCGATGCGGTTCTCCTCGGCGCGGTCGGCGGGCCCAAATGGGAAGGGTTGAATTATGAGCAACGGCCCGAACGGGCCCTGTTGGGATTGCGCGAGCAACTGGGGCTCTTCGGCAATCTGCGGCCGGCCAAACTGTATCCCGAGTTGGCCGATGCCTCCACGCTCAAGCGCGAGGTGATCGAGGGTATTGATCTGTTGGTGGTGCGGGAGCTCACCGGTGGCATTTACTTCGGAAAACCCAAGGGAATTGAACGGACGGAGGCGGGCCTCCGCGGCATTAACACCGAAGTCTACACCGAGGAGGAAATCACCAGGATTGCGCATGTGGCGTTCACGGCAGCGCGGAAGCGGCGCCGGCTGGTCACCTCGATCGACAAAGCCAACGTGCTGGAGTCCTCGGAACTCTGGCGCCAGGTGGTCACCGAGGTGCACCGCCAGTATCCCGACGTGGAGTTGCGTCATATGTACGTGGACAACTGCGCCATGCAGTTGATTCGCAATCCCCGGCAATTCGATGTCCTGCTCACAACCAATCTTTTTGGAGATATCCTGAGCGACGAAGCCGCCATGTTGACCGGCTCCATCGGAATGTTGCCCTCGGCCAGCGTAGGGGCGACGGTAGGCATGTATGAGCCCATTCATGGAAGTGCGCCGGACATCGCGGGCAAGAACGTGGCCAATCCGATTGGCATGATCGCCTCGGTGGCCATGATGCTGAGATATTCATTCGATTTGGAGCAGGAGGCAGAAAGCATCGAGCGCGCCATTCAGGCTGTCCTGGCCCAAGGCTATCGCACCCAGGACATTGCCAGTCCTGGTACCACGGTTGTGGGAACAACGGAAATGGGAGCCCGTATTCTCGACCACCTTCAGGCAGGCGACCGGTGACATGATGGTGTACGCTGGCACAATCATCACGATCGCGGGGACAGGGGAGCCCGGCTTTGCCGGTGACGGTGGTCCGGCGAAGGAGGCCTGCCTGAACGAACCCAAGAACATCACCTTTGATCGGATGGGCAACTTGTACATTGCTGATTCCGAGAACCATGTCATTCGCCGGGTCGATGCCCAATCTCATCTCATCACCACGATTGCCGGCCGCCACGAGGCTTCTGATGACGGTCCATCCTCTGTCTCGAATATCCCGGACAATGTGGAAGATGATCCACTCGCGGATCCTGTAGGATCCGCATCTGCCTATACGCAAGCGGCGGACCTCAGCGGCATGGTGCGCTATGTGACAGGGACCAGGAACCAGGGCCGGTTTTCTGGAGATGGCGGACCAGCCAGCGCGGCGCTGCTGAACTTCCCCTCCGATGTGGCTGTTGACCGGGATGGCGTACTCTATATTGCGGATACCTGGAATCACCGCATTCGCCGGGTCGATCCCGATACCGGGATCATCACCACCCTGGCTGGCAATGGAAAGGCCAGGTATGCGGGAGACGGCGGTCCGGCCATCATGGCCTCCTTGAATGAACCCGTGGCCGTGGTGGTCGACGAGGAAGGCCATCTGTATATCGCCGATCAGAGCAATAACCGGGTTCGCATGGTCGACTTGGCGACCGGCCTTATCCACACAGTGGCCGGTTCAGGCGTGGCGGGCTACACCGGAGATGGACAACCCGCCGTGGAGACGGGGTTGGCTGGTCCGAGTGGTCTGGCATTGGACGCCGAAGGGAATGTGTATATCGCTGATACCTTTAGCGGGCGTATCCGCAAACTTGACAAGAAAACCGGGATCATGACAACCATAGTGGGAGATGGCCGTGAATTTCGGTATGACGCTGAAGGCAAGGGAGAGGGTATGAGTCTTTCGCGGCCCTTTGGAATTGCGTGGACCCCAGAAGAGCAACTCTTGATCACGGATACCGATAATCATGTGATCCGCAGGTGGGACATGCGGGCTCATGTCATGAGCCACATGGCGGGAAACGGCCAGGCTGGATTCGGGGGAGACGGACAGGCGCCGGAGACCTGCAGTCTGAGTTTCCCATTTGGGATCGCCATCAGTCCCGAGGGACATATTGCGATTGCCGACACCTTCAACCATCGGATTCGGATGATCGCCTCGATGCGCAAGTGATCGCGGATCCAAACGGTTCTTCTGCTGAGGGCAAGCGATGTTGAAGAAGAAAGCTGCCTATTCCGTGGCGGTAGTCGGCGCCACCGGTGCCGTGGGCACGGAAATGCTGAACGTGCTGGCCGAACGGAAATTTCCGGTGGAGCGGGTTGTGCCGCTGGCGTCCGCCAAGTCCGCCGGGGAGGAGGTCTCCTTCGGTGAGGAATCGGTGCGGGTTCAGCTTTTGACCAAGGAATCGTTCGAGGGCATCGACATTGCGCTCTTCTCAGCCGGAACGGAGGTCAGCAAGGAATATGCACCGGTGGCTGTCAAAGCCGGAGCGGTGGTGATCGACAACAGCGCGGCCTGGCGCATGGATCCCGCCGTGCCCTTGGTGGTTCCCGAGGTCAATCCCGGCGAGCTTGCCAAACACCAAGGCATTATCGCCAATCCCAATTGTTCCACGATTCAAATGGTGGTGGCGCTCAAGCCGCTCCATGACCATGCACGGATTCAGCGTATTGTGGTCTCCACCTATCAATCCGTTTCGGGCACCGGCAAGGAAGCTATGGATGAATTGGCTGAGCAATGCCGCCAACTGTTGAGCTTCCAGGAGGTCTCCACGAACGTGTATCCCTATCAAATCGCCTTTAATTGTCTCCCCCATATCGATGAGTTTCTTCCCTCGGGGTACACCAAGGAAGAAATGAAACTGGTGAACGAGACCAGAAAGATCATGGGAGAGGAAACCCTTCGAATCACCGCCACGACGGTTCGGGTTCCCGTGTTCATCGGACATGCGGAGTCGATCAACATTGAAACCGCGGTTAAGTTACCGGCCTCAGAGGCCCGTGCAATTCTGTCCATGGCTCCTGGCGTGCAGTTGTACGACGATCCGCAGCGCGGCCTATATCCCCTTCCCATCGACGTGGCAGGCACCGATTCGGTGTACGTCGGCCGTATCCGAGAGGATGAGTCCATTCCTCACGGCTTGAATCTCTGGGTCGTGGCAGATAACCTGCGCAAGGGTGCTGCGCTGAATGCCGTGCAGATTGCCGAAGCCCTGATCGGATGAGAGTAGAATGATGCCGGACTTCAGCGATCTGGGGAAAATGATCATCCTGATGGGGGTCATGCTGGTCGCCCTGGGTGGGATCTTGACCCTGCTTGGGAAATGGCCGAGTGGCGGCTTGGGGTGGATTGGGCGGTTGCCGGGTGATATTTTGATCAAACGCGACAACTTCACCTTTTACTTCCCGCTCGGGACCAGCATCCTCATCAGTATCATTGGTAGCCTGATCCTCTATCTCTTGTTCCGGCGATGAACAAGACCCCGCAAGGCCGCAACTGGCAGGGTTGGTTGCTCTGGGGGCTCCTCTGGCAGGTGGTGGCATTCGCTGGCTCGCCGGCTCAGGCCAATGACGGAGTCGAGGCCGTCACTGTGGCGCTGGCGCACCATGCCCAAGCGATCACCCTCTTCGCCGATCGGACGATTGTTCTACAACAG
Source organism: Nitrospirota bacterium (assembly GCA_003696975.1). Taxonomy (GTDB): domain Bacteria; phylum Nitrospirota; class Nitrospiria; order Nitrospirales; family UBA8639; genus J031. The sequence continues at coordinate 4,778 of RFGT01000121.1, read as the reverse complement.
CCGACCGGCTCCGCTATACGGGTCGCCGGATCATTGTGGATTGAACCCGTAGCGCGGGGCTTGCGTCTCGGCGAAAACCGGGTTGTGGCGGCGCCGGTCCGCGTGGGCACCACCTCCTCATCCCTGACCGTTGTGGTCAGAGGCCAAACCTCCGCCGTCCAACGCTGGAATGTCACAGGCAGTCTCGTGATCGACCTGGAAAGGGGCGAGCAAGGGCATGCTGGGTTACTCGTGGTCAATCGCGTGTCGTTGGAGGACTATGTCGCCGGCGTGGTCGCCTCGGAAATCGATCCCTCGTGGCATCCAGAGGTCTTGAAAGCGCAAGCCGTGGCGGCCCGTACCTATGTCTTGTACAAGAAGATGACCAATCCTGGCCAACCGTACGATGTCGAGGCCAGCGTGCAGGATCAAGTATACTCCGGACTAACTCGTATCACCCGGTCGGTGCGCAAGGCGGTTGCAGAGACAAAGGGCATGATATTGACCTACAATCGGCGTCCCATTCTGGCTGCCTATTCCTCAACCGCTGCCGGTCCCACGGAAGATGCACGTAATGTCTGGGCCGTGGACCTGCCGTATCTGCGGGGCGTGGATTGCCCGTTCGACGAGAACTCGCCGAAGTATGCGTGGCGCGCCAGTATCCCGCTCCAGGACATGGAAACCAGGATCCGGCGGAACGGCTACCCGCTGGGAACGCTGGCGACGATGACGCCTTACTCCTTCACGAGAGCAGGCAGGGTCAATCAGGTGCGAATCCTGCATTCCCGGGGAGAGCTCATCGTAAGCGCGCAAGGGCTTCGGCGCATTCTTGGCTATGCGGTGATCCCCAGCACGCAATTTCACATCGATCAGATTGGCCGGAACGTGGTGCTGTCAGGGAAGGGCTCGGGGCATGCCGTGGGCTTGTGCCAATGGGGGGCGAAGGAGATGGCGGAGCTGGGGTATCGCTATGAATCCATTCTGCTCTACTATTATCCGGGGACCCAGTTAATGGACCAGCATGAAGCGGTCCTGGCCTCTCCCTCATAACATATGCTTCAGGCATGCTAACTGGGCGGTTATTGTGTTTCCCGTCCTGCGGGGCAGAAATCCATGTGCCTCACCGACTTTGATTTCCCTTTTGACCCTTCCCTGATTGCCGATCATCCTGTCTCTCCCCGCGATCACGCCCGTCTGTTACATGTGCCGCGCGGGCATGGTGCAATCGGGCATTATCGGATTTGCGATTTGCCCCATCTCCTTAAAGCCGGCGATGTTCTGGTTTTCAATGACACCAAGGTGATTCCTGCCAGACTGCGCGGCCGCAAGCGCCCTGGCGGAGGGAAGGTGGAACTCCTCATGGTGAAACCGCTGGCAGATGCAGTTTGGCACGTGTTGCTCAGAGGACGAGTCAAACCAGGACAGGTCATCGAGATTACGCCAGACGCACAAGCCACCGTGCTTGATCGCCAGCCGGATCATGCAGTGGTTCGCGTGGAAGGACCCTCTTCTGTGCCCGAGCTGTTGCAAAAGCACGGAGAAATTCCTCTCCCTCCCTACATCAAGCGGCCACCCACCCTGGCCGACCAGCGAGACTATCAGACCATCTTTGCCCGAGAAGAAGGAGCCATTGCCGCACCCACGGCGGGATTACATTTCACACCTCGGCTGCTCGAGGCGCTCAGTGCCGCCGGCATCCGGTACACCTGTCTGACCCTCCATGTCGGACCAGGCACCTTTCGTCCTGTCACGACTAGGACCATTGAGCACCATGTGATGGAGCCGGAGTGGTATGCCATTCCCAAGGATACGGCAGAGATGGTCAACCGGGCCAAGCAGGAGGGTCGCCGCATTGTGGCGGTGGGGACCACGGTGGTGCGCGCGCTGGAGGCGGCGGCCGATGAATCCGGGGAAGTTCACCCAGGTAACAGGGAGACCAGTTTGTTGATCACGCCAGGCTATCGCTTCCAAGTCGTCGAGGCCTTGATGACCAATTTTCATCTTCCGCGGACCACGCTGCTCATGCTGGTGTCGGCTTTCATGGGAATCGACCAAGCCCGCCGCGCCTACGAAGAAGCGCTCGCTCATCGGTACCGGTTCTACAGTTACGGGGATGCGATGTTAATCGATTCACGCGAGTAACCGGGGGACTCAGAAATGGGTCGGGAGGCTCAGACGCCATGAACTACCCCCTCTGGGATGTCCCCGTTATTGGTGGCGGGATACTCATTGCCATCATCTCGATTATCCATGTGTTCATTTCCCATTTCGCTGTAGGAGCGGGAGTGTTCAACGTGCTCACCGAGCGCATGGCGCGGCGTGCTCGCGACGCGGCCTTGCTCGCCTTCGTGCGGCGCCATTCGTTTGTCCTGCTGCTGGTATCCATGGTGGTGGGAGCATTGACCGGCGTGGGGATTTGGTTCGCCATCGGACTTGTGCATCCCACAGGAACGTCGGCGCTCATCCACGTGTTTGTGTGGGCTTGGGCCATCGAATGGATCATTTTCGTGGTTGAGGTCGTCACGGCCTTTGTTTATGTCTATGGGTGGGACCGGCTTCCGCCCCAGATCCATCAGCGTATTGGGTGGATGTATGCGGTATCGTCCTGGCTCAGCCTGTTCGTGATCAACGGCATTTTGACCTTTATGCTGACCCCCGGGGAATGGCTGGCGACCCGTGATGTGTGGGACGCTTTCTTCAATCCCACGTTCTGGCCTTCCCTCGTGTTACGCACCCTGGTGGCCCTGGCCCTTGCCGGGCTTGTGACGCTGTTGTTGTCCACCCTCCAAACGGATGATGTTCTTCGTGAGCGGTTCGTGACCTATACCGCGCAATGGGTGCTGTATCCCTTGATAGGAATGATTCCGGCGGGATTCTGGTACATTGCCCAACTTCCGCAGGACGTGGCCCGGTGGTTCGAGGGAAGCAGCGCGCCCCTGACCATGTTTTTTATGTTGAGCGCCCTGTTTACCGGGTTGATCCTGGCGGTGTTGCTCTTTGCGGCCCTGCGCCAGCCTCGGCATTTCACCTGGCCCGTGGCCCTCTTGATCATGTTTTTCGGGTTACTGGCCACGGCCAGCACGGAGATGGTGCGCGAGGCTATTCGGCGTCCGTTTCTCATCAGGGACTACTTGTATTCCAACGCCGTGCGCGTGGACGAGGTGGAAAGTATCAATCGGACGGGGATCCTGGCCCACGCCCGATGGGTACCGGTTCGCCAGGTGACACCGGAGACTGTGCGGCAGGCAGGGCAGGCGGTATTCGACGTGCAATGCCGCATCTGCCACACGATCCACGGATTCAATGGGATCGCTGCCCTAACCGCCACGTGGCGAGAAGAGACGATGTATGCGTTCCTCGGGCATATGCACGAGGTCAAACCCTTCATGCCGCCGTTCCTGGGAACAGACGCGGAGCGGCGGGCGCTTGCAGCCTGGATCGTCTCGCTCCAACAATGACGGCGCTCTCCTTTCTCTGCCTCAGATCGGAGCGGTCTTGTACTTGACAGCCCGTCCGACTTCTCGTATGAAAGTCTGTTCATATGAATGGCCGGTCATGTAACGTCGCGCGGCCTGGGGAGACGATACGCCTATGAAAGTCCGGTCCAGACCAGCCGACTGCGTGGAGCAACTGAAGGTCTTGGCCGACACCACGCGCCTTGCCGTCTTGGAATTGCTGCTGCGCAAGCCTTGGCGTGTCGGAGAATTAAGGAGGGCCTTGGGTATTGAACAGAGTTTACTATCACACCATTTGGCCTTACTCCGAGAGGCCGGCTTTGTGGATACGATTCGACAGGGCAAAACCATTCTGTATCGGCTCGCTCCCGGGATGGCCTGCACTTCATCGGGCAAAGGACTGGACCTGGGATGTTGCCAATTAACCTTTTCTCGAACGCGTCGGAGGTGATCGGCTCGCGCAGGAGCACGTGGTTGCTGCTTATGACGGTGGCGACGGTGCTGGCCACAAGCCAGATAGGCTGCCAGGAGTCGTCCGTCGGGCATGAGCGCGAGGCCAAGCTGGTGATTACCGGATCGAGCACCGTGGCACCCCTTCTACTGGAGATGGGCAAACGATTCGAGCAGCAGCACCCGTTCGTCCAGATTGACGTCCAAACGGGAGGATCGTCCCGGGGAATCGCCGACACGAGAACCGGCTTGGCAGATATCGGGATGGTGTCGAGAACCTTGGGGCCGAAGGAGCGCGATCTGTACCCCGTGCCCATTGCACGTGATGGAATCGGCGTGATCGTGCATCGAACCAATCCCGTATCCGGCCTCAGCGATGAACAACTGGCGGGGATCTATACGGGGAGGCTCACCAATTGGCAGGCTGTCGGCGGAAGGAATGCGCCCATCGTGGTGGTGCACAAAGCCGAGGGCCGGGCTACCTTGGATCTGTTCTTGGCTTATACCCATCTCTCCAACTCTGCAGTTCACGCGGATGTGGTGATCGGCGACAACGAGCAGGGCATCAAGGTCGTGGCGGGGAACCCCCAAGCCATTGGCTATGTCTCGATCGGGACCGCGGAGTATCACATCGCCCACGGGGTGCCGATCAAGCTGCTGGCATTGAATGGGATCAAGGCGTCTCTGTCCACCGTGCAGGACGGCACGTATCCGCTTGCGCGGTCGCTGGTTTTGGTGACCAAAACCAAACCTCAGGGGCTGGTCAAGCAGTTTCTGGAGTTTGTCCGATCACCGGAGGTACAGGATCTTGTCGAGCGCCATCATTTCGTCTCGCTGGAATCATGAGCGGGGGCTGGCATGGGTCCTGTGGGGATGTGCGGGACTCGCCGGGTT
>RFGT01000008.1 GCA_003696975.1 Nitrospirota bacterium | reverse complement strand
GTGCTGCGTTTTTCTTCACATTTGGGCCTTGTGGAGGAAGAGCATGAAGGAAAAAACAATTTTACTGGTCGAGGCTCATCCGGACGATGAAGAGCTGACAATGCGCGCATTGACCAAAAATAATATCTTGAATCGCGTTGTGGTGGCGCGAGACGGGGTCCAAGCGCTCGAGTATCTGTTCGGGACCGGCGCTCATGCCGGTCGTGATTTGAACACCATGCCGCAGTTGATCCTCTTGGACTTGAAGCTTCCGAAGATTGATGGGTTGGAAGTACTCCGGCGCCTTCGCGCAGACGAACGGACCAAACTCTTGCCGGTAGTGATCCTGACGTCTTCGAAGGAAGAACAAGATCTGCTGAAAAGTTATAAGTTGGGAGCCAACAGTTATGTGCGCAAGCCGGTCGACTTTCTGGAATTTGCTCGGGCAGTCCAACAATTGGGCTTGTACTGGTTGCTCCTCAACGAAGCTGCACCTCTCCGGCAGCCATAACCATCTAGTTGCTTGTCGAGGTTTTGACTCCTTGTCAAAACTGACTTGACGTCCCCGTCATGATGGAGAGGTGGTGGAAGATGCCACAGCCTTCGAATTGGGCTGTGGTATCCACGGGTTTTGGTCGCACGAAGCATGACATCCTTCCTTGATGCCGGATTTCCCAATGTCAAGTGTGCTGGCATCATCCTTGCTTCCATAATATGACAGGGGCCGAAGCCGTGGCAGCAAGTAAGCTTTTGGGAGATCAACTATGGGACATCTAATCTTCATGGGAAGGAAAGGGGAGAGAGGAATGCTCCAAGACTGGTGGATCATCTCGACCTCTGAAGGAGGAGAGGAATTACAAAAGGGTGGAGGCCGTTATTGGAAGGCACCGCCAGCCCAGTCAATGCGCTGTGCTCAATGCGGGGGTGATATCAAAATTTACCTTTCTCCCAAGCGGAATCCGCATTCCGGTAAGCTTGGCCGGGGTGTTCAGTTGAAAGATCATGACTTGTGTCGATGGTGCTGGCGCAAGTTGGTACGGCGTAGCCATACCCTTCTGCCAAGCCGGCAGGCGAAGGTGGCATGATGCTCGTGAAGCATAGCGGTGCACTCGAGCATTACACTCCCTGACTCCTGCGCACAGGCTACGCTTCACGAATGCCACCGCTTCTTTGGAGGACACGTGCTCCAGGAGCGATTTAGAGTTTCGCACAAACAGCTTTGACCTCGGTGTACAACTCGAGGACGTCGTGCCCCATTTCACGGCCCCATCCCGATTGCTTGTATCCCCCGAAGGGTAGAGCCGCATCGAAAATGTTGTGGCAATTGATCCAGACGGTTCCGGCTCGCAATTGAGCGGCTAGGCGATGGGCTTTGCTGAAATCTTTGGTCCAGATTGAGGCCGCTAGCCCGTAAATACTGTCATTAGCCTTGGGGATGACTTCCTCCAAATCCGTAAATGGTTCGGCGCACACCACAGGGCCGAAGATTTCCTCCTGGACCACTTTCATAGTACTGGTGGTGTCAATCAAGACAGTGGGCTCGACAAAGTATCCTTTTTCACCACGTCGGTGTCCTCCCACGACGGCTTTGGCGCCTTCTTGAAATCCGGACTCAATGTATCCAAGGACTCGCTGATGTTGCTCTTCGGATACGAGAGGTCCCATCTCCGTAGTGGGATCCATTCCCGCTCCGACCTTGATCTTTTTGGCCTGCTCTGCGACTCCCGAGACCACTTTGTCGAACAAACTTTTTTCCACATAGAGGCGAGAGCCCGCGCAGCAACATTGTCCGTGGTTGAAGAAGATCGCGTTGGACACGCCGGGAATACTGGTCTCAAGATCGGCATCCGGGAGAACAATGCTTGGGGATTTGCCGCCCAACTCCAGGGATACTTTTTTCAAGTTGCCGGCAGCCGCCTGAACAATCAACTTACCCACCTCGGTAGAGCCCGTGAAGGCTACTTTTTCCACGTCAGGATGGGCTGCCAGTGCTGCTCCAGCGGTCTCACCGAAGCCGGTCACGATGTTGACGACCCCCGGCGGAAAGTCGGCTTCGCAGAGGAGTTCTCCAAGGCGGAGGGCAGAAAGCGGAGTTTGCTCGGCTGGCTTCAGCACCACGGTGCACCCTGTGGCCAAGGCGGGACCGAGCTTCCAGGCGGCCATCAACAGGGGGAAGTTCCATGGAATAATCTGACCTACCACCCCCACAGGCTCGCGCAGAGTATAGGCATGATAGGTGGCTCCCGGCGTGTACGGGACGGAAAGAGGAATCGTATTCCCCTCGATTTTGGTGGCCCATCCGGCCATGTAGCGGAAAAGATCCACGGCCAGTGGCACGTCGGCTACCCGGGCGACTGTGACCGGTTTCCCGTTATCCAGCGATTCCAATTGCGCGAATTCCTCGGTATGCGCCTCAATAAGATCTGCGAGCTTCCAGATCAACTTGCCTCGATCGGATGGGGTCATGGTTCGCCAGGGGCCGCGTTCAAATGCCTCGCGAGCCGCCTTGACGGCACGGTCGATGTCGGCGTGTTGGCCGTCCGGTACATGGGTTAACACGTCTCCGGTGGCGGGATTGAACGTAGGAAAGGTGCGGCCGGTGCAGGCTTCCACCCATTGTCCATTGATCAGCATCTTGCGCGGGCTGGCAAGAAAGGCTTGCACGGAAGAAGCGATGGGTGTCTCAGTCGTAGCGACACTCATAGAAATCCTCCAAGGCGTGAAGGGTTGATGTTGAGAAGTCTTGCCTCGTGGAGGGAATTATCCCTTGTTTACGCTAGATGCCGCAAGATGGGGGGCTCGCGATCAGGCAAAGTTCTGAGAAGAACGCGAGAGAGAAGCGTGCATATGAATTACGGGCTGCCAGTGGCTGCCCAGTGCTGTCGCGTTTTTTGAGCGGCTTCCGGGCTTTGATAAATAACCCGAATGATGAGATTGCCATATGGCCGGCGATACACCTTAAGAAGAACCTGTGCATCGGCAAACCCGACGACCAATTCGTTGCGCTGGCCGGTGGCGAATAACTGATGTTGCTGGGGGGTGATTTGGTGAGTTAGAGGATATTGCGCGGCAAGCATATGGTGGAGGTCGGCATACCAATCCCTTTGGAACCTTCCCATGTCAATATCGATTGTGGTCAAGTGAGGAACCGCAGACGATGAGGTCGGTTCGCCGCCATTCGGCTGAGCGAGAGGAGGAGAGTAGGTCAAATTGATGTATCGATTCTTCCCAAGAATCTCATACAAACATTCTGTGGCACTGGAACAGGCAGGGAGAGCTTGAACTTCTTCCTGCGTCATGCCGAATTTGAGATCAGCGAATCCCTTGATCGTCGCCGATTCTCCAGTGGATTCTCCAAATGCGGGGAGAACCGCTCCGCAAACAGCGAGAGCAAGCGCAGCCACAAGCCGCCATGTCCGTTGACAGTTCATGAGAGTTCCTCGTTTTTTGGGGCATCGACCATAAGAGGATGGATCCATTGACCGTTCCTTACGGGGTTGTATGGTTACAACGAATCAAAAGCGTATACCCAAACCTTAACAAAAATGCAGGAGGAATAGCTACTCCTAAAAAATCCCCCATGTAGAGGGAATCCCCGGCATGCCGCGGATTGAGGCAATGCCATTAGGCAGGGTCTCAATCTTGAGTTGAACGACATTGAGCCGGGTCTCGTGCCTGTTGCTGTAAAGCGTGGATGTGCTGCCCTGAGGGCGGCAACGGAAATCCCGGAGAAAGTATGGACATTGTCCGGAGGCTGCGATACCCTTACCTCCCTCAATAGAAGATCAGATTCGGGAACATGCAGTATCTTCCGAAGAAATAGGCACCCCGCACGCGGTTCACATGGAGGAGTGCATTATGCTTCCGTGGTCAGCGTATCAGGCGGTACTTGAGCAGATGGCGGAGGCTGTCTACTTGCGAGACCAAGAGCAGCGTCTCATATATCTCAATCCCGCCGCCGAGCGATTGAGCGGTTGGACCATGGAGGAGTTACAACGCCACGGCACGCTCTCTCGTGAAGTCTTCGACGAGGATTGCGAGCGAGGCACGATTCGAACGAGGACTGGGTGCCTTTTGTCCGTGCGCGTGACAGTCATATCCGTGAAGGACCAAGGCCAACTCTGGGGGACGTTGATTCTTATCCGGAGTCTCGTACCCGAGTGTGAAGAAGTTGCTCGAGGAGCCGACATGGGAGTCACCCGAGAGCAGCAGGGCGGGCCCGAGCACGCTCCGGTGCTCATCGCCCAATGCGGGCGAGACCAGCGGTATCAGTTTGTCAGTCGCCAGTACGCCGATTTGTTTCAACAGTCACCGGCTGATCTCGTGGGTCGCCATCCGCGCGAGGTGATGGGGGGCGAGGCCTATGCCTGCCTCGAGCCCTATATTGAGCAAGCGTTGGCCGGATCTCCCGTCGAATTTGAGACAAGCTTACCCCATCTGCCCGGTGGGCCGCGGGTTTTCCATTCCGTGTATGTTCCCGAGCGCGACGCTTCCGGTGCCGTGGTCGGGTTCGTGGCGGCGATCAGTGACGTCACCCAGCGCAAGCGAACCGAGCAGTTTCTTGAAGAACAGCGGCGAGTTCTGGAACGAGTAGCCCTTGGCGACGAGTTGCACAAGATCCTTGATCAGCTCTGCCGGTCCTTGGAGCAATTTTCGGACGGTATGAAGTGTTCGATTCTCCTGCTCGAGGGGACAGTGTTGCGCCATGGAGCTGCCCCTAGTCTTCCAGAGAGCTATATCAAGGCAATTGATGGCGTTCCGATCGGCCCTATGGCAGGATCATGCGGAACCGCCGCTTACCGCAGGGAACGAGTGGTCGTGTCGGATATCGCCACGGACCCGCTCTGGATGGAATACCGGGATCTTGCTCTGGCGCATCATCTCAGATCGTGTTGGTCAAGCCCCATTCTCACTCCTCAAGGAGTGGTGCTGGGCACATTCGCGGTCTACTATGATGAGCCCCGTCGCCCCACACCTGCGGAGATCGAGCTGATCAATACTGCGACCTATCTCGCCAGTGTGGCCATTCGGCATGAGCAGGCCAAGGAAGCCGTCCGCCGGAGTGAAGAACGATTTCGGACCCTGTACGACGACAATCCAACCATGTACTTTATGGTGACGGCTGATGAAACGATTCTCTCTGTGAATCGGTTTGGCGCCGAGCAATTAGGCTACCAGCCAGAGGAACTTCTTGGCCGCTCGATCCTCACTATCGTTCACGAGGACGATCAAGATGCGGTGAGCCAGGGGTTGAGATCGGCTTTTGCAAAGCCGGATGGAGTGACCACCTGGGAATTTAGGAAGGTGAAGAAAAATGGGGAATGCATGTGGGTGCGTGAATCGGTCCGGATTTTGCCAGCAGCAGCAGCAGCAGCAGCAGCAGCAGCAGCAGGTCCTGTGTCACTGATCGTTTGCCAGGATGTCACGAAAGAAAAGGCGCTTCAGGATAAGCTTGTGGCCAGTGAAGCCCTCTTTCGAATGTTCATGGATCATTTGCCGGGGCCGGCTTTCATCAAGAATGCCGATGGGCGACATCTCTTCGTCAATCGGTATGTAGAGCGAACGTTCAAACTCTCCCGCTGCGAGTGGTATCAGAAAACGAACAAGGACTTATTCCCTCTCTCAATTGCCGCACAATTTGAGGGACATGACCAGCAGGTATTGTGCCAAGGCTATGCTCTCCAATTCACCGAGCAAACCGAGCAGGATGGGGAAGTCCGGTATTGGTGGGTGACTAAATTCCCTATCCCCAACGAACAGGGCCGCCCGACACTCCTGGGCGGTGTAGGATTGGAGGTTACCGCGCTGAAAACCGCGGAGCAGGCGCTCCGCCGATTTGCCCAGATCGTCTCCGCAAGCCGCAGTTTGTTAGCCCTAATCGATCGCGGCTATCGCTATGAGGCGGTGAATCAATCTTACCTGGAAAGGGTTGAGATGCAAAGCGAGCACATGCTCGGGCGGACAGTGGAAGAGATCCATGGACGCGAGTGCTTTGAACAGGTGCTCAAACCCCACATCGATCGGTGTCTGGCTGGACAAGCCGTGAATTTCAAGCAATGGTTCGAATTCCCCCAGGAAGGCCGCCGATACCTCGATGGACAATTGAGCCCGTTTTTCGACGAGCATGGGATCGTGCAAGGCGTGGTGTTGGAAGCCCGAGACATCACTGAGGTGTATTACTTAGAAGAGCAGCGGCGCCAAGGGCAAAAGCTGGAAGCCATCGGCACGTTGGCTTCCGGGATTGCTCATGATTTCAACAACATCCTTGGAGCGATTCTCGGGTTTGGTGAGCTGGCCTTGGCTGCGGGACAAGGCGATCAGAAGATCCGCCGCTATCTCAATGAGATCCTCACCGCGGGAAAACGCGCAAAGGATTTAGTCCAGCAGATATTGCTGTTTAGCCGCCAAACAGAGACGCGATGGAGCACGCTCGATCTACGGAGCGTGGTTCAAGAAGCGCTTCGGTTTCTGCGGGCCAGCTTGCCGTCTACCATAGAGATTTCCCATCACGTGGGTTCTACTCCCATGCCGGTGAAGGGCGATGCCACGCAAATCGAACAAGTCCTTTTGAACCTGGGTACCAATGCTGAATATGCCATGCGAGGGCAAGGAGGACACCTGCGCGTGAGCCTCGACCGTGTGGAATTAAGCACGCATATCCTGCAAGCCGTCCCGCATCTCCGTCCGGGTTGGTATGCGCGATTGCGTGTTCAAGATACGGGACAGGGGATTGCGCCTGAGATTCTTCCTAAGATCTTTGACCCCTTCTTCACGACCAAGGAAGTCCATGAAGGAACCGGGCTCGGGCTCTCCGTCGTGCATGGCATTGTCTTGGCGCATGGCGGCCACCTGACGGTGGATTCCGAAATCGGGCGAGGGACTACGTTTACGATCTACTTTCCGCTTCTGTCGCAATCCGGCGAAGACCGCGCAGACGAGCCATTCGGAGAGCCCCCACTCCCGCGGACAGGCAAGATCCTTATCCTCGACGATGAGATCGCACTCGTCCGATTCATGCAGGAATTGCTGGAGACATGGGGATTCGAGGTGGTTGCCGTGACGGACCCGACGCAGGCTCTGGACATTTTCCGCGCCGCGCCGGAGAGTTTTACACTGGTGCTGACTGATCAAACCATGCCTCGCATGACTGGGGAACGAATGGTCCAGACATTACGAGCCATCCGCCCCGATGTGCCCATTATCCTCTGTACGGGTTATGGCCCGGTGCTGACCGACGACCAAGCTCAGGCCTTAGGGATCAAGGTCTTGTTGAGAAAACCGTTTGAGAAGGCTGAATTGCTGGCTGCGCTTCGAACAGCGCTCACGTGCCACGAGGAAGAATCCCATTGGTCATCATGAGGACATGGTGCCGAAGCCGGGATTTGAACCCGGACACCCCCATGGGGCGCTAGACCCTGAATCTAGTGCGTCTGCCAGTTCCGCCACTTCGGCACAATCTTTGATTATCAGCTTTTGTGAGGGAAGCGTCAAGAGACAGCGGAATGGATGACTAGTAAGTAAGAGGGAATCTCGGCTACGAATGGACTCATCAAACTGGCGCTGCATTGGATGACCGCGAAACCCGGTCAAGAGCATGCTGCCGCCAGTGCCTCCCCCTGTGAGGATCGTCCAAATCCTGAGTGTTCCCTGCCAGGATGATCCGCTCGCGGATCAAACCGGCCGCTCCTAGAAGAAACGGCGCGGGAATGCGGGGTGCCTCCTCAGCGATCAACACATCAAACCGCACTCGCGTGAACACAGGATCTGTAACCACTCGGCCGGGCGTGCTGGCGACGAGACGCTTGTTTTGTATGAAGGCTTGGCGATTCGTGCCTTCGCCGGCGGCCAACAACTCCCGAATTTTCTGGGTGCCGCCGAGCCGAGTAATTTCCTCCTTGAGCGCCTCGTACTCCGGCCGCAACTCCTTTGGCATGGCGGCTTCCGGGGTCAACTCGCGGATGCGGGCCTGGGCAATCTCCACTTCCTTCATGAGGGCCTGGATCTTCTGCTCATACAGGCGGCGATACTCCCCCAACGTTGTGACATTTTTGCCAAGGGCCTGCATACCGAGCCGCGTCCAAATAGGCAGTCGTTCATAGTCGGCGATGAGTTTATCGATCTCCTTGATCTTCCGCTGATAGTCGCCGACCTCGGCGAGCAGGCGCCATTCCAGCAGTTTGACTTCGTTGAGATCCTTCTGTTTCTGTACCTTGTAGGCCAGAATGGGCGTGAGTTCACGAAATCGGTTGTATTGCTTGCGAAGGGCCTCTTTATTGGCTCGCGATTTGGCAAAGAATCCATGCATCTGAGCCTCGAAGCCCAGCTCGGCGAGAGGCATCCCCCAAGCATGCGGCAGGATGGGGACTTCATAACAGCTCACCAGGCTCTTAAACGGTAAGGCTGCGGCGCGCAGGGTCTTGGCCAGGAATCCCACCAGCTCGTCCCGGGTTCGATGACAGGGGGCGAGCAAGAGGATGCGTTTGTTCTGCCGTATGCATTCCACCACCAGTGAACCAAGTGTGTGCCACCGCGTAGCGGGATCTTCATGCCACACCGTGGTCAATACGGACGTGGACACGCTGGGTTGGGTTATGCCTTCACTGTGCTCGGGATCGAGCCACGGCAGCAGCCGCTCGGCAGGCCCCAAGGCATAGGATTCCGGCTTCGCAGCCATCTCGGCTAAGCGGATGGCTGCGGTTTCCAAGAAGCCCGCAGTATCAGGAACCAGGGTGTTGGCCTGGGTTGCTGGCCCCAAGGGATCACAGGTTTGGATGATGAGTTCCTGCGCCTCACAGTGGAGAATACATCCTTCGGTCGGCTCCAGATCTCCGGGAGGGACCACGGTCACGGGAACGTCTTCACACAGGGCGGCGGGCTGGGGAAGGCGCACGGCATAGAGGTGCAACGTGCCGGCTGTAGCCACATGGCGACTATCCGCCGTCTCGATGGGCGCATCCAAGTTGGAAGCCTGAACAGTCTCTTTTTCCTGGGAGAGGGTTTGGGCGAAGTGTTCCAGCAGGTTGGCGAGTTTCATGGTGCTGAGGGATCCAGAACGCGCTGCAGGCAGATGGCCACGCATGCGAGTCCACCAGTCAAGGGCCTTCGGTCATAGGCACATTCCCGTTCGCGAGCACAGGAAACGAGGTCAGGAAAATAGGGTATGAGATCCAGATCGATTAGTAAGTCGGCTCGAATGCGTCCATCGTCAAGTATGGAAAGGATAGCCACGCGGTGTCGCTGGTCGTCTTCTAAGATTGCGGCTTGCGGAGAGGGCCCAACTAATGCCCGAGCAGCGCGAATCTCAGGCAACAGGAACGATCGGCGGATGAGTTGCTCGGGAGGATGCACGGGTCGATGACTTAACCGGATGTTCAGGGCGGTGAGAGCGAGGGACGGCGACTCAGCGGCCGCGGGCAATCCTGATAAGAGCAGCACGACCAACATGCCCCAGACCAAGAGAAGCCGGGACACCAAGACAGCTTGAGGCTGGGACTGCGGATATACCGAGGAAATCATTGTCGTCTTGGGGCGGTTACCACCTGAATTTCTGTGCCATGCTCTCCGTGCTTGAGCTCAGCAGTGAATGACTACCATTGTAGGGGACCTGGTGGTTGGTGTCCAGTCTAGCAAAAAGGGGTCGTGAGTATTTTTTAAAGATGTATCTTGAGGACGCGATAGAGTTCTCCATGGAGATACCCACATGACCGGAGAAATTCATGCTGATTCAGCGAGGATCACGGAGAGTCCAGGACCTCGCGGACTTTGTTGGTGAGCTCGGCGGGCGTGAAGGGCTTGGGGAGAAAGGGTAAGCGTTCGTCCAGGAGTCCCTTCTGGCGCAGGGATTCATCCACATAACCGGACATCAAGAGGACTTTCAGGTTTGGGTACAGTGCTCGCAGGCGGTGGTACAGCTCGCTGCCGCTCATTCGCGGCATAACCACGTCGGTGATCAACAGGGCCACGGGGTCGCGATGGGAGTCACAAAAGGCTAGTGCTTGCTCCACCGTAGATGCGGCCACAATGCGGTACCCTGCCGTTTCTAGAATCTCGCAGGCGAGACGCCGTACCTGGTCCTCGTCTTCCACTAGCAGGATGGTTTCGGAGCCAGATGAAGGGCGGGAGAATGAAGGCGCGGAAGCGGGCTGCTCTGCTTCCATGGCCTCGACGCGAGGAAGATAGATGGAGAAGGTGGCACCGTGCCCAGGTTGACTGGAGACCAGGATCGTCCCGCCGCTTTGCCTGACAATGCCCTCCACCGTTGACAATCCAAGTCCGGTCCCTTCCCCCTGAGGTTTGGTGGTGAAGAAGGGCTCGAAGATATGGGCCTGAAGTTCGTCACTCATGCCGATTCCCGTATCCTTGACCCGGAGGACCACGGCGGCGTGCAGGTCGGGGTTCACGGCCTGGACGGTGGTCAACTCTTCGGGCTGGACATTGGCGGTCTCCAGGGTCAAAGTGCCGCCGTGGGGCATGGCGTCCTTCGCGTTGACGACGAGGTTGAGAATGACCTGTTCAAGTTGATTGGGGTCGACTTTGACTGACCCGATGTCGGGGGCAAGCTGGCAAACAATCGCGATGTCCTCGCTGATCAAGCGCCGGATCATGGGCTCCATGTCCGTCAGGATGGAGTTAAGATCGATCACCTGTGCTTGGAGATGCTGGCGCCGGCCAAAGGCCAACAGTTGCCGGGTCAATTTCGTGGCTCGTTGGGCGGCCTTTTGAATTTCCTCCACATAGCGAGTGAACGAGCCAGAGAGCGGCAGTTGGTGCAGCAGCTCGGCATACCCGGAAATGGCCGTGAGAATATTGTTGAAATCGTGTGCTACACCTCCGGCCAGGCGGCCGACAGCCTCCATTTTCTGGGTATGGCGGAGTTGGGCTTCCGTTTCCCGGAGCGTTTCCTCCCGGCGAAGTTCTTCGGTGAGGTCGCGAAGCCGCGCTGTGAGAATAGGTTCGCCGCCCATTTCGAACTTGATGAGTGAGGCCTCCGCAGGAAATTCTTCTCCGTGTTTGCGGAGACCCACGATGCGCGATCGCATGGTCGTGGGGCGGGTCTGTTCCTCGGTCTGTAAGAACGCGTGCACGTGTTCTCGATGGACCTCACGAAGCCGGTTGGGGATGAGCTGATCAAGTGACCGGCCGATGATCTCCTCCATCTGGTACCCGAAAATCGCCTTGGCGGCTTGATTGAACAACACGATCCGTTGCTGTTGGTCGATGGAAATGATGGCGTCTTCGGACAGCTCGATGATGCGGTGGAAGTGTTCCCGCGAGCGCTCCAGTTCGACAAGCGTCTGGTGGTGTTCCGCGGCCATGCCCAGCCATTGGCTCAAGATAGTGAGAAATTGGAGCTCTTCTTGGCAAAAGGTGCGTGGTGTAGCCGTATAGACTCCTAACAGTCCAAAGGGTTGGGGTGTGCCCGGGATGGCGACAAGGACGCCGCTGGCGATCGGATAATCCAAGAGCCAACGGCAGCGGGCAAACCGGGAATCCGCAGGAATATTTTGAGCCACCAGAGGGGCCGAGTCCGTGATCTGAACATCGGGGAGATCCTCGTCGGAGAAATCCTTTGTGAATAGGGCGGGAAGCCAGCCCGTGCCAGCGAGTAGCCGCCATCGTGCCTGATGGGGAAGGTGTTCCAGAATCTGAACGTACTCTGTTTCCAACAGCCAGGCCAGTTGCTGGACGGTCTTGTCGAACAGGGTCGGTAGTGCCATGCCGCTCAACACATGGTGGCCGATATCCGCTAAGACTTGGGATTCTTCGAGGGCGCGCTGGTGGCGATTCCGAAGACACTTGAGTTCCTCCAGTTTGTCCTGGACCTGGGTTATAAGATCAGCGGTGGCCGGGCCCTGCCCATGGAGGGGGAGAAGGGTGCCCGTCGTCCAGTTGAGAATATGCGGCCAGGCCATGCGCTCGGAATAACGGCCCAATGCCTTGCGGATACAGATGATCGGCTGAGTAGAACGTCCTTCAAGCTCCAGGCAAATTTGGGCGGTCTCGCACAGGAGCGTCATCGTGGACTCGGATAACCGGCCCTTGCGCACCATCCAATAGGCGATGGTTTGGCGGGCGGCCAACAGCCGGCAGATGGTGCAATAGAAGGACAGCAGGATGTCTTCCCCGCCCAACGCGGCTCCAAGGAGGGTAAGATCGCTGGCCAGGAAATAGGTGGGTTGGTCCTGGGCGGTGATGAAAGCTGAGACAGCGTGGGTGAAAGCTGACGGATCGGAAATGCATCCTGCAGCATCATGGAAGCGAGTTCCATCGAACCAGTGAGTACTGGGCGGGATGAGGTTATCGAGGAGAGGGTCGAATCGAAGATAGGCTATACGCAAGGATTTAGTATGGCAGTAGCGGAGCACGGCAGTAACGAAACGCCGGTAGAGCGCGTCATCCTCGACATGAAACAGCAGATTGTCGCCAAACCACAGCCCTTCCAAGAGACTATCCAATCCGGGGATGCCAGTCGAAAGAAATTGCGGGCTCATGAGGTCCTACGTGTGGGCGATTGCCGGGGCGGCGTGGTTTTCCCTGAGTCTGATTCATCCACCAGATTGATCATGACCGCATAGCGGACGAGATCTGCGATGGTTTTGGCTCGCAGTTTGGTTTTGAGTCGTGCGCGAACGGCCTCCACCGTGCGAGGAGAGAGGTTAAGGTCTTGGGCAATGGCCCGAGCAGACTTCCCGCGGCCAATGGCAGCGAGGATTTGTTCTTCTCGCCTGGTCAACCCCGAAGGCCGAAGTTTCCGGCTGCGATCCAGGTCGCTGTAAATCGTAAAGGTCAGCGAAAAAACATCATGGAAAAATCGATCAAAGGTTTCCGAGGCCTTGAGGTTTGCGCGAGAGCCGTGATGTGTTTTCCGAATCCACGTTGTCACGGTGTCTTCATATAGGGTGATCATATGCGACAGGTCCTCGGGCTTTGCTCCGATCTCCCAAAGATTACGGACTCCCCGAGCCACCTCATCGAGCGCTTCCTGGGTGCGGCCCTGAGCCACATGCATGAGAATCAGACGAAGTGTGGAATGGCCGATCCAGGCGGCGGCCCGCCTGGCATTGGTCAGCCCTCCCGTGGTTTCCAGGTAGTGACTCCAGGCCGTTCGCCAGTGCTTGCACATATCTGACGCATAGGGGAGCAACTGCTGGGCAATGTCCGGCAAGGAATCCTCCGGTGAGGTATATGTACTTTTCCGGGTTCGATGGGTCGTGGCTGATTGTGGGCGTTCATCCGGAGCAGCCTGACGGACACGATCCACGGTGTCGGAAGGACGGCTGGCCTGATTGGTCTCTTGGGAGGTGCCGCTGCGATGCGGGTGAACTACCTGATCCTGTGAAATACGTTTGTTACGAGGCATGCAAGACTTCATCTCTCATCTCTCATCAAATGACATGCGCTGTGGGCTTCCTGATGTGGAACCTTATAGTCCCCTTCTGTGGAGAGTCGCAGAGGGCGCTCATCTTGCGACTCTATCTACTTGGGCGGTGAAGTCATCTGACTGACTCTTTTAATCAGAATTCTATAGCTGCTAATGAGTCAAGAGTTCAGTTGTCCTAAACAAAGCTAGAGATGGACTCTGTGGGGGGTTGAGTTCTGTATCAGGGTAGGGCAAAGTTTTGGGGAATGAAAGTCGTAGTCCTACGCATACTACCTACGTAATTATGCGATCTACGGGTTTTGGCGCATTCTCACAGCCGCAAGACTTTGCTACAGAGAAACCACAAGATAGAACGCACAACCGTTGCACGCAATAGTAACGATGGAGCAACCAATCCAATAGGCAACGAGAAAGGAATACGTTGGCTCTTTTTTCTTTTCCACTGTCTCCTATGGCTGGGACACATTGGGCTACTGGTTATATCAGGTTCTCGCAGGATGAGCTCTGCCATCTTGCAGACATTGGCGTCCTGTTGGATCCTGAAACACCCCGTATTCTCCGGGACTGGGAAAGTGAACTCCGGGCTATGAACGGCATGTCTGGGTTGTCGTTCAACATGTTTTGTTCCGTATTCAAAGTCGTCGTGATGGAGTTCTGCCCCTGCCTCCAGCATCGCCTGTATCAAGAATACCTGACGCAACTCGTGGAGCCCGCCGTGCGAGACTTGTATGCCTTTGGCATTGGCAGGGACTACTTGGGAGCGGTATTCCATGCCTGGGAGAAGAGTCTGTATCCGATCATTGCAGGTCTGATGCATTCAGACACCGAGGCCATTCATGAGATTCTCCTGGTCGATCATGTATTTCATTGCTTGCTTATCCATTCGTTGGCACTGTATACGCGGTTGGAATCAGAACGCCTTCCCTTTCAACCTCTTGTTTTCTTGACTCCCCGACAGAAAGAAATTCTCTCGCGCCTCTCCGCCGGGCAACAAAATAAGGAGATTGCCCGAGCCCTCGGACTCAGCCGGAGAACCATTGAGGGCCATCGCCTTCGGCTTATGCAGAAAGTGGGAGCCACCAGCGTGGCGGATTTGATTCGCTATGGCATGAGAAGCGGATTTCTGGCCGAGGAATCTCTGGAGTAAGAACTCCGAGCCGGAGTGGTTCCTTCCTTGTTGTTCCCGCTGACGGCAATGTTAGAGAACGGTGGCTTGCAGGATTCAGCGAGACAGAGTAGGGTGTGAAGAGACGTACTGGTCTTGAGCGAACCGATCGCGAGGAGGGAGGCCTATGAACCACCGATTATTCCATGTGAGCCAATTTGTAGAAGCCAGCCAGTTTCCACACAAACGATGGGTCCGGTGGGTGTATGGCATCTGCGGGTTACTGGGCCTTGGCGTAGTAGGAGGGGGGAATGCTGTAGGTTGGGATCAAGGGCCGATTAGGCCTGTTTCTCCCATTCAAGTACGCGATGCCACAAGGGCTTCAGGCAACCATGCATCGCCTCCTCTCACCACGATTACCGGACGGGACGGAGCCCCGATGGTTTTGCTGCCTGCCGGGGAGTTTTGGATGGGGACGAGTGAACAGGAATTGGCCCAACTCGTTCGCGACTGTGTCCAGGCAGGGTGGCGAGCGGATCGCATGGCCTGCGAACAATATTTCTCGGATGAACAGCCCCGACATCGTGTGGTCTTAGATGCCTTCTATCTGGATCAATTTGAGGTGACCAATGCGCAATTTGCCGCCTTCGTGCGTTCGACGGGATATGTTACCACCGCCGAGCGTGAAGGCTGGGCTTATGCCTATGTTCAGGAACAGGGAACATGGCAGGTCAAGGACGTCGTTGGCGCCTCGTGGCGGAAGCCGGATGGCGTAGAGGATATCTTTCAGGTCGGGCATGAACAACACCCTGTAACCCAAGTGTCCTGGGAGGATGCCCATGCCTATTGCCAGTGGGCCGGAAAACGGCTTCCTACGGAGGCGGAGTTCGAATATGCCACCCGGGCCGGAACATCCACCCGTTTTTGGTGGGGGCAAGCCTATCCATCCACGCGACTCGTGGGCAACTTTGCTGATGAGGCGGCCAAACGCCAATTTCCTCAATGGGGGTTTATCTTGTCAGGCTACGATGACGGGTATGTGAAGACAGCCCCCGTGGGATCGTTTGAGCGCAATGCATGGGGCCTGGCGGATATGATCGGCAATGTGTGGGAATGGACGGCCGATTGGTATGAGAAAAACTATTATGCAGGCAGTCCGGCATTGAATCCCAAGGGGCCGCTTCACGGAGAAGAGCGCGTGATTCGTGGTGGATCCTGGCATTCCGCCCCGCAGGATCTCCGGTCGGCCCTCCGAATGTGGATTACACCCACCGTTCGGACAGATAAAATCGGATTTCGATGCGCTCAGGATGCTCGGCTGTAGAGCATGACTGAAGCGGCTTCTACGAGGATGTGAAGAAGCCACACAATCTCAAGCGATGTCCCGTTGGGTATGGTGCTCCACGGGCGGAGAATATGCCACGAATATCGCATAGCGCCTCATTGACTTTTGTTAGGGGGGTCCTTATGATCCAGCCCGTAGTTCTGTGGAGGAAAACCGACTATGAAGGTGATTCTGCAAGAGACAATAGAGAATTTGGGGTATGTCGGAGATATCTTGGATGTGGCTGACGGATATGCGCGAAATTACTTGATTCCGCGCAAGAAAGCCCTGATTGCCGACCCGCGCAACATCAAAGCCCTAGAGCATGCCAAGCGTCTAACCGCGCAGAAAGCCAAGAAAGTGGAAGTCACCCTCCAGGCCATTGCCGACAAACTCGCTGGCGTCACGCTTACCTTTCCGGTGCAGACTGGCAAAGACGACAAACTGTTTGGCTCGGTGACGGCCAAGGACCTCGAAGAAGGGCTTCGGGCTCAAGGGTTTGACATTGATCGGCGGAAAATTCAATTGCCCCAACCGATCAAGGAGTTGGGGACGAGGCCTGTCTCGATTAAACTGCATCGGGATATTGTGGCGACAATCACGGTTGCTGTTGTCAAAAAAGAGGATTCTTCGTCTGGTGAATCGAGCGTCGGTGAGGCGGCGGCGGCTTCCTCTGCCAGTCCCGCTCCTGAGTCCTCTCTGTCTTCCCCATCCCCTAAGGATGCCAACCAGGAAGCGTAAGCGATGACGCAGGCAGTTGGCACGCTGGAAGCGCTCCGTATCACGGATCCCGAAGTGTATGAGGCGATCCTAGCTGAGGAACGACGTCAGCGGGAAAAATTGGTCTTGATTGCCTCCGAGAATTACGCGAGCGCTGCGGTCCTCGCCGCACAAGGGAGCGTGATGACCAATAAATACGCCGAGGGATACCCACGGCGCCGGTATTACGGCGGCTGTCAATATGTGGATCAAGTGGAGGAGTTGGCTATCGCACGCGCTAAACAGGTTTTTGGCTGCGAGCATGTCAATGTCCAGCCGCACTCAGGCTCTCAGGCCAACATGGCCGCCTATCTGGCGGTCCTCAAGCCTGGGGACACCATTTTGGGTATGGATCTCGCACAGGGTGGGCACCTCACACACGGCAGCCGTGTGAATTTTTCGGGTATGATCTTTCAAGCGTTTTCCTATGGCGTTCACCGTGAGACCGAGCAAATCGACTACGAAGCGGTTCAACGGAAAGCCGAGGAATGCCGTCCCAAGATGATCGTGGTGGGCGCCAGTGCCTACTCTCGTGTCCTGGACTTTTCCCGATTTCAACAAATCGCTCGCTCAGTTGGAGCCTATTTACTGGTCGATATTGCCCATATTGCCGGTCTCGTGGCCACTGGGCTTCATCCGAGCCCCATTCCATATGCGGACTTCGTCACGACCACAACCCATAAGACCCTGCGAGGACCACGGTCTGGATTGATCATGTGTAAGGCGGAGCATGCCAAAGCCGTGGATAAAATTGTGTTCCCCGGGCTCCAAGGAGGCCCGCTCATGCATGTCATCGCCGCCAAAGCCGTGGCGTTAAAGGAGGCGATGTCCCCGGCGTTTCGGGCGTATCAACAGCGAGTGGTGGCTAATGCCAAGGCCTTGGCCTCCGGGTTCCAGGCTCGTGGGTACCATGTGGTGTCTGGGGGGACTGACACACATTTGTTTCTGGTGAATCTAACAGCCAAGGGTGTCACTGGGAAGGAGGCGGAAGCGTCGCTGGATTCGGCGGGTATCATTGTCAACAAGAATGCGGTGCCGTATGATGACAAACCGCCTGCCGTCGCTAGCGGAATCCGACTGGGGACTCCTATCGTCTCCACGCGAGGGATGGGGGAAGCGGAGATGGTCCAGATTGTGTCGTGGGTGGATCAGGTCTTGCAATATCCGGGGGATCCTCGCGTGCGGCAGGAAGTCTACCAGCAGGTCAAGGCCTTGTGTGCTCGCTTCCCTGTCTTTCATTCCGACACTTCATCGTCCTAACATCTCAGTATTTGATTCTCCCATCCATGCTCAAGGTGTTAGCCATTCGAGAGGTAGGGGAGACGTGTAAGATGTTTCCAATAAGAGGAGTACCCCCAAGTGCGGTGTCCCTATTGCAACCAATTGGAAGACAAAGTGATTGACTCGCGGACGGCGCGAGAGGGAGAGGTGATTCGCCGGCGCCGGGAATGCCGCGCCTGCAAGCGGCGATTCACCACCTATGAGCGGGTGGAGGAAACACTTCCCGTTGTGGTGAAAAAAGACAATCGCCGCGAGGCCTTCGATCGGAGCAAGATCATGGCTGGGCTGAAAAAAGCCTGCGAGAAGCGGCCCGTAAGTAGCGCGGCGCTTGAAGCGGCCGTTGATCGCATTGAAAAGCGGATGCAGGATCTTGGGGAATCAGAAATCCCGGCCAGACTGATTGGCGAGGCGGTCATGAAGGAATTGCATGATCTTGACCAAGTGGCCTATGTCCGGTTTGCCTCGGTCTATCGGGAATTTAAAGATATCGACCAATTTATGGAGACCATTCGCTCGCTGGCGCAGGAACGGCAGGGAGTACGGCAGGATCATTCAGCGGGACGGCCAGGATAATTTCCATCAGAACTGGGGATGAAAGAACGGTCTGTCAGCCCAACTCGGGTAGCGATCATCGGCGGCGGACGTGGTGGAAAAGCTCTTCTCGAAATTTTTGCCCAAGATCCACTCGCAAAAATTGTGGCGCTTGCAGAAATTCGTACAAGGGCTCCAGGGATCACCTTGGCTCGGCGATTAGGGGTTCCCGTGATACGGGATTATCGGGAGCTTCTTCAGATGCAAGGGATCGATCTGATTATCGACGTAACCGGAAATCCCGAAGTCCAAGTTGCACTCCAGAAAATGAGACGTCCCGAGCTGGCAGTTATCGGAGGAGCGAGTGCTAAGTTTATGTGGCAGTTGATCGAGGCGAGGATTCGAGTAACCAGCGAGATTGAGAAAACGTTGACGCAATATCAGTCGCTCTTCCGGCGATACGTTAAGGAGGAAGCCGAGAGCGCGGTTGATGAAGTGCGCACGCGGATTGCCTGTGAGATTCACGACGGCTTGGTCCAGACCCTTGTGGGCGTAAATTTCAAGATGGAACGGTGTGGACAACTCATTGCGCATGATCCCGCCAAATGCCAACAACTGCTGCTTGAGGCCAAGGCGCAGTTGAAGCATGGGATCCAGGAGGCCAGGCAGGTCGTGTTTAACCTTCGTCCGGGTCAATATGAAAAGTTGGATCTGTTCTCAGCGCTCTCGAACTATTTACAGTCTTACCAACAGCAGCACCGCGTCCATGTGGAGTTTCTTACCGCTGGAGACGAAACGCGGTTGGACCCCAAAACCAAGGTCTTTCTCTTTCGCATTATTCAGGAAGCTCTCACCAATGCCCAACAACATGCCAAGGCCACTCACGTCACCGTGCGCGTAATCATTGACGACAAGCAGCTCATGGCTGAAATCACGGACAATGGATTGGGATTCGATGTCCAGGCTGTGTCCAAAAATCCCGAGAAGTGGGATCATTTTGGTTTGCGGGGCATGAAGGAACGCGCTCGACTGTTGGGTGGCGAGGCTCAGGTCGTATCCGCTCGGGGGAAGGGGACTACGGTGACGATTTGTGTCCCATTCCAAAAACAGGGTAGACTAGCGCATGGCTAAAAAGATCAAAGTCCTCATTGTAGATGACCACCGTGTGGTGCGGGAGGGGCTTGCTGCGATCTTGGAGACCAAGGAGGAAATCCAAATCGTCGGCGAAGCTCGCGATGGAGGAGAGGCGGTCGAGAAGGCTCGAGCATTACTGCCCGATGTTATCCTGATGGATGTGAGTATGCCGGGGATGACCGGCGTGGAAGCGACCAGGATCATCAAGCGCGAGATGCCTCATATCGGGATTATCGCCTTAACCATGTATGAGGATCAGCAATATATTTTTGATCTGGTTCGAGCGGGGGCCACGGGCTATCTGCTTAAGGATTCGGATTCTGGAGAAATTGTCGCCGCTATTCGTGCCATTTCGCGTGGAGAGTCGCTCATTCATCCCTCGGTGGCCAGCAAAATTCTGGCTGAGTTTTCCTTGCTGGCGGAAGGCAAAGGCAAGAAACGCTCGCTGCTGGAACACGACCTCACAGAACGGGAAATTACGGTCCTGCGATTGGTGGCTGATGGAAAGACTAATAAGGAAATCGCCAATGTGCTGGATCTCAGCGAAAAGACCGTGAAAAATCACGTGCGGAACATTTTCCACAAATTGCATGTCTATGATCGAACCCAAGCCGCGATTCTGGCTATCCGCAAGGGTATCATTGAGTTAGAACCACACTGCTAACGCAACGTTCTTTCCCACCGAGAAGCGGCGAACATCTCGCCTAGAGGTCAGAGGCGATTGCTTGCGGGCGGCGCGGGGGAGTGCTAAGATCGCTTTGATATGATCAGAGAAGGAGGAATGTACTTATGGCCAATGTGACGTTGCTCGTCTCTGCGTCGTGTCCCGCCTGCCCATCTGCCAAGACCTTGTGGAAATCCCTGCGGACCAAATATAGCTTCAGTTATCGAGAGGTGGATATTAACACGCCTGACGGCCAAGAACTGGCTGAACGGCACGCCGTCCGGGCTGTTCCCGCGACGATCATCAATGGCCGATTGACGTTTGTCGGCGTGCCCAGCCGTCAAAGCGCGGAGAAGGCCTTGGCCCAAAGACAAGGATAACATTCTCATGGACAGTGCCTCGCGCCCCTTTGGTATGGACGATGACGAGCTCGATATTGAGCTGCCGGTTCTCCCGCGGGTGGAGACCGGGCCTCCGCCGGATTGCCCCTTCTGTGGAGAACCCATGTCATTTATCGATGGAGAATGGGGATGCTCGGATTGCAATGGAGAACTCATTGGCCCGGAGACAGGGTAGCGGGCTCCACACAGATTCTCCAGGCAATCACGTGAACCTCGATTGTGCGTTCACCGCCGTTTCCTGCTGTTCATGCTCAATGTTGTCACAGGTTCCTTACATGCCGACCTTGAACCTATTCTTGCCGAGGATCTGCAACGCTTCAAGGCGGATGATCCTTTCGCCCCAATCCTGATCATCGTTCCCTCTGCCCTGTTGCGTCAGCGTCTCGTCTGGTTCTTGTGTGTTGAGCGAGGGATGGCCTTGCTCAACGTGCAGATTCTCACCTTCCACCACCTCGCCCTTCGGCTGGTTGAAGAACATTTGGGGGCCTCTCTCACCGTTCGTCCCCCGTATTTTTTGCGAGAGTGGTTTCATCTGATGCTGCGAGACTATGCCCGGACGGTTCCATTATGGAAGCCAATCAGTGAGATGCCAAGGGCTTGGGCCGCCTTGTGGGCCACGTGTAAGGACCTCAAGGACGCGATGGTTGACGCCCGGACCGCCTTGGAGGCTGCCGAGTCCTTGGGGTGGACGCAGACTACGAAGGCTGTACTTCATCTTTATCAACGAGTTATGGAGGAAAAGCAGACGGCGAAGCTGTTCGATCATGAAGATCTGACAGTGCTGGCTCTTGAGCCCAGCCAGAACTCTCTATTTTTGGCGCAACACCGGCAGGTGATCTACTATGGGTTCTATGACCTGACACAAGTTCAACTTGATCTGTTTCACCGTCTTGCCCGGCAGTATCCCTGCACCCTCTACTTTCCGCTTCTGCTCGATCACCCCGCATGTGTGTTTGCCCAGCAATTCTTCGATCGTTACATCCGCGGCGCCGTTACCGGATCTTATCGGGTAATTGCGCCCACGCCCTCTCCGCTTCATAAGGTGTTTGCCCGGCAGGAGCAAGACGCGCAACAACCGGCAGCCGATCCCCAGGATACGCTCTCAAGTCCTGTGGCTCCTGTTGTGACTATTGTCTCGGTATCCGGCATAGAAGACGAGGTGGCCAGTATTGCTAAGCAGATCATCAGGTGGGTCGAAGCTCATCATCTGCAGTTTCATGAAATTGGTGTGGTAGGGCGATCCTTAAGCGGATATGAAACTATTTTGCCCCGAGTGTTCTCGCAGCATGGGATTCCCTTCACTTCGACCATGAGCCTTCCCCTGTCGGCTTTTCCTGTAGGAAAAGCCGCGGTGCAGGCTCTGGAGTTGCGACTGTCCGGCTTTCGGCGAGATCGCGTCCTCGATTTGCTGAGTTCTCCGGCAGTGTCTCTCGCGCAGTTATGTCCAGAGCTTGCACGACCGCGGCCGGATGTGTGGGATCTCGCGACTCGGCGCTTGGGAATCGTGAAAGGCTGGATGGAATGGGAACGGATTCCAGCCATGCTTCACCAAAAAGACGCTTTTTCTCGCGAGCTGGAAACAGACCATCTGAAATCGGTTGCCGATGCGGAGCAACTGGCGGGGTTGTGGACTGCTGTCAGCACTCTGCGTGAGCGGCTTGAACAGTTCCCCGCTTGTACAAGCTGGGGGGAATTTGTGGATCTCACCGCCGCCTTTTTGAGTTGGTTGTTTGGACTGGATCTATCGGGCTACGAGCAGTGTGGGGGACAGGCTGAGGGGTATTCTTACGGGGGAGGCGATGAGCTTGGTGGGATGTCGAAACAGGACCGCTTCACACTAGGAGACGTGTTGCTCCAACAGCTCAATGCACTTCGTGATTTTCCACAAGGCGAGTTGCTCTCATTCGCAGATTTTGTGGCTGCGTTTCATCGACTGATGGAGGAGCCCGCGATTCCCGTCCAATCGAGAGAAGCCTGTGAATCCGGCGTGCAGGTGTTGGATGCTATGGCTGCCCGCGGTGTGCCATTTCGCGCGTTGATTCTTATTGGGCTCACGGAACATGTTTTTCCGCGATATCTTCAGGAAGACCCATTTCTGAAAGATACCGTGCGAAGAGCACTGGAATGCGATCTAGGTTACAAGGTGCCCGAGAAATTGGCCGGTGCTGAGGAAGAAAAGCTTCTGTTCTTTTGGCTGGTCAACGCTGCTCGAGAATGGCTCACGCTTCTTTTTCAACGAACCGATCAACAGTTGGAGCCCCAGGTTCCCTCGCTCTATGTGGATGAAGTCAGGCGCGCCCTGCCTGCTGTGGAGGAAGTCACAGTTCCCAGGCCGTTGCTCCAGAAATATCAGCAGCACGTGCCGTTTTTTTCTGATGATCTGCTGACGCCGCGGGAGCATGCGGTTCGATCCGCGTTACTGCGACAGCCTCTAGATGGATGGGAGCGCAGCGACACTGTGCGAGACCAGTTGCTGGAACGAGGAATCCCCTGTCTCCACGCCCACGAACACCAGGGTCCCTACCTCGGCCCCTATGACGGCATGGCCGGGTTCTTGGAGTCATGGTGGCAGGCCGCATGGGAGCGGGGATTCACTCCTACGGCGGTGGAACGGTACGCCCGATGTCCCTTTCAATATTTTGTCCATTATGTCTTGGGGCTGAAACCCCTGCCTGAGCCGGAAACCGTCATGGAATTGGGACCGGATGCTGTGGGCACACTCCTTCACGATTTGTTGCGGGTGTGTTTCATGGCTTTGCGCGAGCACGGATATTTTTCGGATGCCTCTACCACGTCCGTCGATCTCGACGAGCTTCTGAACACCGTTGCCCGACCTCACCTGCAGAAATGGGGACAGGCCGTACCTGTGGGTTATGCGTTTGTGTGGACCCTCAAGCAGCAACAGATCCTCGAGACTCTCCGCCATGTTCTGCAGGAGGAATTGGCAGAACTGGGCAAAGGACAATGGACACCTGTGTTGTTTGAGGAGTCCATGGCTGGTTCCTGCGTCTTATCGACGCCTCACGGACCGCAGGTCGTTCCCCTGCAGGGCCGAGTGGATCGAGTGGATCGATCGTCTGGTGCTTACCGAATCATTGACTACAAATATCTCACAAAGTCAGAGGCTCCTTCGGTCCACCAGATCTTGCGCGACGTGATGCGGGGCCAGCGCCTGCAGCCTCCTTGGTACTGGGCGCTGGCTCCCTCCGTTTTGTCGAAGATTGCCCACATGCCGGGCGGTGGCGCAACAACTCCTCCCGATCTGGAATGCGCTGGAGTGTGGTTCCATATAGTGACCTCACCTTCTCCCGCGTCTTCCCGGGGGTGTCTCGTGATGGAGCATGTGTCCCCCGAGCAGTGGACGGCTCAGTTGCGAGAAACAGTGGAAAGAACCGTTTGGGCTTTGCTTGAACAGATTCGGTCCGGGCGCTTTTTCATCTTTCCAGGGTCATATTGCAAGGGATGTTCACTGCGCGCCATTTGTCGCAAAACCCATGCTCCCTCTCTGCGAAGGGTCCGCTTGGATCAACACCACACTCGATTGCACCGCGATTTGCGGAAAGCCACACCCGAGTCTAGTCCAGACCCCGAAGGGAGTAGGATGAGCAAGACCCCGTCTCGATGAGTTCGTTACCCGATCAGCAGAGCCGAATACAGGCCATCACGACCACGGATCGGAATGTTGTGG
>RFGT01000120.1 GCA_003696975.1 Nitrospirota bacterium | reverse complement strand
GCTTCCCGCCCATTGGTGGCGACATCGACACGGCAACCCAGCTTCTGCAACATGCGAACGGTAATCGCTTGATTGATAAAATTATCCTCGGCCACCAACACGTGATAGCGGGATTTCGCCGTGGCTTCCCGGAGGCTGTGCCGGGTCGTAAGAGGGGGCGGCGCAGTAGCGGACGGTATCTGACGAAGGATGGTCTCGAGACAGTGACGCAACTGTTCTTTCCGGACTGGCTTGGTAAGATAGCCTGCAAGCCCCAACTCCTGGGCTGCTTGGCCATCTCCGCGAAACCCGTAGGGGGTTAACAAGACGAGAGGCAGAGATGAAAAGGCAGGGTTCTGTTTGAGCGCTCGGGCAACCATCCACCCGTCGGTTCCGGGCATGTGAAGATCGATGAGGACGGCATGACACATTCTGGCTTCCCGGTGAAGGGATTCCAGCAGCAATAGGGCGGAGGCCGCATCTGCTGCCGTGACAACCTCAATGCCCCATTCTGTCACATAATGCGTCAGAATTGACCGGCATGTGGCATTATCATCGACAATTCCAATACGAAATCCTTGCAAGTCAGGGAGCAATGATGGTTGAACGTGCACAGTCTCCTCTGGAGTCTCAACGCAAATGGTAAACCAAAATGTACTGCCTTCCCCCAGGCGGCTGGATACGCCAATGTCTCCTCCCATTAACCGCACGAGTTGTTTACAGATGGCAAGGCCTAGTCCTGTTCCTCCGTATTTGCGGGTGGTGGAGCCATCGGCTTGGGTAAATGGCTCAAACAGCTTGGCCTGCTGGGTTGCATCAATGCCAATACCCGTATCCCGCACGGTGAATCGCAGGCGGGTAGAAGACGGGGAGATGGGCTCTGACGCCACCTCGACGATCACTTCTCCGTGTTCCGTGAATTTCACGGCATTGCCCACAAGATTCAGCAAAATTTGTCGAAGTCGGCCTGGATCCGATGTGATCTGGCGAGGAACCTGGCTATGCACAAGACAGCCTAACTCTAACCCTTTTTGCTGCGCGGTCTGACTACACAGTTCCATCACATGTTCAGTCAAAACATGCGGGTCGAATGTCGTGTGTTCTAACTGTAATTTGCCTGCGTCGATTTTGGAAAAATCCAGGATATCGTTGACCAGATCTAGTAAATGATGGCCAGAGGCACGGATCGTTTCGGCAAACTCCCGCTGTTCGGATGTTAATTCCGTATCCAGGAGTAAATCCGTCATGCCGATCACCCCATTCATTGGGGTGCGAATTTCATGACTCATGGTAGCGAGAAACTGGGCTTTGGCGATCGCTGCTTGTTGAGCCTCATGAAGGGCTGTCGCCAAAGCCTGATGGTTCTGTTCGAGTTTTGCATAGGCTTGGGCTAGATGTGCTCTGGCCTCTTCGAGCTCCTGATTGCGCTGTTCAAGGATGGCAGAATGTTCTTGAAGCCGATCATGTGCGTGGCGAAGCCGTATGGCTAACGTGAGAAGGAGAGCAATCAACCCGCTGATAAGCACAAAGCCAAAGCCGAATGCAATGGTAGGACCGCTAATCATAATTCCACCTAAAAAAATACGAGTCCTCCGCACCATTAACTCCGAAATCCTAGGAGCAGGGCCAACATCATGCCGGTGAGGTACATTATGGAAAGGCCGCTCGCCAGTCCGATACTAAGAGACAGTCGAAGAGTGGAGACCTGTGAATGGGAGAGCAAGGCCGTGATCACGTACAGTAACGACCCTGCCGCGACGGCGTAGAATGTAATGAAAAGGTACGGAGACAAAAGATATCCGCTGATGAGGGTGCCGAGGCATGTTGGCCCTCCGGCCAACAATCCGAGGAGCGTCATATGGCGAGCCTTATAATGGTGAGATCCTTGTGGACTCATGACAGCAAGGCCTTCCGTAGCATTGTGTAACGTAAAGCCGCCAATCAGTAGGCTGCTCAACACCCATCGTTCCTGGGCATAACTGCTGCCAATGGCCAAGCCTTCTCCAAGATTGTGGAGCCCCAAACCCAAGGCAATCATATAGGGCACAAACAGGGAGCTGGAAGCGGAAAGGGTCTGTGAGCGATGGAGATACTGTTCCAAAAAGCTCAATCCAACCACACTGATTGAGAAACTTCCCACCAACACAATCCAGGAGACTGGATCGGTAGCGCCTGTGAACTCGACGGCTTCATGCATGACCTCAAAAAACAAATAGCACAAGATCCCAATGGCAAATCCCTGAATGAGGATTTTGTAAGGAGGCTGGATCATCTGGAGGAGAAGAAAAGAAATAGCTATGCCAATGTAAAGCGGCAATACGCCAGCCACCCCTCCAAGTCCGAGTAATTGCAGTGCATAGAGGCTGTGATCCATAGATTATCTCCTGATCCCAGGGTTTATGAAGATACGCCCGCAGTTGAGACAGCGGATGAGATAAGGAAAGACGGCAAAATAGTCGAGAATTCGTTCAGCAATGAGCCAACCCCCGCAATGTTGGCAGGTTCTGGAGTGACAGGTGGTTGCTACAGCGACATTTGCCTCCGGACTATGATGGTAAGTTTGGTGCGTTGAGGGTTCGTGCCGAGATTTTCTGCGCATCAGTTTAATTCCTTTCAGTTTTTTTATTCCTTTCAATTGAGGCATGTCTGCTTGTCCAAATGAACAAAGCCTAAAGGAATGATTGCTCCTCATTAATGAGAATGAAAACTTTTTTCATTATATGACTGAAGCAATGAAAACTCTATGTTCAGCCGCTAGTCTGATTTGTCAGACGGGAGGATGACTCGCGGCTCCTTCGAACAAGGAGGCAGGACGTGGGCGGTGGAAATTGCTGCATTCGCGAAGGCAATGACAGTGTGGCTAAAACGGACGGCTACCGAGGCTTGACACGACTGTAATTTCGGCAAGGTTAAGTTCTGATTGCGTGGCAAATGTTCCCCTAGCGGGTTGTGGTGCATTCGACATGACGTTCGGCATCCTGGTGTTCAGACAAGGTCTTCGCTCATGAAGACCGACCGACTTCTGTGCATGCGTGATGCTATGGCTCTCTTTGTTTAGGAGATGGGCGGGACAGGCGTGTGATCAGCAGTTGCCGATACGCACGGGGAGAGTAACTTGTGGCCTTTTTGAAGAAATGACTAAAGGCAAATTGATCATGGAATCCCACGGCATCAGCAATTTGGGCGATGGTCATACTGGGGTCACATAAGAGACGTTTGGCTGTTTCCAAGCGCAGTCGCTTTACATAACTGGAAAATGACTCCCCCATCTGACTGTGAAAGAGCTCCGAGCAGTATTTTTCCGAGTATCCCAGAAAGTGTGAAAGGTCTTTAAGCGTGGGACCTTGTCGGAGATGGGTTTGAAGATAGTGGTGGATCTTTTGCGAAAGTGGGGGTAGACTGGCCTGGTTCACCTCCTCCATCAGTCGGGTCAATGCTCGCTCAATGATGGGGTGCACTGCCGGATACCAGGGCTGCATATGTAATTGCCGAGTCCATTCCTTAATGGACTGTTGTAACTCTCCCACCCACGTGTGCTGGGAAGCATCCTGGGTTGCCGAATTCACAGGGATCCGATAACGGGGTGAAGCCTCACGGGCAGATTGATGCCTTATGTTTCCTCTTTCCGTATTTTCCATGGCACCGCGCGAATGATTTTACACCGGCGACATTTGATTTGAATCCCAGAAGGGGTTGTTTTAGCCAACAGACAGCCACAGGAACAACAGATTTCATGGATGAAGTCTCCTGAGGAAAGATTCGGTGTAGGGTTCCGAGTTTTCCGGATAGTCATAAATGAATTCCTCGATTCATTCCTTCAGGCGTTCTGCGCGCACCCACAATGCATGCGGTTAGTGAATGTGACGTGCTCTCGATCCATTCCAAAACGTGATCCCTACTGTTCAATAATGGCTTCGAACTGAGTCTTGAAGGAATACACAAGACATCCTTGGCTTCCCACTCTGTTTGGAAAGTCCAGAGAGATCCTGCATGTGTTCGGAATAATGAGTATGGTACCCATTCCGGCTTTCTGACCGATAGGTACGGGAGGGACCCCAGGAGGACAGGTCCTCTCCCGCTGTCAAGAGGCTACCATCGGGTATGCCTCTTTTGTGTGCCCTATAAAGAAAAGCCCAAGATGGCTTCCCCAGCTTGGGCTCTGGACGAGAAGTCTCTGGCCTAAAAACGGGTTGGTTGTGTTAGGATTCCTTCTTTACATCTTTCGCGCTCCGCATCATGAGTGGATGCTGCAAGACCCACATTTCATACATGGGAATCGCGAACATCACTAGAAATCCAATGAACATCAAGAGATCACCCGTCAGCAAGGTGAGGGCGAATACGGGTGAGACATAGGTGATAAGCCAGGGTGAGACCAAATCCAACGTCACGCCCAGAAAAGAAAGCCATGTAATCGTCACCTTCAGTGTGGGGCTGGCCATGGTGAGGTAGAGGACATGAACCAAAATGAGAAAGACAACAGGCATAGTGAATAGGTGAAAATGAGTGGTTTCGGCCAATTGACCGAAGGACATAGGTTCACCAAACGTCCGGTCGCTTCCTCGATAGTGTTCGGCAATCCCTTTAGGGGTTAAATCCGTCATGCTATGCGCCCAGAAGAATGTAAAGGTAAACCCTGCCAGCATGAGTACGAGAAACCAGGTATACACTAACCGGATGTGCCGGTCGGTATCTCGAAGGCGAAACCGGGTGTTGAAATTACGCATCCGATCTCGCTATCGCGTTAAAATCCCAACAGGGATTCGAGAAATCCTTTCTCACGGTGGTTAACCATATCGATTGTACTTCCACGTCCCATGGGCTTGAGATACACTTCATCGACGGTCACCAAGGCGCGTTTGACCCCAGCGCTCATAGAGCGAACCGACATCGTGGCGCCTGAAATATTGATAATGTCTCGATTAATGCGAATGGGATCATAAACGGTTTTGCCCTCATACTGGTAATTGAACCGTTTCTTTCGAACCTCGCTTCCTCGCGATTCTCGATAGACCAAAACCTCGACATTGATCACTTCGCCATCTGGATTCACTCCCACCATATACGTCATGGGCTTATGCTTCCCAATGGTGTTTTGAATGAGAGCCCATCCATCAATTTTGCCATCGGTTTCGCCAATGTAACATTCAAACGAGGTTTCTGGAAAATTCCAACCAATTCGACGTTGAATAATGTCTTTTTGTTCTGGAGTGAGAGTGACAATTTCTTTCCGGATAGTTTGCGAGTCAGGAAACATAAGCTTGGCGGCTTCCTCCGGACTCAGATAGATCTCTTCATGGGCCATCTCTTGAGGGGTAAGGTAGCGGTTGAGTTCATCATCCCAGATCCGTTGGGCATGGGACATTGGTATTATGACAAGGCTGCTAGCGAGAATGGCCGCCCCCCAACTTACAAAAGATTGCGACATCCTTGTTTCTCCAGTGTGTGTTTAAACCGTTCGAGAATCTGTTGCAGATGCTCCTGTGAGGGAGGGATAGGCTCCCATCCGTAAATGTGCGCCCCTCCGCGGAATCCCCAATGTTGTCGGCGTTCGGCAATCTGGAGGCGGACTTCACCATCGTCGACGGGAGTGATGGTGACGGTGAGTTGGGAGCGTTCTTTATTTTCCAACCCTTCTCGCCCAAACAAGCCATAGGGTCGGCCCGTAGCTGGCTGTTCGCGCCAGTCTGTTTCGATCCGGCCAGCTTGCTGATTGAGAGAAGCCAGGGGATAGTCGCCAAGTACCGTGAGGGCACGTTCCCAGACGGTCTGGTATGGGCAAGCGAGATAAGTGTCTATGCCTTGGGTTGCAGGGTTGAGAGAGACACAATTTGCTAGAAGAAACAGAAACGAGAACAACATCACATACAGTATTCGTATTTGTTTAGGATGAAAATACAATTGCTTTCTGATTTCAGAAAAGTTGATTATGATTCTCATTTATAATTTACCACGCCATTCCTTGAGATGTCAATGAGTGAGAAAAAAGAAGGGTGGAGGCTCTCCCAGGTTCCTCCAGAGTGAGCCTCCTGACAACGGGACATTATTCTTAGAAATAGGTTGCCCAGGACGCCACAAAGGCCGTGTCATGGACCGGTGCGGTCACTCCTGCGAAGCTCCCAATAGCTTTTGGGCTATATTGAAAATCCAATTTAAAGACTGTGTCTTCAGTGGGTCGGAAATTCAGACCGACAGTGAGACGTTCCTTTTCAGCTCCATTTCCCTTGGATATGGTATTGCCATCGAAATCCTTATTGAGGTCGAGTTGTTCCCACCGAAGTACGGCCGTAAAAGTCGAAATTTCTGGCCGAAAAAAAGTAGGAGCTAGGCGGGTCAAGATGGGGGGAAGGAAGTGAAAATTTCCCTGAATGTAATATCCGAACATTCGACGAGGACAGGCGACAAATGGTCCTTTGGTAGAACCGCAGTCATTTAGGTGGTTATCACGTGCATAGGACCACGCAGCTTCACCAATTAATTCAAAGGGTCCGCGCAAGATCGTCCAATCCAAAGCCCATATGGCCAGTGGACGTTTACTCTTATCGTCATAGGCACCGAAAAATCCCGAGCCGCCGATTTCAATTCCAAGGATTGGGCTAAAAGCGATCCGGCCAACTATAGATTTTCCATCGTTATTATCCGTCTTGGGAAAACGTGCGTCTTTCAATCCTTTTTGGCCTTGGATGTCATCTTTGAAGCCATTGGTGACGTAAAGTTCGTAATCCAGTTTTGAGAGTTGAGTAGGATAAATAGTGCCATAGACTCCTACTCCCGGCTGTCGTAATGCGACAGGGATAATGGTTTGGTCAACAAGCGGACGGTCACTGAGATCGCGTAATGGCTCATCGTGTAACAG
>RFGT01000119.1 GCA_003696975.1 Nitrospirota bacterium | reverse complement strand
TTGAATTGGTCGGCATCGATACCCATGGCCGACAACGCGGCCATCTTCTTCTCGGAAGACACCGAAAGGGACTGGTCTATGCCATAGGGGCAGGGCTCCCCGGGATCTACCAGACGCGCTCGATAATTCTGAACTATATTCCTGCCAAAGAGGATCTCCTGCAGCCTGAGCCGTAAAGGACTCTCTTCATTTCTTCTCAGGGCTGTGGCTCGTGGGTCTGTTCCTCCATTTCCAGTTTGTGAAAAAAGCGGTCAGAATCGGTTTGGACGGACGGGCGATCTCGCTTCGGAATTGAGGTAGTCTCGGCTTTCGAGGCACAGCCTCCACTTCCTAACAGAAACCCCACGAGCATGAGAGCACTCATCATCTTGGCGAGATGCAGAATTGTGATCACCTTTTCCCTCCCTATACGCGCAGTCATTGATGGGATCCTTGCTTCATTCCTCAGTCTCACTGGCCGAAAAAGATACAGATGTCCTGGGCCAGCCATCGAACGACGGATCAGTCACGTTGACGGGTCTCTCCGGTTTTGTTACGGTAACCTTCATTCATTCAAGAGGATGTCACCATGACTGTTCACACCGCGACCTCAAAACCTGCTCTCTTCCCGAGTTTTGACCATCATCACATTTCAACAATCAAAAAGAAAGCCCTTCGCCTCCGTATCGAAAGTATTCGTGCCACTACGCAGGCTGGCAGTGGCCATCCTACCAGTTGTTGCTCGGCGGCAGATATTGTGGCCACGTTGTTCTTTGGGGTGATGCGCTATGATCCCTCCAATCCCCGGCATCTCGGCAATGACCGATTCATTCTATCCAAAGGCCATGCCGCACCGTTACTTTATGCGGCCTGGGCGGAAGCGGGCTTTCTCTCTCATGCTGATCTCCTGACTCTGCGGACCTTGACTTCTGATCTCGAGGGGCATCCTACGCCTCGCCTTCCCTTTGTCGAGGTTGCCACAGGCTCGCTTGGGCAGGGCTTGGCCGCAGGTATAGGATTGGCCCTCAACGCAAAATACCTCGATCATGCTGCCTATCGGGTCTACGTGCTCTTGGGCGATGGGGAGTCGGTGGAGGGGTCGGTCTGGGAGGCAGCAGAACTGGCTCGCTATTATAAATTACATAATTTATGTGCCATTATCGACATCAACAGACTCGGGCAATCAGATCCAACCATTCACGGACATGACCTGGAAGCCTACCGAAACCGATGGACGGGCTTTGGGTGGCACGTCATAACTGTTGACGGCCATAACCCCGAGTCCTTATTGCGTGCATTTGGTGAAGCCGCTGAAGACCTTGAGGGACCTTCAGTGCTCCTGGCCAAAACCATCAAAGGGAAGGGTATCCCCGCCATCGAGGATCAACCAGGTTGGCATGGCAAACCCCTCTCCCAGGAGCAGGCTCAAGAAGCAATCAGGGATTTAACAAATCAACTAGGAGAGTTCGACGGTCAGGATTTCGATCCTCCTCTTCCCTCTCCCATTCAGGTCTCTTCTCATATCACCATCCAACCACTTTCTCAACCAAGCTATTCCCCCGGAAAGGCCGTCGCCACTCGGGAAGCATTTGGCACTGCTCTGGCCGAGCTTGGAGCCGTGAATCCCCGGATCGTAGTCTTGGACGCTGATGTGAAAAATTCCACATTCACTGAAAAATTTGCCAAAAAGTTTCCCGATCGGTTTTTCGAGAACTTCATCGCCGAACAAAATATGGTGGGTACCGCCGTCGGGCTGGCAGCAGCAGGCAAAATCCCGTTTGCCGCCACATTCGCCTGTTTTCTTACGCGAGCGTATGATTTTATTCGCATGGCGGCCATCAGTCAGGCCAACATCAAGCTGATGGGCTCCCACGCAGGAGTCAGTATTGGCGAAGACGGCCCTTCTCAAATGGGCCTGGAGGATTTGGCCATGATGGCAGCTCAACCAGGCGTCGTCGTGCTGTATCCCTCTGATGCCGTCAGCACTCATTATCTGGTGCAGGAAGCGGCCAACCATCAAGGAATGGTGTATCTCCGGACCAGCCGGCCCAAAACGCCAATTCTGTATGCCCCGGATGAACGGTTTCCGATTGGAGGGTTGAAAATTTTGCGGCAAAGCAACCACGATCAGGTCACAATTGCCACCGCCGGGGTGACGTTGTTCGAAGCCTTGAAAGCCTATGACGCCTTGCAAGCCGAGGGGATCGCCGTGAGGGTGATTGATCTGTACAGCCTTGCCCCTCTCGACGCCGCTACCTTATTAGAGTGTGCGCGATCGACACAGTATCGGGTCCTAACAGTCGAAGACCATTATGCCCATGGGGGATTGGGTGATGCGGTTGTAAGCGCGCTGGGTCCATACGGCATCCAGGTCCATAAACTAGCGGTCAGGGAAATCCCCCACAGCGGAAAGCCTGATGAGTTATTGGAACGGTATGGAATCAACGCCGCAGCCATCATCCAAGCCGTCAAACGGCTTCTCTAGGTCGGACCTATGATTCCCGACACATTGCTCAGCCGGTTTCCCCTGTTCGCCTTTCTTTCTAAAGCCGACCAGCAGAGTCTTGTGCAGGACATCCTCGAAATTCCCTACAAAAAGGGTGAATATATTTTTCGCGAGGGAGACCCAGCCGATTGGTTCCATATTGTCAAAGAGGGCACCGTCAAATGCGTGAAATCCTCGCCTGATGGACGAGATGTGACCCTGAAATTCCTTACGGCTGGGGATCTCTTCTGTTGTGAGGCGGCTACGCTTGAAGGATCCTGCCATCCAGGATGTGCAAAAGTCCTCGAGCCAGCGACTATTGTAAAGATTCCGAAGAAGCGGTATTGGGAAATCCTCCGCCGAAATCCCGACATGGCGCTTGAAGTGATTCAGTATCTGGGCGAACGCCTCCGTGAGGCCCAAGAGACGGCCAAGGCCATGGTTTTCCATAAAGCTGAGCGCCGTCTCGCTGCCGTCCTTGCTACGCTGGCGGAAAAAACAGGTATTCCCGAATCCGAGGGAATCCGACTTGCGACAAAAGTGACTCGTCGCGATTTAGCCGACATGTCTGGTCTGACAGTTGAAACAGCCACACGCCTGATGAGCCGATTTAAAGCTCAGCATTTGGTCACGGGAACTGCTAAACGACTTCTGATCCGTAATCTGAATGCCCTCAAGGCCATCGCCTACTCTCCTGTCACGGCGGACTCACACTCTCCGTCCTCAGTCTCATCAGCCTGTCGGCCACGCTGAACAATACAACCG
The DNA here is from genome assembly GCA_003696975.1 of Nitrospirota bacterium. Taxonomy (GTDB): domain Bacteria; phylum Nitrospirota; class Nitrospiria; order Nitrospirales; family UBA8639; genus J031. The sequence goes on along the minus strand of RFGT01000119.1, from coordinate 7,832 downwards.
GCTCACTCAAAAAGATGATCTTCGTCATTTTTTCTGGACGGCTCTTCTCGTAACATTTCTCCCGCCTGACATCATATCTTCCGTTTTATGAACTGAGATTCTACTCACGTAACACAAAACAAAGGAGTGAACGTATGCAAGTACCCTATGTGTGCTCGTCTGCGGTTATTCGGATTGCAATATTGCTAGTTATATTGGCGTTTCCTGTTGGAGCTCGGGGAAATCCTCCTACGATTCAAGCTATATTGACCACCGCACCACAAGTCCCTCCTCCCATCACCAGAACCACTCCCGCCCGAGTAGTGGTTGAATTGGAAGCCCGCGAATACGTAGGAACATTAGCCGAAGGCGCGCAGTACAAATTCTGGAGTTTTAACGGAACCGTGCCCGGTCCCATGATTAGAGTTCGTCAATACGATACGGTAGAATTCCACTTAAAAAATCACCCTTCAAGTCTGTTCCCCCATAATATTGATCTTCATGCCGTCAATGGGCCGGGAGGAGGGGCCGCAGTCAATCTCGTAGCGCCCGGTCAAGAAAGCGTCTTTTCATTTCAAGTCCTTAGCCCTGGTCTCTACATCTACCACTGCGCGTCGCCCGTACCCAACATTCCCGCTCACATCGCCAATGGCATGTATGGATTAATTCTGGTTGAACCCGTAACGGGCCTTCCCGCAGTCGATCGCGAATATTATGTTTTGCAAAGCGAGTTTTTTACGACTCTTGCTGAAGACGTGAAAACCCTCGAGCTCTCAATGGAAAAGGGGTTAGCTGAGCACCCTGACTACGTGGTTTTCAATGGCCGAAGCGGCGCCTTGACCGGTGAAGGTGCTCTAACGGCCAAGACAGGAGACCGTGTTCGCATTTACTTTGGGAACATCGGTCCCAATAGTGCCTCTTCGTTTCATATCATTGGAGAGATCTTCGACACGGTCTATGTGGAAGGATCGATCAACGGAACGCTTAACCACAACGTGCAAACCACACTCGTGCCGTCAGCCGGCTCAACCATTGTTGAATTTACCGTTGATGTCCCTGGAGACTACATTCTGGTCGATCATAGTATCTTTCGTATAGCCAAGGGGGCATTAGGAATCTTAAAGGTCACAGGGACAGAGAACCCACATATTTTCCAAAGCATTAAACGAGCGCAATAAGACTGCCAACCCGTCTTTCTTCCTCCGAGACAGGTGGAGAGAAGTCTGGATCTACTGTGCGCAATGATGAGGCTATTGAGACGTGGGATTGGGAGCCATAAAGACCAACAGGCGCAAGCGCGCCCCTGAATGATTTACCACGCTGTGTTCTTCGCCGGCTGGGGCAAGCGTCCCTTGCCCCGGGCCGAGCACCTGCTCCTGCTGCCCGACTCGAAAGGTGCCATGTCCTTCGAGCACAAAGTAGACCTTATCTTGATCAGTATGGACATGTCCCTTTTGCTCCTGGCCGGGTTCAAGGCAGTAGACATCACAAAAAAAACGGGGCGTCTGAAACACATTGTGTTTGGCCATCTTGTCTTGGCGAAATTCATGGAAATCGGCAAGGCTGACCACTCTCATGCAGGCTCTCCTCCTCATTCAGATTGTGCAGATTGAGAACCGGGTTGCTGTGTACGACGATGTTTCGTCAGCAGAGACTCTACAGGGATAAGATGACGTGCCGTCCCCAACTGCTGGGCTGGAATCCCCATAGCCAACCCAATGAGTTGCGGAAGATGGAGAATGGGAAGATTGAAGTTAGCCCGAACGGCATGCCCTGCTCGCTCTTGATAAATATCAAGGCTCATATGGCACAACGGGCATGGCGTGACCAAGCAATCGGCCCCCTCTTCCTTAGCTTCCTTCAAATTGTTTCCATTCATGGCAAGGGCAACAGCCTCACGTTCCAAGATAACGGGAAATCCACAACACTTGGTCCGGCCACTGTACATCACCGGCTCTGCCCCCACAGCCCGAATCACCTTTTCGAGAGATGTGGGATGTTCGGGATCGTCAAATCCTAACAACCAAGAGGGCCGCAGAATATAACACCCGTAAAACGGTGCAATGCGAATATCAGCTAAAGGAAACTGGCTGCGCTCGGCCAGCCGTTTAAGACCGACTTCTTTGACCACGATCCACAACAAATGCTTGACTTGCACTCGTCCCTCGTAGGTCAATCCTTCTTCCTGTAACAGCCGATTCACGCGCTGGCGCAACTCTGGATCATCTTGTAGACGCTTATTGGCTTGAGCCATCACCCCCTGACATGTGCCGCAGATTGTCATCACATCCAGCCCCAGGCGTTCAGCCTGGGCGAACGTGCGAGCGTTCAAGGTCAAGGCCACTTCAGGATCTTTTTCAGTCAATACTCCGGCGCCACAACACGAAGCGGCTTCCAACTCCACCACTTCGAGCCCCAAGTGCGCAAGGATCGCCATAGTGGATTGATATAATTCTGGTGTGGCACCTTTCGCCGCACAACCCGGATAGAAAGCATATTTGAGTGTCATTGGGATCTACCCCCGGTTTTTGCATTCATTGTTGGAGACATGATAGCGTGAATATGAGAAGACACACAAGAAAGGGGTAAGCGCAATGAGAAGAAATTTCAGTGTAACCGTTCTCGGTCTACTTCTCTCCATGCTTGGCACATGGCCCATCATGGAAATCGGGGCAGCGGAACCTTCCTTGCCTGGGCACTATCAACTCCTCGATGAACCGTCTCGTCATGAACCAGGCAAAGTGATTTTGTTTGAGTTTGCCGATTTTTACTGCCCGCATTGTCATATGTTCGAAACTCGGGTCGTTCCCCTGCTGAAGCAGGAATTTGGCGAGCAGCTCGAGGTTCGACTCGTTGGGTTTCCAGTCATTCCCAATAAACCATCCACTGCGTTTGAAATGTATGAACAGGCCAAACTGATGGGAAAAGGCCAAGAGATGAAGCGCATCCTCTTCCGGACTATTCATGAGCATCACATCCCATTCTTTGACAAATCTATCCGGGCCATTCTCATAAAAGCCGTGGGATTGGATGTCCACGCTTTTGAAGAAGGGCTCAAAAACGGACAAGCGTTCCAGGCCTTCCAGGAAGGCATTCGTTGGGGGGAACGAATTGGCGTCTCGCACACGCCCACCATTGTCCTAGACGGTAATATTTTGGTTGATCAGCCAGATGTGAACAATCTGAAGACCATCATTCGGGGAATCTTGGCCCGGCAATAGCCAAGTTGGTTTCTCCATGGGCAATCGCCTTGTATGAAGGCGTATCCCAGTCTTCTCTCACGCTGAATTTACGCCATCTATCGTAGAAAAAGCCTTGTTCAATCGTTTCTTCCCACTCGTTCGAGGAATTGCTTTTCTCCACAAACATCAGGCAACGTATAGGATGTTGAACGAACCGCAACGAACAAAAACAAACAGATGGCTTAATCAAGACCATACTTTTATGACACGGATAAATAATAAGGAACACTATCTTCGTCGCACCACAAACAGGTCCTTTTCTCTCCTGACACACCTCTGTAAACGGCTGCGTCTCTGGTGGCGGTTTCATATCATCAACTGGAATTATCAACCCCGACTCGTGGAAGCCAGAGCCAAACGGTCGGGGAAAACCTACCTGGAATTGGAAGAGGAGTATTGGTACGAAATCGCCTGCCTTTTGGAAGAACGACGACTCCTGCGCCTCCGATCCGGAAAGTGGTGATCCTCCCTGGCTGGCCTGACTGGAAGGAGGCTTTCCTACAAAAGCTCTCGACAAGCCACTAGGCGGGGTTGGTATAATGGTTTCGCTTTTCTGGTTTTTACCCTCATGAGTTTTTAGAGAAAAGATCACTGAAACAGGTCAGATTTGACTATCTTTCTCTTTGGCCCCAAAAATCACCAACTGAGAGAGGTATCACATGGCAAAACGGAAACTTCCCAAGTTCCCATTTCCGGAAATGGAGGCTCTCCTTGAGGGCATGCAGGATCTCCTGACCGACGAAAACGGGAATCCTCTCCCGCCAGACCATCCACAGGTGCAAAAATTCAACAAGCTGGCAGAGCACATGAGCATGACATTCTCATCGCAGACTGACGATACATCTCCATTCTCTAACCCTCAATCAGGTACGGCTTAGCAGAAAAAAGGACCGGCCGTTCCTATATTAGCAGTGGAATTTCCTTTTAAAAGCCTGACGCTATCCATAGGTTCAATTGAAATAAGGAAAAACTGGCGCTGGGGACTACGAGAAAAGTTGTTTCGCGATCCCTAGCCGCTCCCTACGTTGTCCAGGCCCGCGATGAATGAGCTCGGTTTTCTTATGGACTGACAGGCTTGGTAAGGTCGTTATAGAGCCTGTTGTTGTCTGCATGGACATCGATCCCGCCAACGGGCGGTGGTTTGGTAAGATTGACATACTGCAATGTCCCAAATGGCTGGATTTGCTCATCTTTTGGCAATTGCTTCTGATCCCATCCGCCACCCAACGCACGGATGAGCGACACTGAAGCTTTTAACAGATCGACTTGGATCTCTATCAATTTCAGATGTGCCTCTAAGGTGCCGACCTGCGCAAAAATGAGTTCAAGACTTGAGGCTAATCCACCTTGAAACAGTTCGGACGTCAGGTCCTGTGTCTTGACAAAGGCTTTGACAGCAGAGGCCTGACGCTCAGCCGCGACAGTCAATCGACTCGTAAGACTTAAGGCGTTTTCAACTTCTCGAAAGGCATTGAGTACAACCGATCGATATCGATCTTCCATCTCCCGATAGACCGACCAAGCTTGCTGTAATTGAGCGCGGCGAAACCCGCCTTGGAAGATGGGCAAGGAAACCAGAGAGCCTACAGACCAGAAACTGTTGGCGAGCTTGGTTAGATTGATGCCCTCATCTTCGAAGCCTCCCCCAAGGCGAAACGAGACATCGGGGAAAAACGCTGCTCGGGCAATGCCGATTTCACGATTCGCTTGGGCCATACGGCGTTCCATGGCGGCAACATCTGGGCGCCGTTCGAGTAAAGTTGACGGAAGGGTCTGCGGAATTGTGAAATGTGCGAGCGAGAGATGTTTGACCGGCTCAATCGTAAAACTGGCCGGTGCTTGGTTGACTAGGATAGCAATCGCCTGCTCTGTTACCTGACGCTGGCCTTGGGCTTGGGCCAATTTGGTTTGAGTGCTAAACAGCAAGGATTCTACACGGGCTACATCGAGACTCGATGCAAGCCCGCCGGAAAATTGGGTTTGAACGAGCTTCAGGGATCGTTGATAAAGTGCGATTGAGTCCGATAAGACAGCAATTTGAGCATCAAGACCCCGTAGAGTGAAATAATCCATAGCCAGTTCCGCTTGAAGGCTCAGGCGAGCAAGACCCCAATCAGCAGCGCGCTCTTGGGCTCGGTAAATCTCCGCCCGAGTCGCATTGCGGATGGCGGACCAAAAGTCTGGCTCCCACGAGGCTAACCCTGAGGCAATCAGGCTCGTTTCTTCTGTTGCCTCCCCCACACCTCGAAACAATCGATGTTCAGATTGGCGATTACGCGAAACATCGAATCCGAGCTCAAGCTGAGGAATTCGACCTGACCGAACTTTCATCATTACCGCCCGAGCTTGAATAAACCGTTCGGCCGCCGCTTGCAAATCCGGATTGGCCTCCATTGCTTGGTCGATTAACCTGTTCAGAACCGGATCACCATAGAGTTTCCACCAATCCGGACGTAGTGCATCATCAGACGGATGAGCTTCTACAAACGGGCTAGCCCCATGCCACGACGCAGGTACGACATACTGAGGAGGCTGATAGGGAGGAGCCAAGTCGACATGGGGTAACCAGTCACGGCTACAGGCTGAAAGCACGAGCACAAACGCAACCCAGCCACTGGCCTGGATGCAGGCGATCAGCCTATGCCAACATGACCGTACTCCTGCAGAATCATGCTTCATAATGCTCATTGTGGAGATGAGGATGCCTTGGCAGTGGACTGCATGACGAGATCGAACCCCGGTCTCGGCGTGACAACACGCACCGGATCCCCTTCAAGCAACCCAGCACTTGGGTTATTGATAACTCGATCGTTTACAGAAACCCCTTTTTCAACCACCACTTCGTTGTCAAGAATTCGTGCGATCGTGATCGGTTTGAAATGTACGCGATTTTTCTCCGTGACCACGGCAACCTGTGTGCCATGTTCCTGGAACACTAAGGCGGTCGTGGGAATCCGAAATGCCTCCCGCTTAACCGGTGCGGTCAGCGTTACCTTGGCATACGACCCTGGCCACAGGAGTCGATCCTTATTATCCAGCGTAAAGATGGTCACCGCCGTCCGTGTATCGACATCAAAGCCACGGGAAATAGTGAGAAATTTCGCGGTAAAATGCCGATTGGGCAGTTGTGGAACTGTGACATCGGCGGTGAGACCAGGTTTAAGGAAGGGCCCAAATCGCTCCGGCACGCTGACAAAGAGGCGCATCATATGAATATCGGCCACTGTAAAGAGGTTGGCTTTTGCTTCGGAACCCGCCAGCCCGCCTTCATGACTGACAAGATCGCCTACATTGATGTTACGTTGGGTCACCACCCCGTCGAACGGTGCACGAATAGTTTTGAATCGAATGAACGCCTCGAGGTTTCTGACTTTTTGCTCTGCCGCCTTGAGAATAGCAGCTTGTGTTCGCATATTTTGTTCTTGCACGGTAATAGTTTGCTCAGCGACCGCATGGGTCTTGCGCATCGCCCTATAGCGTTTCGCGGTTACCACAGCGAGCTTATACTTGGCAGCCTCTGCCAAGAGATCCGCCTTGGCCTGGGCATATTCGGCATCAAGATCGGGGGCATTGATTTCAGCAAGAACATCACCCTTGTTAACCCAATCGCCGTAATCCTTATACCACATCTTCACATAGCCGGTGACACGAGCAAAGATCGGGGCTTCGAACCATCCTTGAAGCGTACCGGGTAGTGTAATTGTTTCTATCGGCTCTACCGGTTGGGGAGCGATAACGGCCACAGTTGGAATGGAGAGTTCCAGCGTTTCCTTCTGCAGCGCCACCGCACCCTGTTGGTCTTCGTACACCCGGTATCCAAAGTATAGGACACCAACGAGAATGGAAAGGATAAGAATAAATTTTCTACGTCGCGTGTTCTCCGTCATTGTGACCTTTGTTCCTCCTCCTGTGCTGTACGCCTCTTATAAATAATGGCATAGACGCAGGGGACGAAAAATAAGGTGAATACTGTGGCGACCAACAATCCTCCAATTACGGCACGACCGAGCGGGGCATTTTGTGAATTCCCCATCGACATGGGAAGCATCCCGAGAATCATAGCTGAGGCAGTCATAAGCACGGGCCGGAAGCGGACTTTTCCCGCCTCGATCGCAGCCTGCAAGGCGTTCCCATGATCTCGCAGGCGTTCACGAGCATAGGCCACCACCAGGATCGAATTCGCAGTCCCTGTACCCATCGTCATGATGGCCCCCGTTAATGCTGGCACAGAAATATACGTATGCGTGACAAACAACGACCAAGCGATGCCTGCCAAGGCGCCAATCAATGCTGTAATAATGATGAAAGGATCCAGCCAGGATTGGAAGTTGACGACAAGCAGTAAATACACTAGCACGATCGCCGCTAACAGACCGATCAGCAATTCGGTAAACGTATGGCGCATCACCTCAGCCTGGCCGTGGATTTCGAACGCCGCACTCTTTGGCATCTCCGACTCGAGACTATGTATGACTTCCTCAACATCGGCCAACACACTGCCGAGATCACGCCCTTCGGGTGATACAAAAATGTCGAATACCGGCATGATATTCCGATGGCTGATCGCACCCGGCGTGCCCATCAAAGAAATTGAGGCCACATTGCCAAGCA
>RFGT01000118.1 GCA_003696975.1 Nitrospirota bacterium | reverse complement strand
GCCTAGGTTTTACGCGGTTAGACCTGGAAGGGGCTTGTAAATAAAAAGGAGGGGGCGCCTGCTGAGGTGACCCCCTTGCCTACCATTTTCTTAATGCTTCCTTGAGAGTCCTGTCCCTTGTTATGGCCTTTGTTATGGCCCTTGTTATGGATAAAGGCCTCTCACCGTATGCGCCTGAGCCACCTGGTTGATCCCATGCATCAAAGCGGCCATGCGCATGGTGGTTTTCTTGGCTTGGGCAAAGAGGAGGGTGCGGTGAAAGGCTGTGGTGATGATCTCCCGCAGGCGTTGTCGGATGTCTTCTTCTTTCCAAAAAAACCGCTGCACATCCTGCACCCATTCGAAGTAGGAAACAATCACGCCGCCGGAATTCGCGAGAATATCGGGGATAATAAAAATCCCGCGGTCCCGGAGAATGTCATCAGCCTCGATTGTCGTGGGGCCATTTGCGGCCTCTGTCAAAATGCGACACCGGAGATTTGAGGCATTGTGTTTGGTGATCTGTTCCGAGATAGCCGCAGGAATTAATACTGTACAGTCGAGCGTGAGAAGTTCCTCATTGGTAATGACCTCTCCAAGCCTGCTTTCCGTAACGGGAAGGCCATGTTGCGTGTGTTGAAGTAGGCGAGGAATGTCCAAGCCATGAGGGTTATAGAGTCCTCCGGAAAAATCACTGACACCAATGACTTTAGCGCCCACCTCGTGCATAATGCGGGCGGTGTGGGATCCCACATTCCCAAAGCCTTGCACCACCACGGAGGTCTTGTCCAGCTCGATACCGAGGTGCCGCATCGCTTCCAGCGTGACATTCACCACGCCCCGTCCGGTGGCCTCCTCTCGGCCCAAGCTTCCACCAATGGACAGGGGTTTCCCTGTGACGGCCCCGGGAACGGCATAGCCCACTTGTTGGCTGTAGGTATCCATGATCCAAGCCATGACCTGGGAGTTCGTTCCAATATCCGTTGCAGGGATGTCTTTGTCTGGGCCAATCAAGGGAAAAATTTCGGCGGCATAGCGACGGGTGAGGCGTTCGAGTTCGCGCATGGAGAGCGTGCTGGCATTGACTTTGACACCGCCCTTGGCTCCACCATAGGGGACTCCCACAAGAGCGGTTTTCCAGGTCATCCACATGGCCAGGGCCGCGATTTCGCCAAGGTTAATATCCTGGTGGTAGCGGATGCCGCCTTTTGATGGGCCGCGGGCTGAATCGTGTTGCACTCGATAGCCGATGAACACTTTCACGGTTCCGTCATCCATGCGAATGGGGAGACTAACCGTCAAGGCGCGTTGAGGGGTCTTGAGGCGTTCACGGAGGTCAGGATGCAAATCCATCGCTTCCGCGGCTTGATCAAATTGAGCCACAGCCAATCGGAATGTCGGGTGATCGAATTCGGGAATCATCATCAAGCACACTCCTGTTCGTCAGATAAGGGATCTTGCCTATCGCGAGGATATTGGATCATGCCATGGTTACACGCCAAAGGGAAGACGTTTGTTGCGAGCGGTTACAACACAGAGAGATCTTGGTCACACCATCCAAATTTCCCCTTTTCAAGAAAGGATCCGATAAAATGGGCGTTGCGCGTGTGGTGGGATGGTTCCTGGGCATACTTCTGGTCATAGCCTCCGGCGTCTCGAATGGTGCGTCATGGATCTTCATTACGGTCCAAACGCACGCTCCGTTTTATTCACCGGCAAAGGCTACGGCTTTTGCGGATCAACCCATTCAATGGCAGAACCGATCGCGGATGATCCATACCGTGACAGCCGATGGGTGCCGCCGGGGCGGGTATTGTGTGTTTGACTCTGGACCGATTCGACCTGGCGCCCACTATACCATTTCCGCGCTCCCTTCCGGGGTGTACCCCTACCATTGTAGCATCCATCCCTTTATGCAAGGTGTGCTGGTGGTGAAGCCGGCTCGTCTCGATGCGGTTGCGAGCTTGGGGTTTAGAAGTGCCGGTCAGGAAGGCTTATAGAAGACATCCATGAGATATAAGCCATGAGGAGGAGCCGTTTTCCCGGCGGCACGGCGGTCTTTTGCACGAAGGATTTCGTCCATGGTTTCCGGGGAGCGTCGCTGGAGACCGATCTCTACGAGAGTCCCCACAACGGTCCGGACCATTTGCTTGAGGAATCGATCGGCCTGAATGGTGATTCGAATGATGGATCCTTCTGGCTGGAGAACCAAGCGGTGAAGATGACAGATGGGATTCAAGACCTGTGTGGGGGAGCCTTGAAACGAGGAAAAATCGTGTCGGCCAATCAGAATCCGAGCCGCCTGTTGCATGGCTTCCACGTCGAGCGGTCTGAAGATATGCCATCCGCGATGCCGTTCGAGTGCCGGTCGAGTGGGTTGATTGATGATTCGATACTCGTACACCTTGGCGACGGCATCGTATCGAGCATGGAAAGTATCGGATACCTGCTCTGTGGATTTGACGCTGATATCCGGGGGAAGCAACCCATTGAGGGCCCGCGTCCATTGTTCGGCTTGCAAGGCTTTTTCCGTGCGAAAGCTTACGACCTGATGAAGCGCATGCACGCCGGCGTCCGTCCGACCGGCCGCGATAGTATGAACTCGCCGGCAGGTGATTTGTTCTAACGCCGATTCCAGGGCAGCCTGAATGGTAGGTTGATGAAGCTGGCGCTGCCATCCTGCATAAGCAGTGCCATCATATTCGAGAATCAGTTTAAAGGTGGACATCGAAAAGCCGCCAATCGGCCATCGTGAAAGACCAGAAAAAGGACATCGTTATGAGCGTGAGGGGTACTGCGACTTCAAGTACGTGGCGATTCCATGAAAAATGCCCTCGGCCAACTGCCGCTGGTACGCGCGACTGCGCAGCCGCTTTTCTTCAGCGGGATTGGAGACGAATGCGACTTCTGCCAAAATACTCGGCATCGTGGTAAACCGCAACACATAAAATGGAGCGGTCTTCACCCCATGGTCATGGACTGTGTAATGACGTTTGAGCGTTTGGACCATGGCTTGCCGGGTCGTCCATGCGAGGGTTTGAGATTCCTCGATCTTTTGATCGGTTAGTTTATCCGCGAGGATGAATTGCCAGGCAGGCGCATTATCGCTAAGCGAGAGGCCATTTTCCCGAGCCGCCACTTCCATTGCGCGAGGGTCGCTCGCCTCCCCATAGTGATAGAGCTCCACCCCGCGGATATGGCGTTTGGGATGGGAATTGACATGGATGGAAATGAACAGATCGGCCTTATTGGTGTTGGCAAATGCGACGCGGTCTTCAAGATCCAAAAAGACATCTTTTGTGCGAGTGAGGAGGACCTTGATCCCTAGGCGTTTCCGAAGGAGGTCGTGAAGCTGTTTGGCTACAGCCAGGGTGATATCCTTCTCCTTGGTACCATTCCGGCCGATTGCTCCCGGATCTTTGCCGCCATGCCCTGGATCAAGGACTACGAGGAGGTCTTGCAAGCGTTTGGCTGGCGGGGGTATGGCTTCCACCGTCTTGCTCGGAGCCTTGCGTGCTGGTGAAGCGGGATCCTTTGAGGAATAGTAAAGGTCAAGCACCACTCGTTCGGGACGATGTAAGGTGTAAAGTTTGTAGAGGTGGAGCCGGCGTAAATCGAGAGAAACGGTGATGGTGTGGTCTGGCAGCTCGGTGACGGTGACCGCTTGAGGAAAAGCCTGCTGCTTCAATTTTTGCGAGGCCTTTGTGCTCAGAGTGGCCGGGCGAAGGCGTATGAGCGCCTGCGGCGATGAGGAAGATCGCCTCTCTGTCACACGGAGCGGAGATGTAAGATCGAATACGAGCCTGGTGTATTCCGGATGCGCATGGTAGCGAAGGTTCGTTACCAGGACTGGCGCGATAGATGAAGAAGAACGCTTGGCCACGATAAGTGAAGCCGGGGAGGATGGCGATTGCCGGCCTTCCAGCGTTGCCGACGTAGCTGGCGGAGCTCCACAGGCGGAAAACTGGCCCAGGAGAAAAAAGGCGTAGGCAAGAAAAGCGAACCGCAGTGAAACTTTCATACCCTCAATGCGGAAAAAACGTATGGAAGTTTTCTCAGATGCATAGGAGCTTGTCAAGAAAGAAGCAATGGTCTAGGAATCGAGGACTTGGGTAAACGAACAGTCCGTGCCGTTTGACAGTCTATTCCTGCTTCGCTAGGGTCTCTTTCATATGCCGATGCAGATCCTGATTGACGGCTATAACCTCTTGGGAGTTCGAGAAGCCGGCGAACGACCACGTTCCGGAATGGGCGAGGAACAGCGCGAACAGTTGATCGCCGACTTGATTCGTTACCGACAGCGAAAAGGCCATTCGATCACAATCGTCTTTGACGCCTGGATGGTACGCTTTGCCAGTGAACGCCATGAATATCGCGCTGGTGTGGAGGTGATTTATACGCGGGCTGGAGAGCGGGCTGACCAGGTCATTCAGCGGTTGATCCGGCTCTATCAACGAGATTGTGCCGTCGTGACCTCCGACTTGGAGATCATTGCTACGGCGAAAGCCTGTGGAGCCTTTGTGCTGACAGCGCCGGAATTTCAACGGAAGTTGCAGGAGGCACTCGGCAGGCCGGGGTATGGAGCTCACCCTGAGTGGAGGCGCTGGAAACCCATGGCCGACTCTGATGATGCCGGCGGCTTGAGGCAGGAGAAGCTACGACATAAGAAGGGAAACCCACGCCAACTTCCCAAATCAGTCCGAAAAAGGCAGCGACGTCTTAAGGGATTCTGAACAGCCGTTTGGCGTTGCTTGTGGTGAGACAAGCAATCTCTTCCACGGTGAACTTCTGATGATCCCCATAAAGCTCGGCAATTTTTTCTGCAACCAGTCTGACATATGCTGGCTCATTACGCTTTCCCCGAAAGGGCACAGGTGCAAGATAAGGAGCATCCGTTTCGATAAGCAGCCGATCCGAGGGAACAGTGCGAACGAGCGTGCGGAGGGCTTCAGCATTGCGAAACGTGATGATACCTGAGAAGGAAAGAGAGAACCCTAATGCAAGGGCCTGTTGGGCGAACTCGGCGTCTCCGGCAAAACAATGGAAGACACCGCCCAATTTTGCTGCACGGGTCTCCTGTAAGATGGCTAACGTATCAGATTGTGCTTCTCTTGTGTGGATGACAATGGGAAGTCCCAGGGTGTGGGCAAGCTCAAGTTGCTCGCGGAACCGACAGCGTTGGATGTCACGGGGAGAGTGATCGTAATGATAATCGAGCCCAATTTCGCCATAAGCAACGACCTTGGGATGCTTGGCCAGGGCTTCGATCTCGTTGTACCAGGACGCCTCAATGCGTTTGACTTCATGGGGGTGAACTCCCACAGTTGCATACACGTGGGAATGGCGCTCGGCCAAGGCCACGGCGGCTCGACTTGTTTCCAGATCGCAGCCGATGGTGATCAAGTTTGTCACCCCCGCGTCAGCGGCACGAGCAAGGACTTCATAACGGTCAGAATCGTAGCGAGGATCATCGAGATGGACATGGCTATCAGTCAGCATCCTTTTCCCTTTCTGTTGGCTCCGTGGGTGTTCCTCCCATTGTAGCACACGACTAGTCTTTATACGGTATTTCACGCGATGAAAGAGGTCATTGTAGAATGGGACCGAATACTATTCCTAGCGATCCATGGATTGGCAGGGCAGTCGCCAGCTTTCGATTGGTTTTTTCAGGAAATGTCGCGCGAGGGAAACCTTCTAGTGCCACTTGCCCTGGCAGTCGGATACTGGAGTTGGTGGAATTGGCGGGAAGCAGTCTGGGGAATCCCTTGTCTTGGGCTCGGCGTGGGGATGAGTGATTTTGTGGGTGGCCAACTCAAATTATGGTTTGCTCGGCCCCGTCCCTGCCAAGTGTTTCTTCATCTCAACGAGTTGGTGGGATGCGGGGGGACGTTCAGCCTGCCGTCAAATCATGCCTTGAATACCGCCACCGCCGCTGCGTTTTTGGCTGTGCTGTACCCTATGACTGGCCAGGTGATCCACCCAGTCATAGGG
>RFGT01000117.1 GCA_003696975.1 Nitrospirota bacterium | reverse complement strand
CGACCGCCGGGGACTATACGAGAGGGATCGTCGGCGGCGTCGGATGGGTAAAAGAGTGTAGTGAAGCGCTGGGTGGAGTCGAAGTCGCCGCGGCGGCTCCGGCATCCACACCGCAAGGGTTTGTCGGCCCCGCGTCAGGGTTACGGGGACGCGAATCACGCGATTTGCGGACAGCAGGAACTCCACGTCCGTTCGAACTCGGTATGGCGGCCGGCTCTGGACAAACGGCAACTGGACCCAGACCCCGCGAGGAGAATCGCCGGAGGGCTCAGCCTGAACGGTGGGACGGGCAATGGTGATCTGCGGTGCTCCCGGCCGCTGTACCCATTGCTTGATAAACCAGGTAAGATCCTCACCGGAGGCTCGCTCAAACACCTGCTGGAGATCGGACCACGCGGCCTGCCGGCCCGTCCATTCCTCTACCAGCATTCGCACTCCGCGAAAAAACGCCTCGTCGCCGATCTCGCGACGAAGCATGTGAAACACCATGGCCGCCTTTTGATAGCCGATGGCATTGTCCAGCGGGCGTTCTTTGTAGTGAAACTGAGTCAGGGGATACTCAAGATCGGGACTGGCGTAGAGACTGTATTCATGCACCATTCGCTGGCGAAGTCGCCGTGCCTTGGATGGTGTGCCAAAGCGCTCCTCGTACAGATAATTGGCGAGGTAGGTCGTGAGCCCTTCCACCCAATTCCCCTGGGTTACCGCGTTGAAGACGGAATTGCCGAACCAGGAATGCACGATCTCGTGACCCAAGGCATAGGGTTGCGTATATCCCCGCTGAATGACCCGATGACCCAACAACGTAAAGGACGGGAACCCTAAGCCGCTGGGGAAGAAATTCTCCACAACGGCGAATTTGGGAAACGGATAAGGCCCCAACAGCCTGGTATAGACCTCCAGGTAGCGTTGAGTGGCCTGGAGATATTGCTCCGCCAGAGACGCATGTTCGGGGAAGAGATAGGCCGCAATCTCGATATCCCGCCATACGCGCTGCGCCTTGACAAAACGATTGGCGGCCAGCGTCAAGGCGTCGAGTGGAGTTTCCACCTCCCATACCGTGGTGAACAATCCATCAGTCATGGTCCGAGACCGCTCACGACCAGACGTCACGGACTCCCACCCCGCGGGAAGCGTCACGCTCAACGTGTACGTGGCCAGGGTGTTGGGGACTTGGGGATGCCACCGCGATTCTCCGGGAAGATATACCCCCTCCGGGTCGATGTATCCCGCGGTGTAATCCGGACGAACAAACCGCAGTCCCGGTGCGGCACGAGGGGGATCGTGCATCTGCCCGTGATAGGACAGCCTCAGAGTGACCGGGGGTCTCCGCACCTCTTCATCGGAAAGCTCGATTCTGATAACCCGCTGCCTCACCTCCCCGGACGGCGAGTTCTGCGTCTCAATGGTTTCTTCCCAAAAATCCAGGGGATCTCCATTCACCTGGATTTCCTCAACCGTGAAATCGGCATGGACTTGCACGCGGATCGTTCCATGGTCCGGCAGCTCTGTGAACCGAAGCGTGGCATGACCTTGGAGTACATGCTGATCGGGATCAAGGCGGACATCCAGGTCATCATGCATGTGCCCCATGGCCCAGCCGGTGAGGGGAATTCCCAAGAAAAGAACCAGCACAGGAGGCAGGACGATCCGCATCATCACTCCTCTTCCACCGCCAGTAAGGCATCCACGAAAGCCTGAGCTTGAAAGTCTTGCAAGTCATCTTCCTGTTCACCCACGCCAACCAACCGAACCGGAATGGCCAGCGTGGAAGCAATTGCGACAAGAATTCCACCCTTGGCGGTGCCGTCGAGTTTGGTAATCGCCAGTCCCGTCACGCCGATGGCTTCATGAAATTGCCGCGCCTGAACCAGCGCATTCTGGCCTATTGTCCCGTCGAGAATAAGAAGCACTTCATGCGGGGCTTCAGGCAATTCCCGGGCAATGACCCGTTTCATTTTCTTCAGCTCGTCCATGAGATTGTGTTTGGTGTGCAAACGGCCTGCAGTATCAATCAACACTACGCCGCTCTTTCTCGCCTTGGCAGCAGTCACGCCGTCAAACGCCACGGCTGACGGATCAGCCCCTTGGCGATGTTTGATGACATCCACGCCAATGTGTTTGCCCCATACCTCCAGTTGCTCAATGGCCGCCGCCCGAAATGTGTCGGCTGCCACCAAAAGCGGTGACAGTCCCTGTTTTTTGAATCGGCTGGCCAACTTGGCGATTGTCGTGGTCTTTCCCACCCCATTCACCCCAACGGTCAAGATGACGAACGGTTGCGGCCCTTGGGCAATGAGGTGCTCTAGCGGGGCCGATTGCGCAGGAATCAAGATTTCTCCCAAGGCTTCTTTGAGCAGCGCCAGGGAGTCGCCCCCTCGCGTCCCTTGGGTCTTCACATGATGCAAGAGGCGTTGGGTCACCGCCACTCCCACATCAGCTCCCAGGAGAGCGGCTTCCAGTTCTTCCAGGGTTTGCGCATCAGGCGCGCCGCCCATCAAACGGCGCAGTGACTCTTGCACGCTCTGCCGCGTCTTGTGCAATCCTTGCTTCAGGCGATCAAACCAGGCCATCACTTCCTCAATTCAGCGTTCCCAATCTCCCGAGCTCTCCGTATCTCAGTCTCTCCTTGCAGGCTTGCTTTGGCGGCTTGGCCTTTCCTGTTGTACGACAAATGGGGGAAACGGGCGAAGCGCCCTCCAGAGCCGCTCTTCCGCTCGGCGCATCCGACGTGCCTCGCGTGCTCCTCGTTCATGGTCATATCCCACCAGATGGAGCGTCCCATGAATCAACAAGCGCATCACTTCATCCTCGACCGAGTGGTTGAACGCTTGTGCCTGCCGCAAGACCATGGGCCAGGCAATCACCACATCGCCCAGCAGCGGAGTCACTGGACCGGGAGCTTCTCGAAAGGCGAAAGCCAGCACATCCGTGGGGGCATCCACCCCTCGATACTCCCGATTGAGCCGACGCATGCGTCTACTGCCGACGAATTCCACGTTGAGTTCGGCGGTCGGTTCCGTCACATGGTGTAGAAGAGTCTGTGCCAGGGCCATCACAATAGGTTGATGAATCACCGGACGCCGTAGTCGCTGATGCACGGAGACGGACACGGCTTCATCATCCTCAAGGCATTCATGATCGAGACGGCGGGGACGCCTTGCGAGGCGTAGCAGTGGAAGGTTCACCGGGAGCGGTGGTTGCACCACGCCCATTGCCATGTTCGTTATAGGCGCGAATGATGTCTTGGACCAATTTGTGCCGCACCACGTCGGATTCGTGGAAGTAGATAAACTTAATCCCCTCGATCCCTGCCAGGATGTCGGTCACTTGCACTAAGCCGGAAACGCGATCCGGCGGCAGATCAACTTGGGTGATATCTCCGGTGACCACGGCTTTGGAGTGGAAGCCTAATCGCGTCAAAAACATCTTCATCTGCTCGGCCGTCGCATTTTGCGCTTCGTCCAGGATGACAAAGGCATCGTTGAGCGTACGCCCCCGCATGTAGGCCAGGGGGGCGATTTCAATGTCGCCTCGCTCGACAAGGCGATTGGCCCGTTCGACATCCATCATGCTGTACAGTGCGTCATACAACGGTCGGAGATAGGGATGAACCTTGGCGAACATATCGCCTGGCAGAAACCCTAATCGCTCTCCTGCCTCGACGGCCGGTCTCGCCAGAATAATACGGCTGACCTGCTTTTTCATCAGAGCCGCCAGGGCCATCGCCATCGCCAGATACGTTTTTCCCGTTCCCGCTGGACCAATGGCAATCACCAAATCATGGCGTTGAATCGCATCAATGTACTGTTGTTGTGAAGGGCTCTTGGGGATAACATGCCCTTTGGGCGTGACAATGGGCGTACTGTCGACAAACCGGAAAGGTTGGGGATCTTGATGGCGGGTCGCTTTAAGCGCTCTGGCAATATCGTCGATTTTGAGCTCGCGGCGACCACAGGCTCGCTCGGCCAGTTCATAGAGCAAGCGCCCAGCTCGCTCTTCCGCTTCCGGTTGGCCTTCGAGCGTGACCTCGTCGCCCCGGGCTGAAACCTGAACCTGGAGTTCTTCTTCGATTAACCGAAGGTGCAAATCTTGCGGTCCAAACAGGCTGGCAAGATCAACCCCTTCTCGCAGCTTAATTTTCCGCACGCTCTCGGTATAATCCCTCCTTTAGCAATTTTATTGTAACAGAGAATACCGCTCTGAACAAGGTAACGTGGACCGGGCCCGGCCGCGGTCGTTCTCGCTCGAAGGGCTGTGGTTACCATCGCCTTTGGCACGTGGGACAGTAGAACGACCGCCGTTCAGCCATGAGGCTTCGGATGGGCGTAGGGCAGCCCCGCGGGCAGGGATGGCCAGATTTTTGATAGACCTGATGATAGTGTTGATAGCGACCAGGCATTCCATCAGGCGCGCGAAAATCGCGAATACTTGAGCCACCGGCGCGGATGGCTTCCTCCAAAACATGGTGCATGGCGAGATAGAGTCGCTGGATCGCTGGATTTGACAACCGCCGGGCACAGGTATGGGGATGAATCCCAGCTCGATAGAGGATCTCATTGGCATAGATGTTTCCAATACCTGCCAGCCGTTGTTGCCGTAACAGCAGGCTTTTCACCCGTCCCCGGTAGGTTTTGACCAGGCGAACAAACTCCGATTCTTGAATCTCCCGGGGATCAGCACCAAAGCGGCGTTGCCCGTAGTTCTGCAGTTCCTCGTGGTCGAGAAGCCAGATGCGACCGAATCGCCTGGCATTCCAGTACAACAGCTCCGAGATCCAAGCATCCCTCATCCCCACGGCCATATGCAGGTGTTTTTCGTCGGGCAAGAGACTCCGGTCGCATAACAAGAGCCCCGTCATACCCAATTCCACTACCAAATACCGGAGGTTCGCTTGCCGTTGGCATTGAATGACCAGACTCTTCCCCCACCGAAACACATGGTCGATTCGCGCACCGCAATACCAGTGGCTGGTGCTGAGACCATGCCGCACAATGTCTTGGCGTCCGATCCAGAGCGACTGAATGCGAGCACCATGGAGACGAGCACGAAGATGTGCCACCACGACTTCGATCTCCGGCAATTCAGGCATGGGTGCCTCTATTCCTGAAACGTCAATATGACCTTAACTGCACTGGCCTTGACGCCACTTGCCATCTGGAGGGGCTATGAACTTGCGACACGTACATCCTGCCTTTCTTGCGTATGTTGTAGAGAAGAGATTATTATTGTTTATGCAATACATGTGTGGGGCTTGTACAGCAAGGGGATAATGGCACGACTTTCCGTCAAACAGGTCGAAGATCGACTCGGACAGGTGACCTGTGCGGTATGCCGATCGAACCAGTTCGGTATTGACAGTCGGACGGTCAATGAAGAGGGCGAGTGGAAAGGAATTTGCCGCTCATGTTTTTACACCTTTCCCGTCCACACCGACATGGATTTTTACCTGCGTACCCAGCCGGATATTCCCTACCGGCTCCAGGACATTGCCTGTCCGCGATGTAACCAGCGAGGCCCCACGCTCGATTTCCGGATTGTCATGTCCGTTCGGGAATCGATCTATTTTTTGACTTGTCAGGCGTGTCAGCATCAATTTCCAGAACGCTCATCCCTGGAATCCTTTGAATAAGCTCCGGAATTCATGAGTCCCCATTCCACTCCCGAACCCCACACTCCCCCGCCCTCGGAGAAGCCAGCCTCGAAAAAAACGCCGACCCCCCGCAAAGAAATTCCCCTGATGCCCGTTCCTCAAGACGAGGCATCCATCGCCGAAGAAATGGCGGAAATCTTTGAAGAAGACCGCGTGACCCATCAGCATGGCAGTACCGAGCCTGAGGGAGAGTGAGCCTGCTCATTCCACGGATTCCAACTGGCGACCGCGGGGAGCCAGAATCGCGCGCTGGTCTTTGATCCGTCCCGCATAAAAGATCAACTCCTTGATGGGACATTCTCGACAGGGCTGCTTGTGCGATTCGAGCCAGGGTATGGTCGTATAGACTCGCACTCCCTTGAGCTTCCCCTTCTCCAGAAGTTCCACGAATGTGATGGCCTCCTCTAAGGACGGAGCGTTCCACGTGACAGCCTGGATGTGGTCGAGGGGTTCCCGAAGCGGCACCGTGACCCGATACAGGCGAGGAGTCATCCGATGAAACGGGGGGCGATCTTCGGCCACGGTCCGACGTAATGCATCACATAAGGCCTTGATGAGGCTCCTCGCCTGCTCCCCTTCCATCTGCACCTTGTCGGGATCGCACCAGGTTGTGAGAGGTTTTAAGGATGGTCGGGCTTCGTCCAACACGGAGACCGTGGCCGTCGCTTGCTCGACATCCAGGTTCGAAAGTGGAATGCTCACCGCCTCGGATTGAGCCGCTAGGGCTGCCTCTCCCATATGACCGCCAACAGCCACCAAGACCAGCAGGCAGCAGAGCCCACGCGGAAGTCTCCTCCAGCCCTGCCTCGTTTCGGCATCCCCTGAACGCGTTGTCTTCCGAGGATGCCAGGTGTTTGCGATCAGTCCCCATAGCTCAGGCCAGACCAGCATGGTTCTTCTCCTCGTCATTCTTGATAAGGGCACGGTGGACCTTCCGGTCGATCGCTCATCCCCACATTTACACCGACCGCATAGCCTCCTTGAACCGCTGAGAGAGAAACGGCAATTCCTGCCCATCAGAAAATTGCGCCAGCACTTCGGTCATTTTCTGGATACGGATGCTTATGGGCGGGTGGGTAGTAAAAAACCGAGACTGTACACGTCCTTGTTGACGTTGAAGGGTCGCCAAATAATCCCGAAGCCCTTGGGGGTTGTATCCCGCACGATAGGCATAGTCGACCCCAACCGCATCAGCTTCGTATTCGAAGGTCTTATCTAATCCCTTAGTGAATAAAATGTCGGTCATCTCATTGATGAGATTGGAAAACAGTTGTGGATCCTTGTTCATTGCCGAGAGCGTCAATTCAGACACACTCTCCAGCAACGCGCCCCGCTGAATCGTTTGCAGCATGTGCCGTTTCGTCACATGAGCGATTTCATGAGCCAGAACTCCCGCTAACTCGGCTTCGTTCGTGAGCGCCTTCAGCAAACCGATCGTCACGAAGATGTATCCTCCCGGAGCGGCAAAGGCATTCTGTTCCTCGCTGTTGAGAATGGCAAAATGAAAATTGAGTTCAGGTCGATCGGACACCTCGGCCACGGTGTGGCCCACTAGGTTCACATAGCGAGTCAACGGCTCATTGTGATATTCTCCGCCGAATCGCGCAAAGGCTTCAACGGCCACGGCTCGACCCAACGCCCGTTCTTCTTCCTCACCAATCGGCTGGAGAGCCTGGACAACCCCCAACCCTTTTTTCAGCAAGTCCAATTCCTTCTGCTTGGCTCCCAGCATCCCCCCCAGGCTGTCAAGCAACCCCGGCGCAGATTCTTGCTGTCCCTCCGCGGACTGAGGCTGTTCCTTCTTTGGCTGAGGTTTCAACAATTCATCGAAGAATCCATATCCCTGACAGGCAAACAACCCCAAGCTTGCGACTGTCATTACCATGAGAACCATTCGTCGCCGCATCATTGGCCACCTCCTGAAAATTCACCGACCCCACCCTCTCGTTGAAATCGAGCCAACTCTTCATCCGAGATGACACGCTGCTCCATGGCCTCGACGGCCTTCTGGTAGACCGGATCAAGATGTTTGTCGTGAACGTACCGCTGCGTCGTCTCCTTCAACCCGCGAATGCTTCCTCCGGCACGTGCCTCCTTGGCCATCACCATACTCTTGCCTGTAAGCGCCGACAGTCCACCTCGCCCCCTGCGGGCCGTGGGTTTCTTGTCGGTCAGCTTGAACTTGAACACCCACCCTGTCCGCCCATTCTTCAGCTTGACTTGATAGTGCCGACCACTCTTCTTTATGACCGCCACCGGCTCCCCCCGCTTTAAGGTCGCCACCACCCGCGAAGTGGGCGACTTCGCCACTGTCACCCTCACATGATCCTTCTTGGCATACATGGTGCCGGCCATACCTACACTGCCACTCACAAGCACCCAGCATGCCACGAGCATGAATACTCGCTTGAGGTAATTCGCCATCACGGACCTCCCTCTTCAAAAAAAGCAGTGAATGCCCATCATTCCGCTTCTTGTCCCCGATATGCCCTTCTCCGCCCTGGATTTTTTCATTTGTAGTCGCCAACCAAACTGAACCCTGCCCAATAGGCTGGGTGCGGGAACTGCTTTTTCACCAGCAATTGCGCTTGCCGCAGGCTTTTGGCCTTATCCATCGTGACATAGTTGCGATAAAAATGCTTCATGAGGACCGAGGTGGCAAGATCGTCCACCCGCCAGAGTGAGGAAATCAGTGCATGCGTGCCGGCATAAATGAAGGCGCGATTGAGTCCGATTAACTCCCCAGCCTCCAGTTTGCCTAATCCTGTTTGACAGGCGCTTAGCGTGATCAGATCCGCCCGGATATCGAGTTTAAAAACTTCCTTGACGGTCAAACGCCGGTTATTGGGGTTGGATGAGGCCAGCCAGAGCGATGAAAACAGCGGATTGAGTTCATCGAATTCACCATGGGCCGCCAGATG
>RFGT01000116.1 GCA_003696975.1 Nitrospirota bacterium | reverse complement strand
GCGCCCGTAGCTCAATGGATAGAGCATCGGACTTCGGATCCGAGGGTTGGGGGTTCGACTCCCTCCGGGCGCGCCAGACTTATCTTCCTCCAACGTAGCCCGGTAGAATGCCTAACATCCAGGCGCGGTGCCGTGTCGGGCGTTGATTCATGGCTGTTCTCACAAGGGGTAGTGCCCTTTCCCGTGAATCCAGGTTCAGCCGGATCTCTCAATTGAGAGTGTTCTCGCTCTGGTGGGAGATAAGCAGCAAGCTTTGGGTCATTATTCTGCTGGTCCTTCTCCCCGGAATGGGGCTACGGTCCGCAGGGGACCAGAAGGCGGTGCAAGCCGGTCAGCCGATTATCCTCCACGCCCAAAAACCCGTTGGAGTACCCTTGCACCGAACCCCTCAGCCCAGCTACTGGAAACATGTCCCTGACCAGACACCGGCCACTGTGCAACAGATTGATTCCCAAACCGGATGGATCCAGATCCGGTTAGAGAGCGGCGAGAGTGCCTGGGTGAGCCCCAAGTACGTGCGCATGCCGCCGTCGGCTCGTTCTGATAGATCAACTCCACCACTTGGTCAGGCTGCCTCTCCCACAGTCTGGAGCTCGCCAGCATCCTGCGAACATGCCCTGATGCAAGGCCAACGCCTGGACCGCCCATCTACCAGGTTACGGATTGTCACGTGGAACCTTCGCTGGTTTCCGTACGGGCACCCCCTGGAAGGCCGCAACGCTCATGACGCGGCAACTGATCTGCGATGGTTGACCTGTCTGTTGGTGTGGATGCAGGTGGATATCCTTGCTGTTCAGGAAAGCCTAGCGACTCCTCAGGCTGATGCCGCATGGAGCGCCATCATGCAGGCCCTTAAAGAACAGACAGGTCAGCGCTGGCACTGGTATCGTCAGCCTTGCGGGAAGCCAGACTCGCACCATGTAGGGGTTCTCTGGAATACCGCACGGGTCACGCTATCCCGCTTTCAGACCCTCTGGCAATTCAATGCCCACGCCCAATCTCCTGCGGAGGCGTGTAGTGCCGGGCTTCGACCGGGCCTGTATGCATGGGTTGAGTCTCGGAAACCACATGGGGTGGATTTCCACCTCATTGTCCTCCATTTGAAATCAGGGCCCACCGTCGCTGCCCTGGAGGCACGCCACCGGGCGCTCAATCGGATTGATTGGGTTACACCGTCGCTTGCGAAACTCGACGCCGATATCATCATTCTTGGTGATTTCAACACCATGGGCGCAGGAGATCGGCGATCGCAGCGATATGAGCTAAAGGCGTTCCGGCGACTCGTGGCCAAGGAATCTCCAGGGTTCGACACCTTGCCGGTCTCTCCCGCTTGTACCCATTACTTTGGTGGGCGAGGGGGGAGGCTTGATCATGTGCTCGTGGCCAAGGCCATGCGAGAGGTCGTATCCCGGGCAGCGCGGGTCAGCGGGTATTGTGCCAGTACACAGTGTCGGCGGATTGTGGGGGACTATCCATTGGCTTATCGCCGGTTGTCTGACCACTGTCCGGTCATCGTCGATGTGGCCGACCGGGATGATGATGGATGAAAAGCATGAAATCCCCAAATCAACCGGCGCCAAGAGGGTGACAAGGTCCGGCAAGAAAAAATCTTATTAACACCTGAAAAATCGCAACATCTAAACCTTTCCTCGCGAAAACCCGAATACTTTCAGTACCACACAGTAGAAACTCTTTGCAGGGTTGTGTCCTACGGCCAAGTTTCTGGCCCGCGAGGGGAAGAGCACAGCGATGGCGTTTGTTCCATTAAATCTCAAAGACCTCCGGTTAGGGTTGTATATCAAGCTGGAATGTTCATGGTGGAAACACCCCTTTGCCACCAACAAGTTCAAGGTCACATCCCGTAGAGACCTCGAGATCATCAAGGCAATTCCCAAGCTGAAATTATACTATGATCCCGAGCTGTCAGATCCTCTAGAAGAAACGGCCGTAGTAGATAAACCATCTTCAGGTGTCACCAAAAAGGGAAGCGAACCCTACGCGCCTGTTGATGAGGATCCCGCGTCCTTCGGTCAAGACGATGCTGAAGAGCCCCCTGATGACTCTCCCCTCCAGGCAGAGTCCTTTCGGGAAGCCAGAGTCGAAGCCTTTCGCCAGCGTCAGGAACACCTGAAGCGAACCGAGCGTGCATACAGGGAATCGGCCAAACAAACCAAAGCGGCTCTGAGAAATCTCGTCTCAGGCGATATCGCGGGGCTTCGCATGGCTGAACAGATGCTCACGACATTGAGTCAAGCCATCAGCAAAGATCGGACAGTGATGGCTCTGGTTGAGCTCATCAACTCGGCTGATCCTGATGATCCGCTAGTGTTCCATGCACTGAATGTGTGCGTGCTCTCCCTGTTAGTTGGCAAAGAACTGGAGCTGAGCGAGCAAGAATTGCAGTATTTGGGTATTGGGGCGCTCTCCCATGATGTGGGGTTCCTCAAGCTTCCCAGGCAATTACGGTTGACCACTGCGGGGTTTGCCCATGCGGGGGCGGATGTCACGCTCCACATCGAACAGGGCATCAAAAGCGCGGAACAGATTCCAGGATTCCCTGAGGCGGCCAGAGACATTATTGCCCAGCATCATGAACGCTTGAACGGAAAGGGGTATCCGTTTGGGCTCACAGCTCAACGTATCTCCCAATTAGCCAAGATCGTCATGGTGGTCGATGAATATGACGACTTGTGTAACAACCCTGAGCGGCAGGACAATCGCACTCCCTATGAAGCGCTGTCTTATCTGTATCAGCAGGAAACCGTCAAGCGAAGAGGAGAGCTACCGCAGGATATCCTGGTGGCGTTGATTCGCACCTTGGGGGTGTATCCTCCGGGAACCCTCGTAGAGTTGACTGATCAATCCATCGGGATGGTGATCAGCATCAACCCTCAAGTGCGGACTAAACCCCAGGTGCTGCTGTATGTCCCTAATCTGAGTTGTGAGGAAATGGTTATTGTGGATCTCCAACAGGAGCCGGACTTGGGGATCCAAAAGAGCTTGCGCCCCAATGAGGTTAGCAGGGAAATTCGCCAATACCTCAAGCCACAGCGGATGACCGGATACTTCCCCTCCGCCTTTCCGGACCAACCACTGGCTCGCTCGCACACGCGCCGTCTGTAAAAAAGGGAGTTAGAGGCAGCCTTGCGCATGGGAGCTCACAACGATAAGCCTTTCTGATCTCATAGCACAGGTGATCTTGTTGACCGCCTCGTTCAGTCTGCCTTAACCCCTGGTTCATCAGGAGGCCTGTGACTGCCGGTGTCATGAGCGTCGTGCTGGTATTCTCCCTGACTCTGCATGGGCTCGATAGCTTGGAAGCCCTATCATGGTGCAGGGATTGACCATGGGAAAACGGGTAAAATGTCCGCGCTTGAAGATGTCTCGACATCCTGAGAGTCGGTTTCCGCAATGTCGCCAATGCGTCTTGCGTGAGAGACCGAACGCAAAGTTGGCACGATGGAAAACCTCTCATTCGTGTTGCGTGAGATGTACGAGGGCTTGAATGACCGCCTCTTGAACCGTCAAGCCGGGGTCCATCAAGGCCTGGGAAAGAGCATCCTCAACTTTGGCGGGAAGTTCGGAGGGCAGGTCATGGGATGAGGAAGCGGGAACGTGCGGATCGTTCCACAATTCCTTAAGAATCGTACGGGCCAAGTGATGTCGTGCGTCAGGTGTCATAGAGATTCTCCCTTGGTCAAGCTACGTCAATGAACGACTTACTCTGCTGAATGATCGGGAAAACAGAAGGCCTTCGGTCCCTGTACACAGGTATCTCGCAAGGGATATACCAGAAGAGGGACAAGCTCATCTGGTGGCCACTCCCCGCAGAAGTAGAAGATTCTGCTAGCCTTTGTTGTGGTATTTTGTTCTCGCCAGATACCGGGATGGAATCCAAGAGTCACAAAATTGGCGCAGCGGTCGAAGTTCCAACACTGGCTGTGCGTTCCATGTTGTCTGATTTCTGGAAGGGAAGATATGATCCTGGGTGAATGGATGAGTCTCCTGGCCGTTGGTTTTTGGCTGACCGCCAGTGCGCTGCTCGCCGTCGCCCGGTTCTCTCTTCGAGAGATGGCCACGGTGCCCATGGCTCAGGGGAACGCGTTGCCGTGGGTTTCCGTCATCATCCCTGCTCGGAATGAGGAGCGGCATCTCGAAGAGGCGCTTCGATCCGTTGTCCAGTTGGACTATCCCCACTTGGAGATCATTGTGATCAATGATCGCTCCACGGACCGCACTGGTCACATTGCGGACCAGATTGCCCGACAGGCGCCGCGAGTTCGAGTTAGGCATGTGGCAGAGCTTCCCGACGGATGGCTCGGGAAAAATCACGCGCTTCACCAAGGTGCTAAGGAAGCAAAAGGGAAGTATTTACTCTTCACCGATGCCGATGTCCTGTTCCACCCAAGTACGCTTCGCAGAGCTATTCGGATTATGGAAGATGCCCGACTCGATCACCTCACTGTCATCCCCGAAGATACTATGCCCGGGTGGGTCCTACGGGTGATAGCTGCCACCTTTGGGATGCTGATGTTTCTCCTGTTTCAGCCGTGGCGGATGCGGTATCCTCGGAGCCACAAGTACCTGGGAGTCGGAGCCTTCAATCTCGTGCGTGCCCGCGCTTACTGGGCAGTGGGTGGACACCGCGCTATCGCGTTGCGGCCGGATGACGACATGAAGTTAGCGAAGCTATTCAAGAAACACGGGTTCCGCCAGGATGTCATGTTGGGGAAGGGCCTGGTCTCGGTGGAATGGTACAGCTCGGTTGGCGAACTCATTGATGGACTGATGAAAAACGCGTTCGCTGGCCTCGATTATCGTCTGAGTCTGGTCATCGGAGGGACCCTTGTGACAAGCATGTGCTGTCTTTGGCCATGGGTAGGGCTTTTCTTTGCGACAGGTTGGACCCAGGTGTGGTCGGGGGTAGCTGTGGCCCTGATGATCGGGAGTTTTGGGTATGTCATGGCTCCGTACGGAGTAAAACCGTGGCATAGTCTATTCATGCCCATCGCCATCTTGCTCCTTCAGTATATTCAATGGCGAGCGGCTCTCCTGGCCTACTGGACACAAGGGATCACCTGGCGGGGGACGCATTACCCGCTCCGCGCCTTGAAGGCGAACAAGGTCTAACAGGTCCCTCCGCTGATAGTATGAGCAGAGACCCCGACTCGGAGGGAGAGCAACAAACTCAAGCCCACAGTCTGCCTCAACTTGGCTTGACAGGGTTTGGAGGCATGATTATCTACCATCGCCATAAGCATGGTAAAATGCTTTGAGCATTATGACGCCATAGAATAGAAAGGAGGGGATATCTGTGAAACGGATGCGCCCGTTCATCGAATTGAGCGGAGGCCTGCTGGTAGGTATCCTTATTGCATCCGTGACAGTGGCTTCTCCGCCTCCATTTCGCATTACAATAGAGGGGTGGGCGCCGTATTTTTCACCTAAATCGGCGGTTGTCCCCATGTACACACCAATTCGGTGGGAAAATCCTACTGCCACCCATCATACGATTACTCATGACAATTGCGGAAAACCGAACGGGGCTTGCGCATTCGACTCCGGGCCCGTTCCGCCGGATGGAGTCTATGAACTTCCTGGCCTTGAGCCGGGAGAGTATCCCTATCACTGCACTCTTCATCCCATCATGCGGGGAATTCTGGTGGTCACAAAGGGCACCATGGCTACGAAAATCTAGTTGCGGGCGCCGTGGTGGCTTTCATATTCAGGCAAATGAGAGGCGCCCCGTCTCCTGACATGTAGAAAGAGAATCCGTATAAAAAGCGAGCAATCCGGAAAAGACGAGGGAGGTAGAGCGAGTGAGCACCGTGGTTGAGATCAAGCAGTTGCGCAAACTGTTTGGTCCAATTGTCGCTGTCGACCAAGTCTCGTTTACCGTGCGTCAAGGAGAAGTCTTGGGCTTTCTTGGGCCTAACGGTGCGGGCAAATCCACGACGATGAAAATGATTACAGGTTTTCTGACCCCAACGAGCGGGACCGTGGTTATCAATGGCTATGATATCCAAGACCAGCCCTTGGAGGCCAAACGCTTGCTCGGTTATCTTCCGGAAGGCGCTCCAGCGTATCAAGACATGACGCCACTTAGTTTTTTGACCTTTATTGGGGAAATGCGGGGGTTTCGCGGTGCTGAGCTCGAGCGGCGAGTATGGAATACCATTCACACCGTGAATCTTGAAAGTGTGGTGTACCAGCCGATCGAGACTCTCTCGAAGGGATTCAAGCGCCGCGTCGGGTTAGCTCAGGCAATCATTCATGATCCCCCGGTGTTGGTGATGGATGAGCCGACGGATGGGCTTGATCCCAATCAAAAGCACGAGGTTCGCACGTTGATCAAGACAATGGCTCAAACCAAAGCCATTATCCTGTCTACCCATATTCTAGAAGAAGTACAAGCGGTCTGCACCCGAGCCATCATCATTGCCAAAGGGAAAATTATCACTGATGGGTCTCCTGAGGAATTAGAGGCGCGGTCTCCATATCACAATGCCGTAACACTCAAAGTGAAAGGAATTTCCCTGGCGGAAGTGCAAAAGGAACTCGAAAGCCTTCCTGGTGTGAAGGGTGTGGAAGCACTCAATGGGCAGGACGGACTAACGACGGTTCGAGTGCTTTCCCTGAAAGGGCAATCGCTCGTGGGAGAAGTGAACCGCTGTGTCCGGGAACGCCGGTGGGACGTGGTCGAGCTCTATGTGGAGCGAGGTCACCTCGATGAGGTGTTTCGTGCATTGACGGCTCCTGCGCAGCAACGGACATGACGAGACAGAGGAGACAATCCCGATAACCCTGGTCCATAAGCTTCCGCGTGGTGGAAGTTACGAACCGGACATGTCGATGAAGCAAATCAGCGTAATTTTTCGACGAGAGCTTGCTGGATATTTCTCAACACCTATTGCAGCCGTTTTTCTCGTAATTTTTTTGTTGCTCAGCGGCGCCTTCACCTTCTATTTGGGCAATTTTTTTGTGCGGGGGCAGGCCGACCTAGTGCCATTTTTCACCTTTCATCCCTGGTTGTACTTAGTCTTGATTCCGGCCCTGGCCATGCGTCTCTGGGCTGAAGAGCGACGCAGTGGCACGATTGAGTTACTCTTCACGCTGCCCGTGACGCTGGGGGAGGCGGTAGTGGGGAAATTTCTGGCTGCTTGGTGTTTCACCGCGATCGCTCTTGCCTTGACCTTTCCCATGTGGATTACCGTGAACGTGCTGGGATCACCGGATAACGGGGTGATTCTGGCCAGCTATCTCGGCAGCCTTCTTATGGCGGGAGGATTCTTGGCCATAGGCTCCTGTATGTCGGCATTAACGAAAAACCAAGTGATCGCCTTTGTGGTTAGTGTGGTGGTGTGTCTCGGCTTCGTGTTAAGCGGATTCCCGATGGTCTTGGATT
>RFGT01000115.1 GCA_003696975.1 Nitrospirota bacterium | reverse complement strand
CTCCGCCGAGATGGGCATTGCCCAGGTTTATCGGGAAAGGCGTTGAACGCCTATGGAGCAGCCGGGATTCACAGTTGTCATGAATCGACGGCGCTGGAAGAAGCCAAGGAAAAACTTTCCAAAGGATTGCTGGTGTTCATTCGGGAAGGATCCTGTGCCAAGGATGCCGATGCGTTGTTACCGCTTCTGAACGGGTATACCTCTGCGGTGATTGGGTTCTGCACGGATGATCGGCATCCCGCTGATATTCAGGCAGAGGGGCATGTGAACGCCATTGTGGAGAAGGCTCTGAGAGCCGGCCATGCCCCTGCACATGTTTTTCGAAGTGCCTCATTTGCTGCTGCGCGGGCGTATGGTCTGGAGGATCGGGGAGCCGTGGCTCCCGGCTATCTGGCAGACCTGTGTCTCGTCCGGCCAAAGGACGGGCGATCCTGGGCCAGCGGGATGTACCTCCACGGGGTTCTGAAACGAGGAAAATGGATCACCCCGGCCCAGGTGACTGTCTCACTGTCCAGCCCTGAGGGGCCGTCCCCAACCGGCCTATCCGCGCAGAATATGCAGAACATGAAGTGCAAGCCCTGTTCAGCCGACGCCTTTCAGATAAACGGAGCTCTTTCCGAGGGCTCACAGCGTGTGCGAGTTATTGGTCTCCGTCCGCGCCAGTTGCTGACCGATGGTCTCGTCTGCCGGTTGCCGGTTGCGGCAGGGCGAGTGCGGCCCGATCTTCACCAGGATGTGGTAAAAATCGCCGTGTTCGAGCGCCATCAGTTCAGTGGGCGGCGAACCGTGGGATTCGTAAAAGGATTTGGATTGAAACGGGGTGCTATTGCCATGTCGATTGGGCATGATGCGCACAATGCCATGGTCGTGGGAATAGATGAGTCTGTCATGGCTGCGGCGCTGAATCGCTTGCTTGCAATGGACGGAGGAATTGTCGTGGCTCTCGATGTTGACACAATGGAATGCTTGCCGCTTCCCATTGGAGGACTCATGTGCGATGAGGAGCCTCGCGAGGTGGCGGCGAGACTGAATCGGCTGAAACGCACAGCGCGAGAGCTTGGTTGTTCGTTGGATGAGCCCTTCTTGCAGCTCTCATTTTTGGCCTTGCCGGTTATTCCCTCCTTGAAGATCACCGATCGCGGCTTAGTGGATGTCGCGTCACGGCGGGTGGTTTCCCTGTTTGTCTGACATCTCCTCCTTGTGGGGCCGGATGGATACGCTTGTAGAGCGATTAACTCCCTGTGATCTTCTGGGAATCTTGTGAGACCGCGGCGATGTAGGGGAGCGCGCGCCCTTCACCGTTTAAGTCCAATCCATAGCCGATAAGCCAGACATCAGGAACCGTGAGCCCTACATAATCGGGCGTGAGCGAGACGCGATGCCGGCTGGGCTTATCCAGAAAGGTGCAGAGCCTGAGCCATGCTGGCTGGCGAGCCGTCAAGTCGGCCCACAACCGTGCCAGCGTATAGCCTGAGTCGAAAATATCGTCCACTACCAAGACCACGTGTCCCCGGATATCCGGCAGATCTTGACCAATGAGCTGAACAGGACGCTCGGCTTCCGTTCCCTGGTGATAATGGGAAAGTCGCACGAACTGGACGGTCGGCTCCACCCCATGGCGTGCGAGAGCGCGGACTAGGTCCGCCATGAACACAAAACTTCCGGTCAAGACCCCCAACAACACCGGTGTTCGGCTGGGGAGATCCCCGGCAATGCAGGCAGCGAGCTCGGCGACCCGGCGCTGAATGGTGGCTTCGTCGATTAAGAGGTGATGTGGTACCATGTCAGCAGCGTCCGTCAAAAGGCCACTGAGGTGGTGGTAAACCCAAGGTTTTGGCAGGCTGGTCGGTGCTGGGATACGGAATGGGTGGACCAGCAGGATGCGCGTGAGACCCCTTTTCTAGGGATATGGCAGGAGGTGAACAATGGGTATTGAAAGACATTGGATGGTCGGTAAACGTCTCAGTCAATCTCCGCCGCCGATTATAGACTTTTCCGGCACCTGGGTGAATCGTCTGGGGTCGGAAATGACCTTGACGGTGACGGATGGAAAAGTGACGGGCCGGTATCGCACGGCGGTTGGTGAACCGTCACCGACTGAGGAGTTCGAGCTTGTCGGGTTTGCCTCTGGGGATTTGCTCGCATTCACCGTGAATTTTGGAAAATATGAGTCTCTCACCGCCTGGGTCGGCCAGCACACGGTGGAGAACGGTGTGGAGACGATTTACACGCTCTGGCATATGACCAAGAATATCATTGAAGAAGAGGAGCCGCGCCAACTGTGGGCGGGATTTCTCACTGGCGCAAATACGTTCGTCCGCCGTTAAGACCCTGAAAAGCGATCGCTGTCCAAAAGCCCTGTGCGCAGGAGAATGGCCATCACCTGACTAATCGTGCGCAGGAGGCGGATGTCATCCGCCAGCCACGTTCGCTCCATGCGAACGGCATCGAATCCCACGAATCCCACAAGTCGATGCTGGATGGTCATGGGAACCACGAGCAGCGATTGGATGGATTGCTGTTCGAGCTCTTGCCGCTCGGGCGATGCTTCGGGAGGCAGCTCGCTGACACGTGGAATATGAAGCACTTCATGACGCTTCAGTTGGGTGAAGGCCCAGGGGAATTGAGCAGGAGAGAGCCGTTGCAAGCGATGGATTTGGGGGGTAATGCCCGGCGCACACCATTCGTGGGTGTTGGAACATTCCGTTCCCTGAGGGGACATCAGGAACAGATAACTGCGGTCAGCCTTGGCAAACGCTCCAATACGGGCGAGCGTTGTGCGAATGGCGGCATCTATATCGGACGGCGAGGTTTCAAGAAACAACGCGGTACATTCGGCGATCAACTGTTCCATTTCAATACGGCGAACGAGCGCGGCTTCTTGGTGCTTACGAGCAGTGT
Organism: Nitrospirota bacterium; assembly: GCA_003696975.1. Lineage (GTDB taxonomy): Bacteria > Nitrospirota > Nitrospiria > Nitrospirales > UBA8639 > J031. The sequence continues at coordinate 13,123 of RFGT01000115.1, read as the reverse complement.
TGTCGCGAATGATGCCGCAGAAAAAGCGCCCCTTGTGAGTCATCCAGCTACCCAGTGTGAGCTCAATGGGAAACTCGGTTCCATCCTTGCGCAAGCCATGGAATTCAAGGGGCGTGGCAGGAAGCTCCAGGTGCTTGGCGTGACGCAGGCGGCGGAGACCGCGGATATGGCGGTCTCGATAGCGAGCCGGCATGATGACGGTCAACGGTCTTCCGATGATTTCCATCGCCTCGTATCCAAACAGTCGGCGTGCCGCAGGATTCCAGGAGAGCACGATACCGAAGCTGTTCATCACGATGATCGCGTCTTGCGCGGCATCAACCAGTGACCGGTAGCGAGCCTCGCTGGCGTCGAGCTTGTGTTCGAGTCGTTGAGCGTGAACCGCAATGGACTGGAGCTCGATCGCACGATGGATGGTCGCCTTGAGCTGTTCGCGGTTAAAGGGCTTGGTCAGGTAGGCAAACGCCCGCTGCAGACTGAGTTGGTCGATCTCTCGGTCAAAGGGGGTAAAGGCCGTGAGCAGAATCACAGGAAGATGCGCATCCCGGTCGGTGACAATCTTGAGGAGCTCCAAGCCGTCGATGTCCGGCAGCCCCAAATCTAAGAGGACGACGTCAAATCGCTGCTGATTCACGATTTGCAAGGCAGAGGCCCCTGTTGCGACCAGTTCCACGGTGTACCCTTCCTGGGCGAGAAAGTCCGTGACCATGAGCCCGAAATCCGGATCGTCATCCACCACGAGGATTTTTCCTCGAAAGGAAATGACTGGTGTCTCAACCATGCCGCAACCCCTAAGTTAACTCCGCACAAGGGCTGTTGACTCCAGCCCGTGCGACGGGCTCTCCACCCAACTACTGTCCCACGGATCAAACAGCGGGTTCAGAAAACCTTCACGCCGGCATGAAGGGCAACGAAACCTGCTTATTTCTTCAGAGCCCGTAAAACGTTCAGGCTGGGAGCGAAGAAATATTCGCCGCCCCTAAGCCGCACGGTGTCAGAGAAGCGCAATGACACTGTGCCACATCCGGATGGCGTTGGCCAGCGTTGCACCGTGCTGTACCCTTGTCCGCTAATGGGATCAATGCCGTGTTCCCAGAGGGGGAAATGTCGATTGTTGGCCCAGTTGCCTTGAAGATGCTCAAATTGCACGGCAATGTTTGCTTGATAGCACATAAACAGTAATCCCAGAGGCGGCTGCGGTGCTTCTCCCTTCCGTCTCAAACCGTAAGGAATCCCTCGCCGAACAATCCGGTGCCGGCGCTCTTTCTCCACCGTTTGCCGGGTATTCCACACCGCCGTCTCTCCACGTGGATTGGCCTTCCGGATATGAGCCTGTAAAGGGCACTGCATGCCATAGCGATCAGCGGTAAAATCGAAATCGTTGAAAGCCGGAGAGACCGACGGGTCCGAGACCGGCCGCCCATCTTGAAATCTCCCCATGATCAGGGCCTGTGTTCGAGCCAAGTCCCTGTGGCCTGATCCAGCAAGTCGTGCGGCAAGCTCTTCAACTTGGGTCTGAAATCGATCACAATCTTGCTGCAGTTTCCGAAAGACCAAAAAACTGCCATACCCTCCCGAGGGCGACCCATCGGGAAGAGGGTCTTGAACCAAGACCAGGCTCAAGGGAGCAAAGGGATCCCATTGGGTTACGCTCAGCCCTGCGATCTGACCTTTCAGGAACAGCGGCTGACTGATGCCGTCGCGATATCCGAAGTGTTCGAAACTCGGGAGCTTGGATGCGGTGAGTGACGTTGGGAGGCTTCCTCGCTCGACTATGTCTCCACTGTTAGGATCTTTTGTGAGTACCCGTCCGAGTTCAACAGTGACGAGTTCCGCAAGGTCCGAGAAGTAAGGGCTGCCCCAATTGCTGCCGAGCCAACACGCAGCATCGGATGGATCATCGGAAAACGGCAGGCATGCCCGATCATCACAAGCCAGCAGGATCATGCCGTCAATACGTTCTCGATAGGGGAGCTCCCATGTGTCCACGGAGGGATCGTTCAAGATCCCACCACGTCGCTTCATCCCCTGGTGAAAGGCGAGGAGTTCTTGCGGCGGGACAAGGTTCAGGTAGCGATACCCATCGGCGGAGAGGAACACGTTGGCGAATATAACATGAGGATTTTCACCTCGCTGTTGGGCATGTTCCTCCTGCTGGAAGGCGGACGTGAGATATTGCGCTATTGTACCGAGCCAGGTCCGGACATCGGCGGGTTGGCCTTTGAATTTCATGAGAAGATGCACGGCGTAGTCCCGCCCGTGGCCTTTCACGATGTTGCCTTGGACGTTCTTGAAAAGTGTCTGGAAGGGTTCTTGAGTTGGATCCACCGGTGCGGTGTTGTTGATGAGAGACGAAGATCTCGCGGTCATGACGGCTCCTTTCGTGAATGAGGAAGGGGGTCGGTTGAAGAGGATGTGGGAGCCTGGCCGAAGGCTACACAATAGAGCGTCGAGAGGGTGACGCCATCCAGGTCTAAGAACTGATCAAGGCGCCGGTCGAAAAATCCTCCCAGATTGACGCTGGCGATCCCGAGGGCAGTGGCAGTCAGGTTAAGGTTCTGCGCCACATGTCCGGCTTCCAGAAGGAGATAGCGATACCCGCGTTCTCCGTACTTAAAGACCGAGCGTTCGAATACTCCCACAATGAAGACCATCAGGGACGCCTGGGCCACGAGAGCGGATTGAACGAACATCTCGGCGAGAGTAGCCGTGTGGTTGCCGGGTCTTAAGAATCGGAGCTGGTGCTTAGGAGGATGGTAGTGATACACACCCGGCTGGAGAGTCGAAAGACAGGCGCTATAAAAAAATAGCTCCAAGGGATACAACGCGCCTGCCGAGGGAACAACGCGAGTCGCACGTGGAAAAGGCAGCGCACGAGTCCGTCCATTGACGCCGTACCCATACTGCAGAAGCGTGGCGAGTTCTTCGATGGAAAAGCGGTACGGCTGCAATTCGCGACACGAGGTCCTGGCTCGTAAGGCCTCATCCAGCGAACAGGTTAAGGAGAGCAACGTATCCGGAAGCTTGATGGAAGGATACCCGTGGAACTCAATGGTCTCCTGCAGCGTCTGAAGGCGTTCGAGGACAGCCTCGGGGGAGAGTGGAATGTCAAAAGGCGAGAGCTTGGAATTTTCGTGGAACAACTCCCACACGCGTTGCTCCTGGCAGCAAGGGAGCAGCGTGTCCCAATAGGTGTTTGATTCCATGAAGAGTGCCTCCTGATTCAAGGATACGGGTGAGGGTGAGGGTTGTCCCCTGTTTCTAGGGTGATTCCTTTTCCGCCGTAGCGTTGAGGAATGGACCAAAGCCGCCGACCGCCTAATGCGCGAAAGTGATGTCCCAAGAATAGCGGATGAAAGCCGGGAACAAGCGCCCGCACTGCGGAGAGACCGAAGGATTGCACATCGGGCGTGGTCACGTCGGCAAGGAGCGCCCGGTGGCCTGTGGCGGCGATGCGACGCAGAAGGCGGGAAAGATCTGCTTCGGGATGACCGGTGGATTCATCGGGCATGTCGCTGACATCGATCTCGGTGTGGCTTTCAAAGATCCATTCCGCCAGTTCTGCAGACCCGTGATTACAATACAAATGCACGTGATCGTCTTTGCCCAGCACGTTGGTATAGTGCGGGGTCGGCAGGAAAGGGGGTCGGCTCGCATGAAGCTGGAACGCCAGGCGGAACGTATGAGCGAGCTCTTCCAGGCTTTTTCGGATGGCCTGGGCAGGGCTCATATCGGTCGAGGCCGCAAAGGCCAGAGCCGGTAGGTCCTGTGATGTGGCGCGTGAGACCGCAAGCACTGTCGGAATATGTGCGTCGAGCGTCAAATCAAAGAGAGTGACGGTCGCGCCGATTCGATGGAACCGGTTGACAAGATCTTGTTCCTCGTGGGTTAAGGAAGTCAGCCGGATTCTCGGTCTGGGCCAGCGGGCCTGCCAGGTGATGGTAAAGGCATCTCGCTCGATCACCTCGCAGATCGCAGTGATGGCAGCCGCTTGATGGCTTGTATGACAGGCCAACCCCGTGGAGATCCGCTGGGTGAATGGGGGTTCACAGGAGTCAAACAGGTAAGGCAGGTACACCATGCAAGCTGGCACATGCCATGTCTCTCCGGTCAGAGGATCAACCACCGGACACCAGCGCACTGGAGTCTGCTCGTCAAACGGCCTGTAGGGAAATGATGGATCTGTCCACTGCGCTGGATGGTACAAGGCGAATTCATGAGGCGGGATGCAGGGGAAAGGCGCCTGAGCCGATGAGGCCAACGGGAATGCTTCTTTTTCATAGATTGCTGCACAATAGCGCTCGATCGCTTCTCCCATGGCTTTTGCCATGGCGCGCTCGCGCGTGGTCGACGCCCCGCCGGCTTTGGCAAAGTTGGCGTGATCGCAAAAGGCTTTGGTGTCGCAGGCCTGAGCGACAAACTGGAAAAAGTCGGGAGCCCCGGGGTAGCGAGGGATTTCTTGCACATGATGAATGATACCTACCTGAGGATCCACCAGCACATCAAACAGGGCAAACAGTGGGGCGAGAGAATCCGGGACCAGCGGAGGGGTTCTCATGAGTCTGGCCGTGAATCGAGAAAGGCATCGCGGTCGAGAGTGATCGAAGAGGTGCATTTCATCGAGCTGCATGACGGGCATCTGGGAACCTTCAGGACCTTTCGCGCAATCAACTGCATCGCCAGGAGATTGACCTCGATTAGAGTTCCCACAGGAGAGGGGGGAAGGATCTGGCTGTAGCGCCTAGTCAACTCGAAGGCCGCAAGATCGCCAAGGAGAAACGCCATGGATGGATGAAATCCCACAATGTGGGGATCTGGCGGGTCGATGGCTGTCCATGGAGGCGAGGTATGACTGTTCCACCGAGCGAGCAGGCATTCATAGCAGGCGGTTTCACCAGGGATGACAAAGGGGCCGATATATCCTCTAACGTTGTGAAGATACACGGGGAGCCAATGGCAGGAATGGCGGAGGCAAAAGGCGTTAATCTCCTGAAACAGCGTTCGACACTCCGTCTCAGCCGCCACGACGATGCAATCGGGTGGAGTCTCCTGGACATTGGGCAGCCATTCGGAAAAAGGCAGCGGGGGAGCTAAGGCTGGGGAAGCGTTCCACCAGCCTCGTGGGTTACATGCGGAATAATGGCGCAGGAGCGGATGGTCCACGAGGGTAATATTCCGCACCCCGGAGGTGGTGAGGGTATGAAGGAGTTGGGCTGAAACCGCGTTCACCCCCACGAGAGCCACTGTTTTTTGATTGAGACGATCGGCCACAGCATGCGCGGTCGCATCAAAATGCCAATAGAGAATGTCGAGTGGCGTCTCGCTACCATCCAAAGCCAAATCAGGGCCCTCCGCGTTGACGAGGAAGCGCCGGTCTGTGAGCTCGTCGACCACGTGCCGCACCGTGGCCCGATAAGGCTGGGCAAAGTGACAGCAGATCTCCTCGGGGGTGGCCCCATCGCCGGCTGTCTTGGCGAAGATGATCCGGAGCACATGCGCAGCCCCGGATCCGCTGATTTTGACCTCGGAGCACCCGCGCTTCACAATCACGCCGTCCTTCTGGTCTACCCATTGAAAGGGCAGATGCCGCAATCGAGAAGATGATGCACTCATGGGTGCCTCCGAGTCTGCTGGACCTTACGTGCAGCAGCAACAAACCCCATAGGTATCTTGAGGATATTTCAATCCATTGTGCGCCGCGACGGCTTGGGCAATTTTCATCATGTCTTCAACCTTGAGATTCCAAAAATCAGTAGAGACCGGTGGGTCTGGCGGTGGCTTCACAAAAGCCGCCAGTGCAAACAGATCAGCGCGGGTGAGGTCTTTTACCCGTTGCCAGGTCGGGCCGCCGCCAGGCACAGCTCTGTCCCACAACCCAACGGCTTCCACGATGGCCTTCGAAATGATGCAATGCGATTGCGTGGCGGCGTCGCCTGGATCCTCAAATACTTTGATGGTCAAATCGAGCGGCGGTTGAGCCATGACACACCTCCTGGTGTAGGGTACCCGTGAAATAAACTGGACATTATCACCAAGCAAGATGCAGGACGCATGCCTTCGGTTGTTCCCGGTCCGCATGCACCGAGGTATGTCTCGTGCGAGAACGCACAAACAGTCGTATCGGCTTCCCTCCCCACTCGTTGTGATGGGTGGGCACGATACAACGGTCTTTATCCATTTGGATACATGCAGGTATCCGTTTTGATACACAGGTGCGCTCACGGGAGCTTGATGGTGAGCCAACCTATGACCCGGCTTCCGATAACATCGCCGAGTGGATGTTCCTGGTGTCGATCGTTCAGCGCGTTGAAGGCGGCAATGGACAATTCCGCTCGGTCGTTGAAGAACTTGTATCCTCCCCGAAGGTTCAGTAACACATAACTTCCCACTCGGGGGTTCAAGGCTGGTCCAACTAAAAACGCAGGGTTGGCGAAGGTTGAATTCAATGGATAGGTCGCCGCGCCGACATAATGAACGGCGATTTCTCCGCTCAACCCATTCTCCCACTCTCCTCTGATCCCTCCATTGGCCTTGAACCGCGGTCCCCCTCGCCTCACCAGGGTCGAGAAGGTTTGACCGATTTTCTGGAACGAATAATTCGCGAAGCCGGAGAGCCAGGGCGTGGCCAGATATTCCACGCCGGCTTCCAATCCAAAGATATCCGCCGATCCGCCGTCGTTGATGAAAAGTAAGGGAGATGCGCCGGTGGTACGGGTGATCAGGTCGGAGAGATGATTGTAAAACAACGCGGTGCGCAGACGCAGACGATGTTGAAAAAACCACCCTTGGTACTCGAGGTCATAGGAGATGATTTGTTCGGGGTCGAGATTGGACGATCCGAATAGCGTGGTGGGAGGAAGACCGAAGAACGCGGGAAATCGCCCTTGCGACAGATTGTTGGTCTCGAACAGCTTGGGAGGGCGATAGGCGAGGGCACCTGTGACCCGAAACGAATGATTCGGCCATGGCCGATAAATGAGGGCAATGCGCGGACTATAGGTGGGGTTAATCTCCGTGTGCATATCAAGACGAAGGCCGGCCACCGTTTGCAGCGTTTCTCCAAGGGTCCATTCGTCTTGGATATAGAGTCCCAATCGATCTGCACGGCTGAATTGAGCGAGCAAGTTGCTGGAGACCGCGTTATGGCGATAGTTCAAGCCATAAGTAAGGCGATGCGGTTTGAGGGCCAGAGAATGTTGCGTTTCCAGCGAATAGCTATCCCAAATTTGACGAAAGTCAGTCCGCCCGTCACGGTCGGTCACGAAGAAATTCTTGAGTGCCCGGTGCGTGGGAATGGTGCCCGTTTGATCCGATCGATACCAATACGCCCGAAGAGAGAAAGATCCGCGCTCGTATGCCGTTTGAACATAAGCCAGCGTGGGTTCTTGATTAACTGCCAAGGTGTCCACGATGGGCCCATCATATTTGTTGGAATCCAAAAATCCGCCGGAGAGGGAGATGCGAGACATGGCTGAGAGTTGATAGGTTGTCTGGACATTGAATTTTTGAGCGCGGAAGGCCTGGCTTGAGCGGTCTCGCCATTTCTGTGTCTGATCTTGGCCGATGGAAAGGCGATACTGTAAGTTCTTGGACGTCCCGGCGTGAACCAGTGAGGTGGTCACCGTATCGAATTCACCGCCTCCGGCTTGGATGGTCGTCCCTTTCATGTCTTCAGGGGATTTGGTGATGATATTGATCACGCCATCGAAGGCATTGAATCCATAGATAACCGACGCGGGACCTTTAAGCACCTCGATGCGTTTGATCTCAGGAAGGGTAATCGGCAAAGCTTTCCAGAATACCTCGGCTTGGACGTCGATGAAGATCGACCGGCCGTCAACAAGGACGAGCATTTTATTGGCACGGGGCTGATTATCACCGCGAGCGCTGACGTTGAAATCCGCGCCGGACATTTGTATGACCTCGATACCGGGAATACGGCGAAGTACGGTGGGAAGATCTGTTGCGCCGGATTGCCGGATATCCTCGTCGGTGATGACATACACATTCGAGGGGGCTTGGGAAATGGGCTGTTCATGCAAGATGGCGATGCTCATGGTTTCCTCTTGAAGGAACTGGAGCTCCTCCTCGAGACCACTGCTCGGCCGGCTAAGCCGGGCTATCTCTGGCCGGTTAGTCTCCGCTGCGAGAAGGCGGGCCTCTTCTGTCAGGGGAAGAGCCGCAAGGGTCAGGATACAGGCTTGGACGAAGCAGGATGCCCGAGCCGAATGCCAACAAGGCCAAGGGGAGGCGCTGTGGCAGAGAAGATTACGCATGACAGGATCCTTTCTGACGGAAGGTAAAAGGCATGCGAGTCAGCCACAACAGCCGGCTCGGCGTGGACTAGGGTATTACAGACAATAAAAAGCCCAACGTACTCTATCTTCTCTGTTGCTGCCCTAAGCAGCGAGTGTAGAGAACGTTGGGCGCGACTCCCCGCTTGATGAATGTGGGTCACCCCATGGGACCTCTTTTGTGAAAGCCTCCGGCTTTCCGGCAATACCGTCGCCGTTCGTGGCGAGCTGGAGAGAATAAGTAGGGAACGCTACGCTCCTTTGAACCAAAATGCAACTCTTCTCTGAAATGCTGATGCAGCTCTTTTCCTGCCGGTGCCTTCTGTTTCTCCTGAAAGGGAGGGTGTTCGTACATCGGGGGAAAAGAGCACGAGGCCATTCGCCCAGGGAAGCAAGGTGAGGCTGGCGAGACAGAAGCTGCCTAGGTTGGTGATGGTCCAGCAAGGGGGAGTGTAAAAAAGAAACGGCTCCCTTCACCTACCGTGCTTTCAACCCAAATCTGTCCTCTGTGACACTCGATAAGGCTTTTGGTGATAGCAAGCCCGAGACCGGCACCCTTGGCCTCGAGAGGACCGAGTTTGCTTCGATAGAACCGGTGAAAGACGTGTTCGAGCTCTTCTGGGGCGATGCCACATCCCGTGTCGGAGACGCACACCTCGATGCTCTGGGGGGTCTTGAGGGTGGCCGCAATGCGAATTGTCCCGCCGGGCGGGGTAAATTTCACGGCGTTATACACGAGGTTCATCAGCACTTGGTGCAGTTTGTCTCGATCGGCCACCACCTCGGGAAGCACGGGAGGTAGGCTGGTCTCTAGATGTAGTGCCTTGTGAAGGGCTTCTTCCCGGAGGCCCTCAATCACCTCGGTGATCAGCTCGTGAATGGACAGCGGGGCTAGAATCAACTCCATCCGGCCAGCTTCGATTTTGGACAGATCCAAGAGGTCATTGATCATTCTGGTGAGACGATTAATATTGGTGTGCACGCGGTCTAGATAAAAGGTTTGCCGTTGAGACAGCGATCCCGTGATGCCGGCGAGCATGTTCTCCACAAGTCCCTTGATGGAGGTCATGGGGGTGCGGAGCTCATGCGACACAATGGAAACAAAGGCGGATTTGAGTTGATCGAGTTCGCGCAGCTTCACATTGGCTTCCTGTAACGACTGGGTTCGTTCCTGGATTTGCTGTTCCAGAGTCAGATTGAATTCCTCAAGCTGCCGATAGGCGCGGGCATTGTCGATGGCGACTCCTATGATGTTGGCGATGGTGACCAAGAGATCGAGATCTTCTCTCGTGCTTGCCTGTGGCGCGCTGTCTGCGCCGATGAACCCTAGGATTCGGTTTTGGCTCAGAAGCGGTGCGCAGACGAAGGAGGTCACGCCAAGCTGGTGGATGAGTGCCAGAATGGCGGGATGCAGGCGGTGGGTCACGGCTGAGAGATCCGCGACGAGATGAGCCTTGCCATGCAAGAGCAGGTCTGCATGGAGCGATCCATCATCTTCCACGGGAAATTCCAAAGCCCGTACTTGCAAGGCGATCTCTTCAGGGATTCCTACGGTTTGGGCATGGTATGCCACTCCGCGCTCACTGTCGTACAGCATGAGCAGCATGTGCGTGAACCCGACGGTTTCTCCTAACTGATGCAGGACGGTATGCAGCAACCGATTCACATCCAAGGCTGAGGCAATCGCCACCCCGGCCTGATTGATGGAGCGCAGTCGTTTGAGTTGGGAATCGAGTGTGTCCACCATGTGGTTGAACATGGTCCCGAGTTCACCGACTTCATCGTGCGTGGTTGGCGTCACGCGGGCGGAGAGATTCCCCTCACTGACTTGGCGGGCGGTTATGGACAGCGTGCACAGGGGAGTAATCACGCGGTTGGCTAAGAGAATGGTAGAGGCGATTCCGAGCAGAATGATCAGCGCCGTAATCCCCACAGTGTGGTTGACCAGTTGGTGGATATTCTGCCGCATCGATGCTGTGGTGAGTCCGATCTGGACAATGCCAAGTAGGCGTGGGGAGGCGGAGCGGGTGAGAGTCTCTTGGTGTTCGAAGGTCAAGGGCCCGAAGACGGATTCCGTGGCAAACGACTCATAGACTGGCAGGGCGAAGTCATACAGCCGTGCCTGATTGGATGTGAACACACCGGATGGCTCTGGCTGCCGGCTGCTCTTCACAGGCTTACCCCAGGGCGTCAATGGGGTCACGAGAACCTCGGCTTTCCCGCTGGTGAGCGCCTGCTGGATAAGAGAGGGATCCGGAGGCCACTGCCTGTCATTGAATTCTTTATCTGGTGCCTGTGGCGCGGAAAGCCCTTTTTCTCTCTCAGCGGTTGTAGAGCCCCCGGAGTGTTTTCGCTTTGCCACGATGACCGTCCCATCGGCCCGACTCATGACCACGTACACCACCTCTTCGAGCGTCATTGCTGCATTGATCAGTCGTTCGAGGGTGACGAGATCCTGAGCGATAAGACTGTATCGACTATTGTTGGCAAGATTGGTTACCAGGATGCGGCCGGACTTGCGAAGTGCCTGCTCCATGGCAGCAGCCTGTTGGCGGATCAGGTACCCGCTTAATCCCGAGCAGACGAGAATGATGATCAGGCTCACGAACAAGATGAACTTGGTGCGAAGGCTCATAAATCGCCGGAAGGCGTGAGGGCGTTTGATGGAGGATGGAGCCCACATGGTCGGACCTCTTCTGTCAGAAGACATGGTCAGCCTCCAGTCGTGTCCTGGCTGGAATGGGAATGCCCAAGTAGTCTGCGATCTTTTGATTGATGGCATATCGCACGTGCTGAAGCGGGAGCAGTGCCTGTGTGGGAATAGGAGAACCGCGGAGGATGCGATTAGCGAGTTCGGCAGCCTGTTTCCCTACATCCGTGTAGTCGACGTAAATGCTGAGCAAGGCCCCGCTGCGCGCGAGTTCCGGCGAGAAGCCAATGAGGGGAACCTTGGCATCCAAGGTTGCTTTCAAGAGAAAGTTGAATGAATCCTCACTGAGGACCGTACTGTCGGGAACAAGCCACAAGGCGTCGATTGCGGCAAGCAATGCGCGAACCGTGGAGGGAACCTCGATTTGAGACGAAACTGATCGTTGAATGAGCGTTAACCCTTGCGCGGCAGTTCCTTGCTGTGCCTGCTGGATGAGGTGGGCCGTGCGATCTGGATCGAACACTACGCCGATTTTCTGGATGTGCGGGATGAGCTTTTTGATCAGGGCAAATTGCCGGATCGGGGGGATGTGCAACTGAATGCCGGTCATATTGGGTGCAGTGAGCGCATAACGTTCGGGATAAAGCACCATGCAATAGATGACGGGAATGTCGACCAACTCCAGTTTGGCCGCAATGGCCGCTTTTGTCCCTACCGCCAAGACCACGCTGACGTCGGAGGCCCGGAGCTTTTGCCCTAGCTTGCGGCCGCGCTCGATACTGCCTTGCAAGTTGTAGGTGGTCACCGTGAGGCCTGCTTGAGACAGCAGGTGGGCTTGAAAGGCATCGATGGCTTGCCGGTAGGCGGCAACTTCAGCCGATTGGAGAATCGCGACTTCATGCGCGTGGACACAGTCTATCCAGGGCATGCTCGCGGCCAAGGCGATGAGCATGCCCATCATGCTGGAAAGGCTGACTCGCGGGACGTGAGAATAGCGTGCGGGCATACCAGAAAGTTCCGGTTACAAACAAGCAAATCCTACGCCTAGTCTACACCTTTTGGGCGAAGTCAGGGGAATTTTTCAGGAGGAGGCCGGCGGGATACAGCGAGAATACACTCCAGATGAAGACCCACCGAGAAGCGGGGTTGGGGCCGATTGTGTTTCCCCGGGAAAGCGAGGATATGTTGTAGCCTCCTCGTCCAGAAGCGAGAGAAAGCGCTACCGTTGTTTTTTCTCCGGGTGCGAGGCCGTTCGCTCACCAGGATAGCGGGATAGGGTGGCTCGAAGATGCATAGGGCTTGAAAAAAGTTCCGCAGTGAATTGGCGAATGGCCCGGGCTTCTTCGGGCTCGGTGACCGTGCGTTCTCCATATTGGGGTTGCCATCCACAATTTAGGCAGCGCATTTCAAATTGACGAGGGAGCTCCGCCGGTTGCACCACGATCCAGCCACCACACTTTGGGCAATTACGAGGCGATGGCTTAGCCGACAGCGTGCCTGATGGCTGTGCCGGCGACTCATGAGAGTGAGTCGATGATGTCCGGGATTTTCTCTTGGACGGGAATTTACCAAACGGAATGCTCACGGTACCTTGACCTCCTTGTCGTAGATTCCTGCTCGTCGTCGATGCAGGAGCGTTCGTGATGAATGTCGGGCTCTGGGTTGCTCGCTCACGAAATGCTCTTCGTGTTAAGGCTTCTTGAAGGATGGTCATGAGGTGTTGCATGTGTCTCATACGTGAATTCGGGATTCAGTTCCGTGATATAAGTCACATCACAAGTGAGCAAGCGCTATGCCAGATGTTTCTACACCATTCAGCAGAGTCCAGCGGGATGGCGGAGAAAAGTCATTGACTTTCCGGAAATTTTTCCTCCGCTGGAGGAGCTGCGAAATGCGGCATCTCCAAAAGATCCAAATATGTATCTTTTTGGATACAAGTCGATGGCTGTGTGGATACACTATGCCCGGCCGGTATGACTCCTCGGTGTCGAAGTTCATCGTCTGTGTTTCCGGCATGAAACGGTAATCAGGTGCCGGTCCTCGATGCGGACGGCGGCCAACGATTTCCCCCACACGCAGCCCCCATCCAACCCCCAATGCTTCTCTCCCAAAACAATGCCCAAGGCGGACCAATGCCCAAAAATGATCGTTTCAGCTCGAGGTATGGCTGGGGGAATTT
>RFGT01000114.1 GCA_003696975.1 Nitrospirota bacterium | reverse complement strand
CCCTGAAAGGGCATCACGGCCAAAACCCGAATCGTCTCTACTTCACCCCACGGCCCGGCAAGCCGTTCACGGGCCTCAACCCGTACCTCCACACGGTAATTCTTGCGATCATGATGGATCGTGATAAACACGGACGTTCCCGGCTGCAAAGCGGGCAGAGAGCGTAGGTAATAGAGACAAGAAAGCGGGCCGTAGGTTCCAGGAGCAATGGAGTGGGTGCTTACCTGACCATCTTTTATCACGGTAACCGATTGGGTGGCATGATGAAAGGTGACATCAAAATCTTCATGACGCTTCCCTTCCCGTCTCTGAAAGACAAGATGTAACGGGCGCCACGTCTCAGCATCCACAGTGGAGTCAACAACATTGCGGACCGGGAAAAAGAGGGATACAAACGCGTTGGATTGCGCGGTGCTCACGATTCGATAGGTGGGACGGTCATGGGAAGATGGGAGCACATGGAACGTGGCCGTGCCCGCTGGGATGCCCAATAAGAATACGGCATATTGGAGATATTCTCCCGGTTGAATAACGATCCGGTGATCTTTTTCTGTCGCCGGTTCGGCCGCCGTAGCCACTGGAGCCACAAGCAGCCAGCCGGCAACAAGTGCCAGCCATAGTGGGAAAGCGTAAGCCCGACGAGGTATCCACGACATACCCGTATCTTAGCGAAATCGCCATGGAAAGTCAGATCCTAAATAGGGAGGACCTCAAGTGGGCAGTGCTTTACTCATGGCATGACTGCCGCTTGTTCAGGACGAGGAAAGCCCCTGACGGCAGGCCTCAAGCTCCTGTTCGAGAAAGGAGCGAATCCTGGCTACTCGTTCCGGAGAATCGGCCTCAAATCGAAGCACGAGCGCAGGTTGGGTGTTGGATGCTCGGATAAGACCCCACCCCCCATCAAACCGCACACGCACGCCATCAAGCGTTACCACATCTCGGATGGTTAAATCAGCCGGGGGTTGAATCTTGTGACACAAGCGATCGCGAACCGCCTCGGTCACCTGAAATTTCAGGTCATCCGGACAGTCGACCCGAATCTCGGGAGTCACGGAAGTCTGGGGAATATCGGATAAGAGAGTGGACAGCGGCTGAGATGATTTCGACAGAATCTCGACCAACCGGCAGGAGGCATAAATGGCATCGTCATACCCGAAATACCGATCGGCAAAAAACATGTGCCCGGACATCTCACCGGCCAACATGGCGGACTCTTCCTTCATCTTAGCTTTCAAAACCGAATGGCCGGTTTTCCACATGATGGCCCGACCTCCCCGTTTCTGAATGTCGTCATACAGCAATTGTGAGGCTTTGACCTCGGAGATAATGGTACTTCCCGGCCTGGCCGCCAGAAGGTCTCGAGCAAAAATGAGAAGTAGCCGATCGCCCCACAAAATATTGCCCTTCTCGTCAATCGCCCCGATGCGGTCGGCGTCTCCGTCGTAACCAAACCCAACGGCGGCTCCACTCTCTTGAACCGCCTTGATCAGATCGCGCAGGTTCTCTACTACTGTCGGATCAGGGTGGTGATGTGGGAAGCGGCCATCAAGCTCGCAATACAGCTCCGTCACCCGACAGCCCATCTGCTCGAGGGCTTGTTTCGCGACAAGGCTCGCCGCGCCGTTGCCACAATCAATAACCACATGCAGTCCATGCGCGTGCACCCCAGAGAAATGCTCGCGCAAGTACTGGAGGTACTGGGGAATAATCGCCACTTCGGTGACGGTTCCCTGTCCGCTTGCGAACGTTTGCTGGTCAATGATCTGCTTCAGGCGTTGGATGGCCTCACCATGGAGAGCCTCCCTTCCCACGCACAGCTTGAAGCCATTGTACTCCGCCGCGTTGTGGCTGCCCGTGATCATAACGCCGCCATCAACCGGCAAGTGAAACAACGAAAAATACAGAAGCGGAGTGGCACAGACCCCAAGATCGACCACATCGAGTCCAGCCGCGGTTACGCCCGCGATGAAATGATCACGGAGGGCCGGTGAGGTCAGACGCCCGTCGCGGCCGACGGTAATTGTCCGACACCCGTGCTCTTTCGCCAGAGTAGCATAGGCGCGGCCAATCCAATTGGCCATATCCATGGTCAAATCTTTTCCCACAATGCCGCGCACATCGTATTCTCGAAAGATGCTCATGAAGCGCTCCCTTTCTTTCTGGATCATGCATGAAACGATTTCATATTAGATGTTGAATTATCTTGCTGCTGAATGGCGCCCATAGTCATCCTGGTATCGGACGATATCATCCTCACCCAAGTAGGCCCCATTCTGAACCTCGATGATTTCCAACATAGTTGGGCCAGGATTTTCCAGGCGATGGGCGGTCTGCCGAGGAATCCAGGTGCTTTCACCTGCGTGAAGATCGAACACCTCGTCCCCACGAGTCACTCGTGCCACCCCTTGGATGACAACCCAATGCTCGCTCCGATGATGGTGGAGTTGAAGGGAAAGCCGTTTGCCTGGAGAAACTGTAATGCGTTTGACCTTGTACCCCTCTCCTTCTTCGAGCACCGTATAGGCTCCCCATGGCCGGCAGACCGTCACATGCTCGAGTTGCTGGGGGGCGCCACGAAGTTTCAGCATCTCCACCAGTCGCTTGACATCTTGCGAGCGAGATTTTGGACACACGAGGGTCGCATCAGGAGTATCGACAACGACCATCTCCGATAAGCCAATGACCCCAATCAGCCGTTTTTCGGCAAACACAATCGAATTGGCGCTGTCAACTTGAACGACATTGCCCGTAATGACGTTGCCCTGCCGGTCAGGCGCCATCACCTCAGGCAAGCTCGCCCAGGATCCGACATCAGACCATCCAAAATCCACAGGGACCACCGCTGCCCGACTCGACCGTTCCATCACCGCGTAATCAATTGAGAGGGAAGGCAGGTTCCGGTAGCATCTGGTAAAACTTTCCGTATTAGTCATGGCCGACCCGTCACGAGCCAGTGCTTGAAGGCTGCGGAACAGTCGCGGTTGATATTGGGCCAATTCTTCCAGAATGGAGGAGACCTTCCAGAGAAACATGCCGCTGTTCCAGTAATACCGGCCTGATTGCACGTAGCGTTTTGCCCGAGACAACGGGGGCTTTTCGATAAATCGGGCAACCTTATAGCCTGGAAGGTCATCTCGCCCAGCGGTCTCCCGGCAGCGAGCCCGCAGGTTAGGTTGAATATATCCATAACCTGTCTCCGGCCGGGTGGGCTTGATGCCGAACGTGACCAGATATCCGGCTTGGGCCAACCGACTCGCGGTCGAGACAGCCGCCCGAAACTTCCTGGCTCCTTGAATAACATGATCGGCTGGTAACACCAGCATCAAGGCATCGGGATCCTGCTCCTGCAATCGCAAGGCCGCCCATCCAATAGCAGGAGCCGTGTTGCGTCCCTCAGGCTCGACGAGGATGTGGTCCAACATCTCATCTTTCCATTCATGGAGCTGTAATTTGATGGAATCCGCCTGCAGCAGGTTGGTCACCACCCACACGTGTGCAGGAGGGATAAGGCGGAGGATTCGGCGAATTGTCTGTTGGATAAGTGTCTCTTCGCCGATTAAAGACAGAAGTTGCTTGGGAAATCGCTCCCGGCTCATCGGCCAAAACCGGGTTCCACTCCCACCCGCTAAGACCACCGCGTAAAGATGAGACAAGGGACTCATGTCTGGCCACTCTCCCAATGAAGCCAACGGCCACGCGTCCAAGGAGACGCGCGCTGCTCGGCAGTTTGTGTCAGGCTGTTATGAAGCGTTGTCCGTTTCTTTCGGCTGTTTCGCTCAGTATCTGAAGGCGTCTCAGGCAATTACCGTCCACGCGCGGCAGAAAAGACGGCCCTCACCATCCGCTTTTTGAGGAGGCATGAGCGGACAGGAGAAGATCAGCTACCTCCCGAACGGCTCCTTCTCCGCCCCTGCGCTGACACACATAATCCACGGTTTGCCGCACAATCAACTGACCATCGGCAGGCGTAGCAGAAAAGCCTGCAGCCCGGAGAGCCTCAAGGTCATTCACATCGTCACCCATATAGGCCACTTCATCGAGGGAGAGATGATAGCGAGCGGCCAATTGATGGAGAACCTGAAGCTTGTCCTTCACCCCCTGATGAATTTCATGAATGCCCAGCTTTTCACCGCGACGGGCGACAAGTTTTGTTTTTTCCTGAGTAATAAGACTTGTAATGAAGCCGGCCTCCTGAAGCAATTTCATCCCCATACCATCCCGAGCATGAAACTTTTTCCACTCATCCCCTGACTCGCTGTAGTACATGCCACCATCGGTCAGTACGCCGTCAACATCCGTGGCAAACAAGCGAATACGCCGGAGCGTAGCGCGAGAGAAACGGCGTGAGGCAGTGCGTCGGCTTTGGGGTCCAGACATTCAGGTCAGTATGTGCCTCGTGGAAGGGTCACCGCTCCTAAAGGTGACGACCAGTGAGTCAGCCATCGCGGGATGTGCGCCCACCTCCTGGGCAACCCTCGTAGAGGTTACGACTTTAGCGATTTTGGAGAAGTTAATCAAAACCAACATGAGATACAGGTTACACAGCGCCCCCAGGTGGTTTTTCCAATACACTCCGAGACTGAATGTCCCGAACAAGCAAGCCCGAGGTGCAGTGCTCCCCATATCTCATGTGTGCCTTTCAGAAAAAACTTATCCGCCTACGTGAGCCTGAAGAATGGCGGAATCTTTGATCCTGGGATCCTCTGGAGCCAGATCAAGCGCCATTTTGAAGTGGGTGGCGGCCTCGCTATGTTCGCCTAATTTATCCAGAGCGAGCCCAAGATTGTAATGCGCTTCCGGGAGGTTGGCATTCGCGGCAAGCGCTTTTTGGAAATGGTCTCGTGCTACATCCCAATGGCCCTGCTGATAATGCTCGACTCCCTCGTTGTTTTCTTTCGCTCCTGCCGCATCCTCCGGAGCTAACAATGCGCCATCGGCCGTGGCGACGGAAGCCGACTGTTCCTTCTGTTGGGTCATAGACTCACCCTGGGCTTGTGGCTGTGTTTTGGATTCCTGCCCATACTGGCCGGAATCGCATCCCACTACCCACATCGCGAGAAACACCATTCCTGCTGTAGCAGCGTA
Organism: Nitrospirota bacterium; assembly: GCA_003696975.1. GTDB lineage: Bacteria > Nitrospirota > Nitrospiria > Nitrospirales > UBA8639 > J031. Next base: position 3,335 of record RFGT01000114.1, on the reverse strand, counting down.
CAGTCTCATGGCACCCTCCTTCCTTAGGATTATGGCCAGAGAACATTTCCTTTCTCCTGACAGAGTCGAAGAGACCAATGCGTTGACACCTTCCATCCTGTTCGATTTTGGAATTAAGCCATCCATGTTGGATCGGACACATCAGACACAAGAGAAAATGTATGAAAAGCCTGAACTCAATTTTCGTACCTGTCAAGAGGAGTGCCCCATTTTCACCCCAACCGTTGAGTTGCGTGTATGAGTTGCAGTCACCGGGAAATTTCTAGCAGGACATATTATCTCTTCAATTACTGCCTATAATCACTACCTATAGTTCACTGATGGTTGCGGTATAAGATTTAAATTGGGTATGAGACAGCTCTATTCGCCTACTCTGACCAAAAGCCCGCGGTCTTTACACACGGCAAAGGTGTAGTGGAAGAGAAGAATCATGAGCAGGAGATAGAAGGCATTGAGACCGGTTGCCCAGCCAAGATGCAAGAAAGGCACTTGTCCTTCCAGTAAAATGGCCCGCATCCCCTCAAAGACATGTGCGGCAGGGTTGGCCCAGGCCAGCGGTTGGAGCCAGGGAGGCAAGACTGCTAGCGGGTAAAACACGCAGGAAATCGGCTGAAAGAGAAAAACCATGCCCCAAGCCAGCACCTCGGCCTGCTGCCCAAATCGCATGATGATCGAAGTGGTCAAGATCCCAATGATCCAACCGGTCGCTATCAAATTGAGGACAAACGGGATCAACGAAAGCCCCAAGAGAAAGACATTATAGGAATAAAAGACGAATGCCGCGATGACCATGACCAACGAGACCATAGAGACCTTAAGCACACTCAATGCCATGGTCGCAGTGAGAAATTCGCCAGCCGTCAAGGGGCTTGCGAAGAGATTCATCAAATTCCTCGCCCAGATTTCCTCCAAGAACGAGATGGTAATACCCTGCTGAGCCCGAAAGAGGACATCCCACAAGATCAGCGCACCGAGAAAAAACGTCACTACGCCATGCAGGGCTTGGCCCTGTTGGGCGAGATAGAGCGTGATGAATCCCCACACAACGAGATCGAGCAACGGCCAGTAGAAAATTTCCAGGAACCGCGGAACGCTCCGCCGATAAAGGTACAGGTGGCGAACCAACAAGGCATTGATGCGGGCTAGACTCATCTCGCGTTAACTGCCTGAGAGATCTCCGAAGGATGGGTGTGTGGCGGTTGAACCACCATGCCTAGTCCTGCTCACGGGCCAGTTTTAAAAAGACGGCCTCCAGGTCACGCTGGCCATACTGCCGCACAATCTCTTCCACCGTTCCTTGGGCCACAATCCTGCCGCGCTGCAAAAAGATGATTCGGTCCGACATTTCCTCCATCTCTCGCATATTGTGTGAGGTGTACAACATGCTCAATCCTGCAGTGTTACGATATTCTTTGAGAAAGGCTTTGATCTTATGGGCAATATCCGGATCGAGGCTTGCAGTGGGCTCATCCAGCAACAAGATTTTGGGATCAGTCATCACGGCTTTAGCCAAAGTCAACCGCGTCATTTGCCCGGAGGACAACTTCCGAGTCAACTTGTGGCGAATGTCGGCCATTTCCAACTTTTTGATAACATCATCAATTTTCCGCGAAACATCAGAGAGACCGTACAATTTGGCAATAACTCGCAGATTCTCCTCCACCGTCAGCGAAAACGGCATCGAGATATACGTGGAGGAAAAGTTGACATGTTTAAGCACGGTCTTACGATGGCGCTGAAGATCGAGCCCAAAGATGCGAATTGATCCGGAGGTAGGAGTCATCACATTGAGAAGCAATTGAATGGTCGTGGTTTTTCCCGCGCCATTGGGACCGAGAAGTCCTACTGTTTCTCCAGGCCAGAGATCGAATGAGATATCATCGAGCGCCGTAAAATTCCCAAATCGCTTCGTCAGGTGCCGCACTTCGATGGCAGGAATCGGTGACGTCATACTACACACATGCTCCGCTCAGAAAAGAAACTCGCGCAATTTTTCAGGAAGGTGGCAGGTCTCACATTTTTTGCTTAGGACTTTTCCGTTATAAGTCGTTTTGCCATCGTGGCAGCGCATGCAGTCCTGAAGCGTAGCATTCCATAACCGTGACCCTTCTGGATAGTCGGGATAATAGGGTTTCATATCCAGTTTGACATGCCCCCGGGGAATTACAATGGGATAACCCTTAATCGGTGTGCTGTGGACCACTCGGTTGTGGCAGGTCGTACACCCCTCTCCTTGGTTCCGCTTGGCGAACGCCTCCATATGTTGGCGATGACTCATGATCAACCCAACTTGCTTGACAGGTCCAGGCAAATCTCTCACCGAGATTTCAGAAACTCGCAAGATTGCTCGATGGCAGCCAAGACAGATTGCTGAGTCCACTGTGGCCTGCAGATTATGGGGCTCCGTGGGAGTTCCGAAAAAGGTAATAGTCACATCTTTGATCCCGGCGAGAACTTTGTCTTGCAAAAACCCGGAAAGCCCGGGGCGCACATGGCAATCCACGCATGTCACCTCTTTGTGTGACGACTGTTTCCAGCTTTCGACCGAGGGGCGAATCGTGTGGCAACTGGCACAAAATTCCGGATGGTTGGTCAGGGGAATGGCTGCCGTACCCGCGATCGCCAACACCCCCACAATGATGGCGAGAAGGCCCACAACTCGGCGCGGGGAGTTCATGCCGAACAGTGCTTGGGATAATGCTGGATGATGAACGTGGCTATGCCCGTAATGTCATTTCGGTCAAAGCAGGGCACGGTGGTAGTTAGAGGAACCGTGGAGACGACGGCCAGCAAGCCGTGAGGCGACACGGTGATCTCTTCGAGTCGCTCGCGAACGACGGCAATTTTGGGATATCCTTCGCTTTTCCAGCCCTCGGCAAAAATCAAGTCAATCTGATTATCGAGAAACCGATCGCGCACCTCCTCGACTTTCATCTCGTCCTGTACATCGGTAAACAGCGCTAAGCTCCCTTTGGACAGGACAATCACCGCCCGAGCGCCAGCTTGTTTATGGCGCCAACTATCTTTTCCTTCGGTGTCCAGCTCGAACCCATGACCGGCATGCTTAATTGTGGCAATCCGATAACCCGCTCGCGTGAACTCAGGAATTAAGCGCTCAATGAGCGTGGTTTTCCCACTATTCGACCGGCCCACGAAACACAAAATCGGAGGTGCCATGCGACGATTTAGACTCCCCACATTCCTTTTTTACCACCGGGGCCAGGATTTGAGATCCTTGGCGTCTAAAAATTTCGACTGAGGACCTGCACGCGCACTAGGTCGCCAGGTTCTAGTCGTTCCACTTCCTCCGGCACATCGATGAGTCCATTGGCTTT
>RFGT01000113.1 GCA_003696975.1 Nitrospirota bacterium | reverse complement strand
GGTTTGCTGGAAGATGCCGAGAAAATCTTGTCTTGGGCGGAATCGGCATTGCAGGATCTGGAATCCGCCTGAGGGCGAGTTGGCGACGGATCCGTTTTTTTACTTGGAGTCACGAAATTTGATCGGCAGCATAACACCGTTGTGATCTCGATGCGTATCGTCTCCTTTCTTCCCAGCGCCACAGAGATTGTCTGCGCCCTTGGGTTGCGCGAGCAGCTCGTGGGTATCACGCATGAATGCGATTATCCTGAAACGGTACGCTCGCTGCCGGTTGTCGTGCATTCTGCAATCGACAGCACGACCCTATCGCCCGAGAAGATCGACCAGGCGGTGCGTGATGCCGTTCGCCAAGGCCAAAGCCTCTATGTGGTGGATGAAGAGCTGTTGCGCGAGCTGGATCCCGATGTGATTCTGACGCAGGATCTCTGCCAGGTATGCGCGCCATCGGGAAATGAAGTCTCGCGCGTGCTGGCCCATCTCTCGCGTCCGCCGCGGGTTGTCTGGTTGCGGCCGCAATCCCTGGAAGACATTCTTTCATCGATTCTTGAGGTTGGCGAAGCTGTTGGGGTCCGCGATCGGACCGCTGCGCTCGTGCAAGAGTTGCGCAAGCGGATCGAAGCACTCCGTCAGCGTCTGTCGGAAGTGCCGGCCAGGCCGCGCGTCTGTTGCCTGGAATGGTTATCGCCTTTGTATTCTGCGGGGCATTGGATGCCGGAGTTGATTGCGCTGGCGGGAGGCGAGAGCCTGTTAGCCGAAGGTGGAAAACCCTCGGAACGGTGTCGATGGGAGGATGTGCAAGAGGTTCACCCGGAGGTTTTGGTTTTGAGTCCGTGTGGATTCAATTTGGAGCACACTGTTGGGCAGGCTGGGGTGCTCACCCGCTATCCCGGATGGGAGACACTGCCGGCTGTGCAGAACGGACGTGTCTATGCCGTGGATGCGAACAGTTACTTTGCCCGCCCCGGCCCGCGCGTCGTGGACGGTGCCGAGTTGCTGGCGTCGCTTCTCCATCCCGATCGTGTGTCGTGGGGAGATCGGCCACCGGCCGCCCGGGGGCTGACCCGGGAAGACCTCGTGGCGCTCAGCACATCATGCGAAGCTGATTGAACCTGAAAAGTGACTGACTTTTCAGTCTCTACTTCTGCTATTCTCCTATTTGTGCTTATTATTCGTGCCGGCGCAACAAGGCCTCGCCGATCGCGAGGTCCTCTGGTCTGGTGATTTTGATATTGTCGGCGCTGCCGGGCACGATGGCGACGGGTCGACCAAGCCGTTCCACCAGGAAGGCGTCGTCCGTGGCCTCGACGCCATCTTGTTGGCCTTGGCGATGGGCTTTCACCAATAGCGATTTCTCAAAAGCTTGAGGAGTTTGCGCGAGCCATAACTCCTCACGTGGGATCGTTCTCTCAATTATGCGGTCTGGTTTCACGCGCTTGACGGTGTCATGCAAGGGAATGGCCACAATCGCCGCCCCATGCTGCCGTGCCGCCGCGAGGACCGTACTGACCATTTCCTTAGTGACCAACGGGCGCACCGCGTCATGCACGAGCACCATCGTCGCCCGTGGATCGGCAGCCTGGAGTCCCTTCCAGACGGAGTCTTGTCGACGCTCTCCTCCGGCGACAATCTGGGTGACCTTCCGGAGTCCGAACGCGCGCACAACTTCTGCCTCACACTGCGCTCGTTCCGACTGGGGAACGACCAGGATGACTTCAGCAACCTCGGAAGCGGCTTCAAACACGCGGAGGGCATAGACGAGCAAAGGAAGGTTTCCGAGGTGAAGAAATTGCTTAGGCTTGTCAGCCCCCATGCGGACCCCTTGGCCCGCCGCGGGCACCACAGCCGTCACCCACTCACCCACGTGCAAAACTCAGTTCGTCTCGATCGGTTTCTTCCTTCAGCCGTGTAAAAATCATTCGACCCGCGCTCGTCTGTAATACACTGGTCACCACGACATCCACATTTTTCCCGATGCACCGTTTGGCGTTGTCCACCACCACCATGGTTCCGTCATCCAGATAGGCCACTCCCTGCCCGGCCTCTTTCCCTTCTTTCAAGACGAACACCCGAACGGTTTCGCCAGGCAAGACCACGGGTTTGAGCGCATTGGATAAGTCATTGATATTGAGGACTCGCACGCCTTGAAGCTCGGCCACTTTGTTGAGATTCAAATCATTGGTGATGATTTTGGCATGAAGCCGTTTGGCCAGTTCCACCAACTTGGCATCCACTTCTTTAATGTGAGGAAAGTCATCCTCCACGATCTCCACCTCGACTTCGACGTTCTTTTGAATGTGATTCAAGATATCCAATCCCCGGCGCCCACGGGCCCGTTTCAGGCTGTCAGCCGAATCGGAAATGTGTTGCAGCTCCTGAAGAATGAACTGGGGGATGACCAATTTCCCCTCGATAAACCCGGTCTCGCACAGATCAGCAATTCGGCCATCGATAATCACGCTGGTGTCAAGCAATTTGGCCTTGTACGGGGGTTCTTTCAACTGGACACCCCCCACAACGGAAGAAACAGGTTTCACGCCTTCTTTGCCCATCCGGCTTCCCACAACAAATCCAAGATAGGGGAACACAAGGAAGAGTCCCACTACAACTAGTCCCGTCAGCAAGGACAGCTCATGTAGAACTTGGCCGAGGGCCACCAGAACAAGGCTCGCCACCACGACCCCGCCGGCCAACCCAATTGCGCCCCCGAGTGTGACGGCCAGTGGAACCGATCGGAGCGCTTGTTCCAGCCAGACCAAACCGCCGCTTACCATCGCCCCCACAATCCCGCCTAGCAGGAGATCCGTTCCCTCCCCTAGCCTCATACCCAATAGCACACCAACGAGGATGCTCCCTGTCACAAATGCGGCTCTGAGAGCCATACGCTTCCCTCATCTTCTGCGGTGGATGGATGGGAGAGAATGACCATCACCTCCTGCACGTTCACACGGCGCCTTTCATGAATTGTTCCAGCAAGGTCACATCATCCCGGCTTCCAATGACCAGTGGAACGCGCTGATGCGGAGCCTTGGGCTGAATGGTGTTGATCCGTTCGACCCCGGTACTCCCCAAGCCCCCGGCTTGCTCGACAACAAAACTCAAAGGCGCGGCTTCATACATCAGCCGCAGCTTCCCTTCGGGCTTTTTGACTTCTCCTGGATAGAGATAGAGCCCGCCTTTCAGGAGAATCCGATGCACATCGGCTACAAGACAGCCGGTATAGCGAGAGGAATATGGCCGGCCCGTGGCTGCATCCGTTTCTTGCAGATAATTGACAAAGCGCTGGACAGGCTCCAGCCATTTTTGACGATTTCCCTCATTGGTGCTGTAAATTTTCCCCCGAGCAGGCATTTGAAGCTTGGTAGCCGAGAGCAAAAACTCGCCAATGCCGGGATCTAAGGTAAATTGATGGACGCCATCCCCGCAGGTATAAACCAACACGGTGCTCGCGCCATACAGCAGGTATCCCGCCGCGACTTGTTCCGATCCCCGTTTTAGAAGTGCCGCCTGGGGTGTCGATACCTCGCGCTCATCCAACCGGTGAATGGAGAAAATGGACCCCAGTGGAGCATTCACGTCAATATTCGAGGAGCCATCAAGCGGGTCGAAAAACAGGGCATATTTTCCGGTCCGCTCTGCATGCGCGATCGTCACGGGCTCTTCCATTTCCTCGGAAATCAGGGTTTTGACGACAGGGCTGTATTCAAACACCTTCACGAAGGTCTCATTGGCTTTCTGATCGAGCTTTTGGACCTCCTCTCCCTGAACATTGACTTCACCGGTGCTACCCAAAATGTCAATCAGGCCGGCATGACTCAAATCTCGGGCAATCATTTTCCCAGCTAGGGCGATTTGAGCCATGATCGCGGAGAACTCTCCCGTCGCCTGCGCATGCAAGCGTTGTTGCTGCAAAATGTGTCGGGTTAGGGAAATTGCCTCAGCCATCGGTTTGTCTCCTTTGGATAATTTCAGATCCTATTCACATGAGACACTTGCAAAGAGATATGCAGTAAGTGGTCGCGACGCGATAGTGTATTATTCGATTTTTCTGAAGAAAAGTCGAGGGAGTCCCCATCAACTAAGTTGGCGAGGAACCACGGAAGCCCGTTTCTCCAGAAGAGCCGTGATCGACCCCACGATCACGCGTGCCTGCATCTTCACGGGGATTCGCCGCTCATCATCCGTCACCCAGACTCGAATGTTCCCCTCATTCAAAAAGATTCCCTGAAAGGGCATCACTGCCAAAACCCGAATCGTCTCTACTTCACCCCACGGCCCGGCAAGCCGTTCACGAGCCTCAACCCGTACCTCCACACGGTAATTCTTGCGATCATGATGGATCGTGATAAACACGGACGTTCCCGGCT
>RFGT01000112.1 GCA_003696975.1 Nitrospirota bacterium | reverse complement strand
GTGTAATTCAGATTCACACTTGTCCGGCCGGATAGGGTTACCGCCACATTGACGAGGACTCCCGCGACGCTTGGCGGGAGTAAAATGCCCACCACTGATTGGCCAGCCCAGATGGGACGGAGCTTTTTGGCCAGGACAATGACACCAATCAACCCTCCCAGACACGTCACATGGGGACGGGTGAGATCGGCAAACGCAAACTTGAAAGGGTGCCTGCGCATGGCTCCAATCCATAAACGGTGAAGGGGCTGGAAGGCGGCAGCCTTCACATTCCAGACCATGGAACCCAATTGCTGGAAGGAATCTTGGACCACCGCAGGCGAGGCGTCGGATGGTATCGGAGCACCAAACGCAATCAGAGCAGGCTCCCGGAGATGACGTACTGTGAGCGCCCCCTGCTCCTGCAGACTCTCCGGCCTCTCAAGATAGACGGGTAAGAGAGGGAGGCTGCTTCCCCTCAATGCCTCCCGAAGTTCCTCAACTCGATTGCGCGCCGGGATCGGGCCTTTGGACAGAATACAGACAAGCTCTCCGCTCATCGCGATACATGCCGTTTGGGAGAGCCAGGTTTTCGTTCCGCTCGATACATCTTCCGGAGAGAGTACCCGGAGGCTTTTGGCAGCACGCCGGAATATCCCAGAGGTCCCATCGGGAAGCTCTCCGACGAAGCATATGGAGCGATCCACGCTGGCCAGGATGAGCAGAGCATCAAGGAGCGACATTCGATTGACCACAAGGACCCCACCGCCTTCCAGTGGAACGTGGTCTTTCCCTATAACCGTAAGCCGGTACCGCACGGTGGACAGGAGCACTAGAACCATCCGAATGGCCATCTCGGGAAACACCCGCACTCCGAGCACCAGCAACCCGGCCGTACCAAGCCCCGCCAATGTCAAGATACCGCTGGCATCTAAGCCCAATTGTGCCAACCCGCCTGCCCCTAACGAACCTATGAGAATACCCGCAAAGACAAGGGTATTACTGAAGGCAATGACGGCTCCCTTACGATCATGAGGGGCACGCCATTGAATGAGAGCATTAAAAGGGACCACGATCAATCCACTGGCGAGTCCAAGGAACGCCATGCCAGCCAAGGTTCCCGAGAGAGCCGGTGAAAGCATTCCCATCAGACAAAGGGGAATCACCAACCCTATTACCCCCACGGGAATCAATCCCATCTCTACTTTGGCCGACGATAATATGCCTGCTAGTATTGAGCCAAGCCCTACCCCAAAGCCAAAGGTTGCAAGCGGCGTTCCCACCCAGGAGTCGGCCAGTCCCAAGACAGCCTTGGCGTAGATCAGCACATCCTGTCCCACAAGGCTGGCAATTGTCCAATAGGCAATATTGCCGCCGATGCCCACTCGCAATAGAGAATCGCTACGCACTGCTTCCCATGCACCGTGAAGAGTAGCTCGCACGCCGCCTTCCATGCGTGAGCGCGGAACCGGCGGGACCGTCAATGCGGCCAGAAACCCGCATACCGCCAAAAAACACAGAAGGAGGCCCGCCAACCAGGGAGAGGATCCGGCCAGATCTAACAGCACCCCCCCGCTTACGGTCCCAGCAATAATGGCCAGAAACGTCCAGAGCTCTAGTTGACCATTGCCGGCAGAGAGGCATTCATGAGGAAGCAACTCAGGTAGGATTCCATACTTCGCTGGGCTGAACAGCGCACTTTGGACCGCCATTGCGGCCAAAACCACCAATGGCCAGACTCCACCCGAAGGATTCGCCAATAAGGCAAGTGTTCCAACGCCCATCAGCACGATCTCCACAGCCTTCAAAACCACGATAACCGAGCGTTTGCTGAATCGGTCGGAGAACACTCCCGCAACGAGGGATACCACAATCAGGGGAAAGGTAAAAACCACAAAGGTCAGCGTGGTCTGGGCTTGTGAGGCGGCCTCGAATTGCGGTCCCGGTGCCATGTGAGCTGCGAGTTGTCGAATTGCCAACAGCGTCACCAGCAGTTTCCATGCGTTGTCATTGAAAGCGCCCAAAAACTGGGCAATTAGTAATCCACGAAGGGGTGAGCGAGAAACAGGCATGCACTTACGCGCCTTGACGGATTAGCCTGATGGCCACCGTGTTGAGCAAGGTCGCCATGCCTTTCCATAGTCCGGTGCATGATCCACCGAGCTTACAGAGGAAAGGCCCAAGGTCACAACAAGGAAAGTTGATCAGACTGGGAGGTGTCTTTTGCACGGCGGCTCCGATCGGGTACCGTCGTCAGAGTTCGAAGTGCCTCATCGAATTCCGAAAGAAATCGTGAGACTCGACACGCCCGGCGAATCCCGAACACACGTCGGCTCCGGCAATGAAACAGCCATACCTGCTCTTTCGCCCGGGTGAGTCCCACATAGAAGAGTCGCCGCTCTTCCTCCAGATCCCCGTTGATATGGGGAAGAATCTCGTCTTCGACCCCACAAAGCATCACTTCGGTAAACTCAAGTCCCTTGACGGCGTGAATGGTTGCCAGTGTGACGGCATCAATCTCGGAGTTGTAGGCGTCAGCCTCTTCCATCAAGGCGGACTCCACCAAAAATTGCTGAAGCGCTTGCTCGGGAGGGTGTTCATCATATTTTGCCGCCAGGGCCCGAAGGAGCAGCACATCGCGGTCATGCTGCGGATCTTGCGCGGTCCGCCAGCGCTTGAGACCTGTGACCTCTGCCACATGTGAGATGAAGCGGGAGAGAGGCATAGCCGTCATCGATGACCGGAGGTTTTCCAAACACTGGAGAAATTCTCGGATCATCCCGGACTGTGAAGGCGAAAACCCGTTATCCTGTCTCAGGATATCGAACAGCGAGTACTCTTGGTCTTCCGCCTTGGCCTCAAGAGCGGCCTGTGTCTGCAAGCCGATACCGCGGGGAGGCCGGTTCAAAACATGTCCTAGACTCACATCGTCATGCGGAGCGATTAAGACGCGAAGATAGGCCATGAGATCTTTGATCATGGGTCGATCGAAGAGACGAGAAGCTCCAACGAACTGATAGGGAATCCCCGACTTGGTCAAGGCATCCTGAAGGGGTTTGGCGATTCCCTGGACTCGAAACAGCACAGCGAAATCGCGAAAACTTCGTGCTCGCTGGCTGGCGACGTCATGGACCTTGCCTTTATAGTGTTGATAATGACTGGTTCCTCCTATTGCTTCCTCAATGTGTCGGACGATCCAGGCCGCCTCAGCCTGCTCATCAGGAAAACTGATGACCTGAATGGCCGATCCAGCGGGTTTGTCCGTCGCCAAGGAAAATGAGCGACGGATTGAATTCGTCAGCTTACGTGGCTTGGCGAGCGATTCTATAATCGTGCGAAACACATATCCCTATTCTTATGAGCAGTGCACTGTAGCCC
>RFGT01000111.1 GCA_003696975.1 Nitrospirota bacterium | reverse complement strand
TTTTCACCCAAAGCAAGCTTTTTAGCACCCTATGTAGTAGATGAACGACTGTTTCGTTTCAAACTCCGTGTAACAGATGTACAGGGAGCGGACAGTTTTCCCACCTTTGTAGATGTGATTGTCCAGCCGTAGACAGCTACAACAACATTTGCGGGTCGGTTATGGGCTTATCAGGTTCTCCCGCTCTTTCCAATAAATCCTTGCCCACGAGGATTGGGGCATGGAAGTGAATGGCAAGCGCGATCGCGTCAGATGATCGGCTGTCGAAGACTTTCACCTGCCCTTGAAGGGAAATGGTCAGTTCTCCATAGTAAATTTGATCCTTTAAGCGGATAACGACCTGGTCCACCTTGCCCCCATACGCCTTTAAAATGGTGTGCATGAGGTCATGGGAAAGGGGTCGGTGAAACTTTCGCCCCGTCAAGGCGCCTTCAATGGATCCGGCAACGGTCGGATCCACAAAGATGGGGATTGACCGATCTTGCGCTTTCAAGATGACAACAGGCCCAAGTTGTGAGAGTTTAACCTCGACTTTCTCAATCTTGACCTGCTCAGCATCCCCTGACGGAGCAATCACGCTGGATTCACCAGCCTCCGCAGCCGCCTTGCCCATACCCATCATCAGGACCAGTATCACGAGGAAATACCACATTGTAGCCTCCCTCCTCTCTTACTTGCTTTGCTGCTCTAGAGAACCAAATAATTCTCCCCCTTTTGCGTGCCAGCGTAGTTGACCTATAGAGCTGAGATGCCTGGCCTACTATCCATCAAGTCATACATACTAAGAGCTCATCCTACGGGGAGCAAGCAGGACTTCACAGCCATACCGCTCTGCTTCTTTTAAATCTGAGATGAACCCTTCAGAAAATGAAGACCTCGGCCCCCAATTTGCCATCGTCCCAGGACTTGCCTACAATTCTCTACCGATGAGATTCAACCCATCTTGACCCACTTCAACTCACGCTGACCACCGTGTCTCGTACGAGTCGCTCATTTTACGTATTCTCCATGCCCTGTTCTCTCGGATCCGGATTCCGGAGGCTGGCCATAGGGAGCGTTCTTCTTCTGGGAACCTTAAGCGGATGTCCTGACGACCAGACGCCTGTGCTGTTGAAAGAAAAAGAGCGACTCGCCAAACAGTTGGCTAAACAAGAGGCCATCCTCACAACCTTGCAGGAAGGCAATCGCGTGTTGCAGGACCAAGTAGACAGGCTCAACCAAGAACTGCGTGATGCACAGCGCCAACTCCAAGAACAACTCCAGGCTGCCCACGCGGCCAATGAGACACTCAAAGCTGACTGCGCGGCGTTAGCGACACGCGTGAGCGCTTTGGAGAAAACAAACCGCAAGCTCGCCAACGATGCCCAATGGTTGCGAACCCAGCGAGCCCAATTTCGCAAATCTCTCCAAGCTAATCATGCGGGAGGCCAGACTCGGCAACTTCCTTTTGCCCTGCCAGCCGTCTTAAAGGCCACAAATCAGGCGCTTGGCCAGTATGGATATACATTACTGGCCAAAATGGAAACCGATCGGAAAGCTGTTCTCATCACCGAGCGAAAGATCGCAAAACCTTCCGCGTTGGAACTTCACGGATTTCGCAATCAATACCTGATTGTTCTCGAATACATGGATCCGACTCAGACGACCATCAGGGTCAAAGCGGATTTCGAGAAATTTGCCGAACCCGGGAAAATCTTAGAGGCAGGAGAAGCGGAAGTCACGGCAATCGAGCGTCGCTTGATTGAGGAAATTTTGCGGATCCTGCGTCCCAAGACGAAACACTAGCAAGCCAACCTTCTCTTTTTACCATACCAGATCGTTCGCCGCGCGATACGCATCGCGCAACAGTCGAGCTTCTTCTAGGGCAACTGGAAAAACAGGAGTGGCTCGCTCTCTGACAAATTCCGTAAACCGTTTGATCTTCAAAAGGAAAAAATCATATGGATCCCACGTCTCCTCCGTGGTGGCGAACCAAAACGCAGGAAACGCTGACACGTCCACACCTGCCTGCTCAAGAGACACCACGGATTGCGGAAACATTTGGCGGATCGCTCCACCCCATTCAAGAATTTCGTAGGGGAGATAGTGATGTGCGTATTCTTGAAAAGCTCGATCTGTCTCCTGGTCATCCCGTATCGTGACGTTTTCATCGAGAAGAGCGGGGCAGATTGCCGGCTCTCCTGTAATCAGCGCTTGACCATAGACTCGATATTGCTCATAGAGCAGGGCGGCATTCTTCAACATGGACTGTTCCTCCCTCTGAGGGGCAGGAAAACTCCTCTGTGGCACAGCGTGGAGGGGAACGGAAGCACGTGCTGAACAAATCGATGACTCCCACCAGCGACACCGCGCTCGCAAGTGTGCATACTCTTCTAGCGTTACAGCCAGAGGCTTGGTATCAACCTCCAAAGCGATCCCTTTAAGATTGGCAAACCCCGGATGGTGAAGCACATCCTCCAACCAGGTCCAAAGGATATGAGGAACCGGCGCATCATGAGCGTCAACCCACATGGCCACTCGCCCTGCTTGGGTTCTGGACCTTTGGCTCAAGCTAGGTGCCTCGCTTAATCCGGCGATATGCACCTGGAGCACACGCTCAACCGGGAAGCGATCGAGGAATTCCTGAAAAAATTGATGAGAAGTCCTGACTTGCCACGCCCCCGTATAGCGATACACTGTCCAGAGATGCCCAAGATCCAGTACCAGCCCGCAGGGAGCCGCATCCGTGACTATTCGGAAGAAGTCGGCATATCCTACATCCCCACACGCCACATAGGTCAGCGGAGGGGTCTCTAAAAGAACAAAGGGAGGAGTCGTCCCACGCCTGTGTGCTGCCGCGTCCAGATACGCTTGCACTTGGCATACATTCTGGGCCACTTGAAGCGCACTGGTGCACGTAAACAGCGGAGGCAGATAGGTGCCAAACGCATAGCCCCCCATCTGTTTACTGGCACATTCCAGGGTTAGCCAGGCACTATCCAACACGTCAAGCGCAGTGGCGGTCTCATCGAGAATCAGCTCAAAAGGATAGCCTGTCTGCAGGTCGGGTTGAGGAATCCACAAGCCCTCGCCATGGAGAGCTAATGGGACAGAATCAAGCCTGGCACGCACCGTCTGAAGGGAGGGGAGTGGTGCTTTAAAAATCTCCAAGTACCCATAGGGCAAATGGTGCAACTCTAGGGCCTGAACCAACTCTGGCAAGGGTGGAGTATACACATCCACTGAAAGCCCGAGACCAAGAAACGGAAGACCTATGGCCCGCTCTGCAAATACGTGATGGACTGACCGCATACAATGAGCACGTATTTTTATATCGAGGCCAGAATGCTGGCAGAGTCCAGGCAGAGAAAAATGGGATTAGGCTCTGGAGGCAGCTAAACTACGGCCCGCGCGGAGATAGGCATCAATCGCCGCAGCGGCATTTCGTCCTTCGGCAATTGCCCACACGATCAGCGAAGCCCCGCGTTTGGTATCTCCAGCAGCAAAGATGCCATCAATATTGGTCATGAAATGTTCATCCACCACGACATTTCCCCGGGCATCATATTCCACACCTAACGTGTCGAGTAACCCATGGTGTACCGGCCCGGTGAATCCCATGGCCAACAGCACCAGATCAACATCCATTTCAAACTCGGTGCCTGGGATGGGAACAAACCGACCTTCTTCCATCTTGACCCGATGAGCATGGAGTTTGGTAACCTGCCCATTGTGCCCACTGAATCGAGTCGTCGACACACTCCATTGCCGATCGCATCCTTCTTCATGAGCATGGGATGTCCGCAATTGCATAGGCCATAGAGGCCACGGTGTGGATTCTGCTCGATTGGGAGGCGGCTGGGGAAGGAGTTCAAACTGGTGAACTTCCCGGCAACCTTGCCGATGTGCTGTCCCCAAACAATCTGATCCCGTATCACCCCCACCAATAATCACCACGCGCTTCCCTGTCGCCGTAATGGGTTCTCCCGCAATCATATCGCCAGCATTCCGCTTGTTCTGCTGGACCAAATACTCCATGGCGAAATGGATTCCTTTTAACTCCCGACCCGGAACCAGCAAATCCCTAGGCTGCTCCGCTCCCAGCGCCAGACACACCGCGTCGAATTGGCGACAGAGTTTTTCCGCTTCAAGATCGAGGCCGACATGGACATTCGTCTCAAACCGAACCCCTTCAGCCTTCATCTGCTCCAATCGTCGATCCAACACCCATTTTTCCATCTTGAAATCCGGGATGCCATAACGGAGCAATCCTCCAATTCGGTCCGCCTTCTCAAATACGGTCACTGTATGCCCTGCCCGAGCCAACTGCTGCGCCGCCGCTAACCCAGCCGGGCCAGATCCAACAATCGCCACAGTTTTCCCCGTTCGAGCAATGGGGAGGACCGGCTGAACCCATCCTTCAGAAAAGCCCTTTTCGATGATATTCCATTCAATGATTCGGATCGTCACGGGGTCATTATTAATACCCAACACACACGCCGACTCACAGGGAGCCGGACACAACCGCCCGGTAAATTCTGGGAAATTATTGGTCGTGTGAAGAGCCTTCAAGGCATCTTTCCATCGCCCGCGATAGACCAAATCGTTCCATTCCGGAATGAGATTGATCACAGGACAACCTGTATGCCCCTGGCAAAAAGGCACTCCACAGTCCATACACCGAGCCCCTTGAGTTTGCAGTTTATCCTCGGGGAATGGCTCATACATTTCATGCCAATCCAAAACCCGAAGCTCTACCGGTCGGCGTTTCGGCCCTTCTCGGGGGAATTTTAAAAAACCTCTCGGATCACCCATGCGTCACCACCGGACGATCGTGCGAAGTGTCGACACGAAGCGCTGCAACTTTCCGTTCAGCCAACACTCGCTTATAATCAATCGGCATGACCTTCACAAATCGCGCAAGCCACACCTCCCATTGGTCGAGAAGCAGTTTCGCTTTGCGGCTTCCCGTATATCGAAAATGCGCCTCGACCATGGTGCGAAGGAGTTGTTGATCCTCTGCCTCCACAACGTGTTCCAACTCGACCATCCCCATATTGCATCGCGATTCAAACTTTCCATCTTCATTCAAGACAAAGGCAATACCCCCAGACATACCCGCGGC
This sequence comes from Nitrospirota bacterium, assembly GCA_003696975.1. Lineage (GTDB taxonomy): Bacteria > Nitrospirota > Nitrospiria > Nitrospirales > UBA8639 > J031. The sequence continues at coordinate 24,529 of RFGT01000111.1, read as the reverse complement.
AAAATTCCGCCCGGTCTTTCCTAACACGACGACTACACCACCTGTCATGTACTCACAGCCATGGTCGCCCGTCCCTTCAATCACTGCCCGGGCTCCGCTATTGCGAACGGCAAACCGCTCGCCCGCTGTCCCATAAAAGTAGCATTCGCCACTTGTAGCCCCATAGAGAGACGTATTGCCGATCAAAATTGTTTCTTCAGGAGGAAAGGTTACCTCCCGTGGAGGAAATACCACAATTTTCCCGCCGCACAGTCCCTTTCCTAGATAATCGTTGGATTCTCCTTCGAGGACAAAGGTCACGCCTGGAACCAAAAAAGCACCAAACGATTGACCGGCAGACCCCCTAAAGGTGATCGTGATGGTATCCGGAGGAAGCCCGGCTTCCCCATACCGTCTCGTGATATGACTGGACAAGAGTGTGCCCGTCGTTCGATTAACATTGCGAATGGGGAGGTGGAATGAAACCGGCTCTTTTCGTTCAAGAGCCGGCTTGCAGAGCTCTATTAAGGTATTGTCCAGAATGTGCTCCAGGCCATGATCCTGCTTGTGCATACAGTAGGTGGCGACATGGGGTTCAACTTCGGGTTTCCACAGGAGAGGCGTGAGATCCACTCCTTTGGCTTTCCAGTGATCGATGGCCTTAATCGTTTTTAATTTGTCCACTCGGCCGATCATCTCGGTAAACGTGCGAAACCCCAACCGCGCCATGAGTCGGCGAACTTCTTCAGCCACAAAGAAAAAGTAATTCACCACATATTCTGGCTGGCCGGTAAAGAGCTTTCGCAACACAGGGTCTTGTGTGGCCACCCCCACGGGGCAAGTATTCAAATGACACTTCCGCATCATGACACAGCCCTCAACAATTAGAGGAGCCGTGGAGAACCCAAACTCTTCAGCACCGAGAAGAGCGGCAATCACCACATCTCGTCCTGTTTTCAATTGTCCATCAGTCTCCACTTTGATGCGCCCTCGGAGGTCGTTCAAGACCAAGGTTTGATGCGTCTCCGCTAAACCTAATTCCCAGGGGATGCCGGCATATTTAATCGACGACAGGGGTGAGGCCCCCGTCCCCCCTGAGTCACCGCTAATCAGAACCTTGTCCGCATGAGCCTTCGCGACTCCGGCTGCCACCGTCCCCACGCCAATTTCTGCGACAAGTTTGACCGAAATATCAGCCTCAGGATTGGCGTTTTTCAGGTCGAAGATAAGCTGAGCGAGATCTTCAATGGAATAAATATCATGATGGGGTGGGGGGGAAATCAGACCGACCCCTGGCGTGGAATACCGCATCTTGGCGATGATTGCATCAACCTTGTGGCCGGGAAGTTGCCCGCCTTCTCCTGGTTTTGCCCCTTGAGCCATTTTGATTTGGATCTCTCGGGCATGGACAAGATAATTGGAGGTAACGCCAAATCGTCCAGACGCCACTTGCTTGATCGCGGAACTCTTGGAATCTCCATTGGGCAAGGGAATAAAGCGCTCGGGATCTTCACCGCCTTCACCGGTATTGCTCTTCCCCCCGATGCGGTTCATAGCAATGGCCAAGGTCTCATGCGCCTCCTTACTGATAGCACCAAAGGACATCGCCCCGGTGGTGAACCGTTTCACGATCTCCTGAGCCGGTTCGACCTCGTCCAATGGAAGAGGCCGAGACGCAAATTTAAAGTCTAGCAGTCCCCTCAGATTAGAAAGGTGCCGACTCTCGTCATTCACGAGAGCGGCAAATTCCTCATACGTTTTAAAGTCCCGCTTACGCGTGGCATGCTGGAGTTTATAGATCGTTTCCGGATTCCAATTGTGATATTCGCCTTGAATCCGATAGTGAATCTCTCCACCAAAGTCGAGCTGCCGAATCGGCACGGGTTCATAAGCCGCGCGATGGCGGCGCAACGTCTCCTCACCGATTTCCCGCATGCCGATCCCCTCAATCCGCGATGGCGTACCCGTAAAATAGCGATCGACCAGCTCGTGATTCAGCCCAATCGCTTCAAAAATCTGGGCTCCACAGTATGACTGGACAGTCGAAATCCCCATTTTGGAAAAAATCTTCAGCAATCCCTTGTTGACCGCCTTGATAAATTTGGTCTCCGCCGTCGCAGCATCCAGCCCTTCCGGAAGATACCCATCTCGCTCCATATCCACCAGACTTTCAAAAACCAGATAGGGGTTCACGGCACCAGCCCCATACCCGATTAAGCAGGCAAAATGATGCACATCTCTGGGCTCACCCGTCTCCAGAATGAGCCCCACCTCCGTACGGGTGGCCTCACGAACCAGATGATGGTGTACAGCCGAAATGGCTAATAGGCTGGGAATCGGGGCCCACTCCGCGTTGATCCCCCGATCACTTAAAATGAGAAATTTATACCCTTGCTTGATGGCCTGGGAGGCTTCCTGACACAATCGATCCACTGCAGCCCCCAGCCCTTCAGGGCCTTCTGCCACGCGGAAGAGAATGGGTAGGGTTTTGGTCACAAAATGTGGATCTTCAAGCTCCCGAATTTTCTGCAAGTCCGCATTGGTGAGAATCGGCTGCTGGACTTTGATCCGCCGGCAAGCCTCGGGCGTTTCGGCAATGAGATTAGGCTTGGGGCCGATATTGGTCACCAAGGACATGACAAGCTGTTCGCGAATCGGATCGATTGGGGGATTGGTCACCTGAGCGAAGAGCTGCTTAAAATACTTGAACAGGAGTTGGGGACGAGTGGAAAGCACAGCCAATGGGGTATCCGTTCCCATAGAGGATACCGGCTCCTCGCCAGTAACAACCATCGGAGTCAAGACCATCTTGAGCTCTTCCACGGTATAGCCGAAGGCCTGTTGTCGCTGCCGGATCGTCGGATGATCGGGTTGGGGGACATTTAACGGCTCGGGTAATTCATCGAGAGAGACTCGATATTGGGTCACCCAAGCACGATACGGTCTGCGCCGTACGATATCCGCCTTGATTTCTTCATCATCGATGATGCGGCCTTGTATCGTATCCACGAGAAACATCCGGCCTGGCTGGAGTCGCCCTTTTACCCGAATCTGTTTCGGATCAACGGGCAATACGCCGGCTTCCGAGGCCAGTACTACTAAATCGTCCGTTGTCACCTGATATCGGCAGGGCCGCAGTCCATTCCGGTCAAGCGTGGCCCCAATGAGTCGGCCATCGGTAAACGCTACCGCGGCCGGCCCATCCCATGGTTCCATCATCGCAGCGTGGTATTCGTAAAACCCTCGTCGATCTAAGTCCATGTGCGGGTTGCCAACCCACGGCTCGGGGATAAGCATCATGATGGCATGAGGCAGCGATCGGCCTGCCATGACCAAAAACTCAATAGCATTATCCAGACACGCCGAATCGCTCTGATGTTCGTAGACAATGGGATACAATTTTTCCAGATCGCTTCCAAACAGGTCCGAGGCGAGCTTGCCTTGACGCGCTCGCATCCAATTGACGTTTCCTTTCAACGTATTGATCTCGCCATTGTGGACAATGTAGCGATAGGGATGCGCCAGCGACCAAGTGGGGAAGGTATTGGTGCTAAAGCGAGAGTGAACCAACACCAGCGCCGAGGCGAGTTGCTCATCAACGAGGTCCGGGTAAAAAAGAGGGAGTTGTTGGGGCAGGAGCATCCCCTTGTAGACAATCGTGTTGGAAGACAAACTGCAAATGTAGACCAGACCTCGCTCGACAAGCGCAGACTCCCGAATGGTTCGAGCAATGCGCTTGCGAATGACGTACAACTTGCGCTCAAATTGGGCCGCATTGAGAATATCCCGCCCAACGAAAAATTGCTTGATATAGGGCAGCGTCTTGCGCGCCTGGCTGCCGACATGTTCCTCCTTAATCGGCACATCACGCCATCCCAAAAATTGTTGTCCCTCTTCTCGAACAATTGTTTCAAACACGCTTTCACATTGCCGGCGCCGTATCTCATCACGAGGCAGAAACACCATCCCTACGCCGTATTCCCCTGGCCCTGGCAACTGAATTCCCAGCTCGCCAGTCACTCGTTTAAAGAAGACATGGGGAATTTGCATGAGGATCCCTGCCCCATCGCCGGTACAGGGATCACAGCCTTGGGCTCCACGATGGTAGAGATTCTGAAGAATCGTCAACCCCTTTTGAATAATGTCATGGGATTGATGCCCCTTGATATTCACTACAAATCCGATACCACAACTATCTTTTTCATATTGTGGATGGTAAAGGCCTTGGGCCGCTGGCAACCCGTATACTTGGCTCATATTCATAATGCGACTCGTATATGTTTCATTATTCCGCTCGTATGGAACAAAGGAAAACCCTGTCATCCCCAAACATCCATGGGGAAACGCATCATACCCTCACCTTCGGCTCATCTCTCGATGTACTCTCCCAAACTCCTTCAACACGGCGCTGAGGAAACAGTGTCCCTCCCACCCCAGCCCACTGCTAGCGTGCTGCACCTTACTTGAAGCACATTTGGAGTGTCAAGGAACCCGTTGAGTACTATCCCCGCAATCCACTTGGTAGAGAGAGCCGATTGGGGTTCGTCCAGTCTCTTCCCTTGACAAACCCCAGTCCCTCCCCTACTATCGCGTCCATGCCTAACGGTCCTCCAGTTGTTCAAAGCTTTCTGACCATGGAAGATGTCTGGGAGACTTACCGCGAGGACCTTGAAGAGGTAGAAGCCCACATTCGGAGAAATCTCGATTCTGAAGTTCCTCTGATCAATCAAATGGCAGCCCACATTTTCAATGGGGGTGGGAAACGAATCCGACCACTCTTACTCATCCTATGCGCGCGTCTCTGCGGGTATACAAACAAGGAAGATTTGCTGCTAGGAAGCCTGATCGAATTCATTCACACAGCAACACTCCTCCATGACGACGTGCTGGATGAAGCGGATCTTCGGCGCGGGCAACAGACCGTCCGACGTATTTGGGGAAATCAGGCTAGCATTCTGGTTGGCGACTACCTGTATTCCAAAGCCATGCAACAGATCGCCAACTTCCACAACCACAGCATGAACGAAGTGTTGTCCGATGCCTGCCGTAAGATGGCGGAAGGCGAAATTCTTCAGCTTTGTGCAACTAACCAACCTCTGCTCACCGAGCCAGAGTATCTCCGTATCGTGGAGTACAAAACCGGTGCGCTTGTCGCTGCCGCCTGCAAAGTTGGAGCGATTCTTGGAGGGGCCCCGCCAGCTCAGCAGATGGCCCTTTACCGATTCGGCCTTCATTTGGGAATCGCATTCCAACTCGCCGATGACCGGCTTGACTACACAGCCAACGGCACACAGTTGGGAAAGACGTTAGGACAAGACTTCATGCAGGGGATGGTTACGCTTCCGCTTCTTCACCTCCTCCGAACGGCCACCTATGAGGAGCGGCAATGGATCATTACCCATCTGCATGCTCCCTCTCTTGATACACATATTCTCCTCGAGTTGACAGATCTTATGCAACAATATGGGTCCCTGCAATATACCCTGGCGCGATCTCGCGACTATATCAACGTCGCACTCCTTGACTTAGAACACTTCGACGATTCACCAGCCAAACGCTCTCTTGCCGTCGTCGCTGATTATATGGTCAGCCGAGAGCGTTAAGCAGAGGTCTTGGAAATGATCAATTCCGTATGAGGGGCACACGCTTTCCTCGCAGGCATACCAGGCATCCAAGCCCCACCAGAATCCACACAATTTCTCGGATACGGCGAAGAACGGCAAACGTCATTCCAACTACGTCGGGATATCCAAAGCCCATAAGAAGCAAGAGATATCCGGCCTCTTGGGCCCCCAGACTCCCAGGGATAAAGAATGTTCCTCCTTTAATGAGGACTGCCACTGCCGCGATGGAAATCGAGGCCCACCACTCTACAGGCTCCCCCAAGAACACCAGAATCGCATACACCTCCACCGCCTCCAGGAGCCATGCCAAAAAATACGTCCCTAGGACCAGCAAGAACAGTCGCCGCTGGGTTGTATAGAACTCGCGGATGAGGTGATCGACGGCAAGCAGTCGTTTTTCTTGAGCCTGAAGAAAGGGCACGGACAGGCCAGTCTTGCGAAGCAGAAGCAAGAGGCCCGCTCCGATTCCATAGCGCTGGGCCATGAGCAGCAGGAGCACGCCAACACCAAGGACCCCAACCCCCGCACTGGCAGCCATAATACCGCTGCTGAAGGACGTGTACTCAAGCCATCCGAGTGTGAGCCCGATCCCGAATGCCATAAAGAGCACCTGCGCCAAAGTCATACTGGTTTTGGCGGTGATCACCGAGGCGAATCCATCAACCAGCGACACCCCATATCGCTCGAGGAAATACGCCTTCACGGGTTCCCCACCCATGTACCCTGTCGGCGTCGTGACATTAATCACTTCTCCAGCCATCCGAATGGCAAAGACGTGCGTAAACCTTACTACTTGGGCATGAGGCCCCAAAGTCAATTTCCAGCCATAGGCCTCAAGTGCATAACCCACCGCCGTCGGAAGGAGGATCACCAGAAATGGCAGCCACCCAACATGTCCAATTGACCGGACGATTTCCGTCCAACCAATATGCCACACCATCCCGATGAACGCGAGGAGACCAATGAGGAAAAAGACCAGCCGAATCACCGGCCTATACAACAGAAGATGAGGCGAGACGCAGGCTTCGACGAAGCAACCAACCTATGGTCACAGCAAAAACCCATGACCCGACTGCGCTAAGTGCAAGAAACCAAGGGAGGATTCCAAGTCCGGCGCAGAGGATCACCACGATCGAGAAATCCCGATTGGCCAGACGGTGCAGAATCCGTTCCAGTCGCTCACGATGACACGAAGGCAATTTGGACCATTTCAGGGGTCGCGCTTTCAGATACCGTACCTGATTGACCAACCAGAATGAGACGCCATTACCCATAATTGCCAGAACGCCAAGGAGTAAGGGAATCGAAGACCCTTGCCACGGACCCATGTTATAGCTTCCCCAAGCGATCCCAGCAAAGATGGCCATATGGACGAAATTGTCCGCAATGAGATCCAACTCCTGGCCAAACTTGGACTCTGCAAAGGTTAGGCGGGCCACCTCACCATCGCAGCAATCGATGATCACGGACAATTGAAAGAGCAAGGCCCCAAGGATCCCCAACTGGTAGGATCCCGCAGCGAACATCCATGCGCCGAGCAATCCGACGATCATGGAGAGGATGGTGACCACATTCGGTGAGAGCCCCAACCAGATAAACCCTCGCGTCAAGAGTGCGGAGAGTTTGCGGTTGACATATCGATCGACCCAGCCGTCAAATCCTCCCTTCACTGTCTGCAGCGATTGGAACAGCAGGTGCTGGGCACGTTCCGGACCGTTCTCCCCCCGTGCATCAACATAACCGTGCCCCCCGGCGGAGAGAATCTGGACAATCCCCTCCGCAGCAGCTTGCTCTAAGGCCAATCGAATAGGACCAGTTTCAGGGGTCTTCCACGATCCGGACACCCCCAGCAGCCGTGCAGGAAGGACCACCATATCCCCGGCCGGAACACAGTCCACATCTTGTCCGTAATGAGTCTCCGCCATCCGAGCGAGATCATGGAACACTACCCGGGAGGTCACCCCAGACACCTCATGATGATTCAGCGAAGCAGCGCGCATGAGAATACCCGGATTGGCAGCCCATCCTTCGTCACCTGGCCGGCCTGCCACCACAACAGCCTGCCCGCGCTGTCCCTGTTCGCGTAGCAATTCAATCAACGAGGGAGTAAAAATCATGTGACAGCCGAGGATCAAACAGGACCCTTTGACCTCGCCAGCCAGGACTTCCCACGTTTTCGGATCCGCAGGTGGAAACTCTCGCACAGGAAGCCAGCGGACAGCCGCTCTTACTCGATCATCAGCTTGAATGAGCCGGCGGAGCATCCGTTCTTCCTCGCCAACCAGAGCAAAGATTTGCGATATCCCTCCGCGTTGGAGAGTTAAGATCGTACGCTGAAACAGCGTCAGCCCTCCCACTCGGGTCAAGGCGAGCACCTGGGACGTTCGTGGCCCTGGAGCAGCAAGATCAAAAACCCCACACGAGGCAAGGACAATCGCGGTATCAACCGTGGTGATCTCCGGTTTATTCAGGGTCCCATCCATCGTCTTACCTTGTCGTCTTACCTTGTGCCCCCAATCCGTTCGCTCTCCGACAAACCTGATAGAAATGGATGCTTCTTTAGCATGTTAAGCCAACTTCGGCAAGACCTCGGTCTCCGCTCGCCACATATCAACCGGAAAGTCAATTTCAATCCACGGGAGCCCGCCGATTTTCTCATACCCCACAGGAGTCGAGACAAAAAACTCCTGCAGTGCATCCTCATATTCCATATTGATCTGACCGGCATGGATTACGCGCTCGATCGACTGGACAAGTCGGGGAAGTGCCTCTCGGCCGACTTTCAAGAACCCGACCCCCTCGCCGGCCCAGTCGTAGTCTGCCGGTAATCGTTTGGAAAGGGCAATAACCCGGTCCTGTTTCACCGCTGCCATACATTCCTCCGACTGCTGGACCACTGTCTCGTCCAGGAGAAGCGCATTAGGATGCGGGGACTTGACTAACCGCTCCAAGAGGGTGTGAGGGAAAAGCACATCCGCATCCATGATGAGGACATCATCGGAGCAAAACTCATCCTTCGCTGCCCACAGCGATCCCACACTCCCGCGTGCAAAGTCCGCGTTGATCACCCACATGACCTCAGGAGGTTTTGGAAAACCCTGCACGGCCTCTTGAACCATTTCCCCTTTGTATCCAATCACCAGCACGACCTGCTGAACGCCTAACCGGGTTAAGGATTCCCAATATCGCTGCAGCAAACTTTTCCCGCCAAACTCCAGCAGACATTTCGGCTTCGTTTTGGTGAAAGGGAGCAAGCGTTTCCCCATCCCTGCTGCCAAAATTACGGCTTTCATGCCTGGCCGCGATGGTGCTCCAGCACATCTTGAAAGGCATCAAGAAATGCCGCAACGTCATTCTCCGTCAGGGCACCCATGTTCGCAATACGGAAAATGGTGGACTCTAGATGGCCTTGCCCTGCGTAGATCACAAATCCACGGGCTTTCAATTGGTCATGTAAGGTTTGATAGGAGATCCCTTCAGGCATATAGAATGCCGTCAGAGAATGCGATTGATGGGATGCGGGTAAGACAGGGCGAACTCCCAGCGCTTGCATCCGCTCCCGAATGAGTGCGGCGGCTTGCCCATACCGTTTGATCCGGTTCGCAACTCCTTCTTCGAGCAATTCAGTCAGCGCCTCATCAAAGGCAAACAAGACTTGGATAGCCGGCGTACAGGGAACGCTCCCTTGCTCCTGGGCTTCGTAGTACCGGGCCAAGCTAAGATACCAAGAGCGCCGCTGATAATGCCGCGCCCGTTCCATGAACCCCTTGCGCGCCAACACGAATGAGACGCCTGGTACCCCTTGAATACATTTCCCCGCCGTACCGGCCACCAGGTAGATATGTCGCCCCGCAATATCCAAGGGTTCCCCCCCTAAGCCACTCACAGAATCGACAATGCATACGCGACCCAAGTTATCCACCACTTCCGCAATTTCATGGACCGGATTGATAAGTCCAACGGTCGTTTCATGATGGACCAACGCCACTGCTTGGACTTCGGGATGCTGCGTGAGGGCCACACGGATCGTTTCAGGGTCAGGTCGGCAGGTCCATTCGTATTTCAAGTCGGGAATGGCAAGTCGCTGGAGACTAGCCATGTCCATCAACCGTTGGCCATAGACCCCGTTATTGACGATCAACAAGCGCTTGCCCGGGGGCAGGCAGGATAGGAGACAAGCCTCCACGGCCGCTGTCCCCGAACCGGTTAAGAGAATCGCTGTATACTCAGCTTCATGCCCTGGGACAAAAGCTTGAAGCAGCTTGTGACGAATGCGCGCTAACAACTCGGCACATTCCGGTTCCCGATGGCAGAGATCCGGCCGAGTCAATGCTCGACGCACCCGCTCGGAAATGTTCACGGGCCCAGGATTCAACAGGATCATCGCCTCACCTGAAAATGCCGTCATGCGAGCGCGTGTTTGAAGCGTCGAGCGATAGCTTCCGGTGTCAGGGACACTCGGTCGGCCTCTTCGATTTGCTCATTAATCTTGATGAGCAGAAAACTCGGGCCATCTTTCATAAGCATCTCCTTGAATTCATAGACGAGATCTTCGCGTTCTCGCACGCGCTCCACATTGACATATCCTGCGGCCTTGGCGACCTGATCGAGCCGGACCCACCGTGAATAGGTGAGTTGGTTGCCCGTGCTTCCATAGACCTCGTTGTCAAACACCACATGGATAAAATTCCGGGGCTTCAGCGCACCCACGGTGGCCAACGTCCCCATCCCCATTAAGACGTTACCGTCTCCATCGAAGACCACAACATGTCTGTCAGGTTTAGCTAGGGCTACCCCCAGGCCAATCGCCGCGGCCACTCCCATGGACCCAATCATGTAAAAATTGGCTGGCCTGTCATGGAGTTTGAAGGCTTCACGAGAGGGGAATCCATTGCACACGATGACGGGTTGATCCGTCATCACGGCAAACAACGCGCTCATTGCCTGAGCCCGACTCTGCATGACACCTTCTTCCGGTCGCATTACACGCCTCCCTTGGAGTATTAGGGTTGAAGGGTTTTGACCACACCCTTCTTGAGGAGCAAGGCCACAGGGATACGTTGCTCCATAAAGGTCCTGGCGGTCCAGTTCAAATCCTCGCCCACCGTTTGGGACGTGACGGCTCGATAAGGGATCTTGACCGTTTCCAGGAGGGTCGTCATGGTCTGCCCCATCACCACATGCTCCGGCGCATCTTTCCCTTCGAACCCACGCCACGAGATGACTAAAATCGTCGGGATCCTGTAGATAAGATGAAGCGACATCAATACATTCAACGCATTTCCCAACCCCGAGTTCTGCATGAGGACAGCAGGAATTTTCCCGCCCAAATACGCACCAGCGGCCAAGGCGACAGCTTCGTCTTCGCGCACGGACGGTGTATAGAGGCGACGTTCTTCAAGCGCGACGATAATTCCTGCCAAAATGGTATCCGGAACACCCGTGAAGAAATCGATTCCTATGGTCTGCAACGCCTGCACGAAATCATCGCTGTCGATCATGACATTCCGCCTTTCATTCCTGGAACAACCTCAAGGTATGCATACCTCCAACCCAAATCTCGTCCCCCATATACCTATGCTTTTCACTCCCTTCACCCCAGCTTCTGCCATTGATTCATTCATTAAAGCGGGCGGATTATAACCAAGCCATTCCCTGTCTCTCAAGAAAGCTCATCTTTTTTCACCACGTTGTATTCGGCACGCTGCCAATTGCCAGTGCTGAGAAAACTCGTTACACTGAGGAGCAGAGGATGCGTAAATTACCCGGGAAGATCCGAACCAGACTGAAGGATATGCCGCGGCAACCACAATCTCAGGAAGGATATACCGAAGCCCATGCCAAAAGCGGGCTGACCGCCACGCTACCGGCGCTAGAAACCTGGCCTAACCAGTTTCCAGGATATGAAATCACCATCGACATTCCGGAATACACGGCTATTTGTCCAAAAACCGGGCTGCCGGATTTCGGAACCATTCAAATTCACTACATGCCTGATCGTACGTGTCTCGAACTTAAATCACTCAAGCTTTACATTCATGCCTACCGGAACCTGGGAATCTTTTATGAAAATGCTGTCAATCGAATTCTCGAAGACGTGGTCAAAGCCTGCAAGCCTAAGTGGGCAGTGGTCACAGGCAAGTTCACGGCACGAGGGGGGTTAAGCAGCACGGTCCAAGCCGTCTATCCTCGTCCGCTCCGTGCTTCACCGCGCTTGTCGCGCAAGACAAATCACGCCTAAGCCTCCGGAGTCAGTTCGTGCACACCATCGTCCTGGGCATAAGTCCATTCCCCACCCGAGAAGACAGACCGTCAATTGGTCCGATAGAACTCCGCGATGGTTTCCACAACCCTGACGATCTGCGCTTTCGTTAATTCGGGGAAGATGGGAAGTGATAACACTTCCTGAGCCATCAGCTCGGAGACGGGAAAGTCGCCTTTCTGATATCCGAGAAAATGGTAGCATTCTTGAAGATGGAGCGGAACCGGATAATAGACTTTGTGGCCGATCCCTTGCTCTTTGAGATAGGCCATCAACTGATCGCGCTTGGCCGCTCGAATTGTGTATTGGTGAAAGACATGAACATTGCCTGGAGCCGTCTTGGGTAAAATGATGCGATCCAGCAATCCTGCTTCTTGAAACAATTGGTTATAGAGGCAAGCATTCTCCTGGCGCCGGGCATTCCAAGAGTCCAGATACCGGAGTTTGACCAAGAGCACTGCGGCCTGCAAGGCATCCAACCGGCTATTGATCCCAATGTGGTCATGGTGGTAGTCCGATCGGCTTCCATGGACTCGCAAGGCAAGTAAAAGGTCTCGGGCTTTTGCACTATGCGTCGTAATCAACCCTCCATCGCCTATTCCACCGAGATTCTTAGATGGGAAAAAGCTGAAGCATCCAAAATCTCCAAAAGTACCTGCCTTTTGCCCATGCCGAGAGGCCCCGATCGCTTGACAGGCATCCTCGATCACGATAAGACCCCGCTTCCGGGCAATCGTCCCTATGCGTTCCATCTCTGCGCATTGCCCAAACAAATGCACAGGAATGATCGCTCGGGCACGAGAAGTCAGACGAGATTCGACCAAATCAGGGTTCAGGGTGAATGTATCCGGGGAAATGTCGACAAATACCGGCGTAGCTTGCAAACGAGAGATGACTCCCGCGGTGGAGAAAAAGGTGAAGGGTGTGGTCAGCACTTCATCCCCAGGCCGCACACCACTCGCCATCAGCGCTAAGAGCAAAGCGTCGCTTCCTGAGGCCACACCAATCGCGTAGGGGCAACCAAGATAGGCTGCCAGGGCCTGCTCTACCTGCTCCACACGAGGCCCCAGGATAAAGGCTTGCTCATCGCAGACCGCTTGTATCGCAGCCATCATCTCGGGTTTGATATGGTGATATTGGAGTTTAAGATCAAGGAAGGGGACAGACATCATGTCAGAATCCTCGAGTCAGGAGAGAAGGATTTTTAAAAAAATTGAGCTATTGAAGCATACCTCCTCCAAGAGGAGCAAGTGTGTCCGTGACTGTAGGAACATGAGGTGGCTTGCGTCCTGCTTGTCTGCCGCGATTGCGATCTCTGGTTAACGTTGCCATGCGGACTTCATGAAGTACTGCAGCACATGTGGCGCCCAGGTGAGACGGGCTATTCCGCCCGGGGATACTATTCCCCGCTTTGTCTGTCGCAACTGCGGAACCATTCACTATGAGAACCCCAAGATCGTAGTCGGCTGTCTCCCTGAATGGGAGGACTGCATCTTGTTGTGTCGTCGAGCGATCGCCCCGCGCGTGGGATGCTGGACGTTTCCCGCAGGATTCATGGAAAACGACGAGAGCACCGAAGAAGGCGCAATTCGAGAGACATGGGAAGAAGCACAGACTCGGGTCTCGCTTATGTCCTTGTATGCCGTATTCAGCCTGCTCTCAGTCAATCAGGTTTATTTGATTTTTCGCGGGAAGATGATTCATCCGACGTTTGGGGCCAGCGCGGAAAGCTCGGAAGTCCGTCTGTTCCGCGAACACGAAATTCCTTGGGAAGAATTGGCATTCCCCGTCATCCGAGAAACGCTGACCTGCTACTATCATGATCGCCGAACAGGACAGTTCCCGCTCCATGTGGGTACAATCGGCGACCACCGGCCACCCGTTGCCTGACCTCCGCACTGCGTGGGTGGTGTTATGCGAGTTTGCGTCCAAATAGCCGTCGCGTAAGACACATGGCACGCGGGGCATGCCGTCTTCATATACCGGCTCTCCCTCTACGCTGCGGCGTGGAGGAACGCCCAATGGCCAGACCGAGATGGTCAGCTAGTCTCGGAAGTCCGCGATGGAGGCGCCTCTTCATGGAGTCGTTGGATCGCAACAAATTTCTGCTGTTCATCAAAACGAATGAGAAATTCTCCCACAATTCCTTGGCGAGTAAGAAACGGGCGCAGCACCCTGGCTGGGAACTGAACCGTTCGTCCATCGTTCGCCCGCGCAAGCACCGCATCTGCTCGTCCCTGATAATACGCCAAAAACTCCTGGGCAGAAATATCAAGAAAAACCCGAACTTCCGGCATGCTACCTCGTCATGGATGAGAGCGCATCCCCTCGCCGCATCCGCTTTTCCTTCAGTGCACTACCACGACAGAACCAGCTTAGGGGTGCCAGGGGGAGCAGAATACGCATTCCCCGAATCCCAATCAAGCCGATTCAGGTGATTCAAAACTGCAACCCCTCGATTCGCTCCATAAGAGCCCTTATGGGTTACCATGACTCACTCTCAGGCCTTCTCGATAAGGGAAACGTGGCAATGACATGCCAATCCTGAGGATCTTCGCTCTCCGATCGAATCAGGGATAGCTCTCTAGTCTCGAAGGTGATTCCACACCAGTTCGATAATGTGGCCACAACGCGCTGCTTCACCGTATCGGAATACCGCCCATATAAGACACTGATATGAGGGGAAAAGGTGGTAGCCTCTCTGCAACCAAACAGAGTTCGAGCTTGTGTATGGGCCTGCCGTAATGCCGGAGTCTCTACTACTCGCAAATAGACGCAGCGAAAATACTCCATTCCATACGCCGGTGCCGCTATCTCCAGCGAAAGAGGGGCGAGTGTGCTTGCAAGCCTGCTCGCCGCCAGTTGGACTTGGACGTGTTCACCCTCAATCCCTCCCCACAAGGTTAGATGAGGGGCAAACCGGGGCGCATGCCACGTTTCGCTGAGGTGATCAATCACAGCCTTTACACGAGAGGCCACCTGTGTTTCGGGGATTAGCCACAGATGGTACCGATGTTTGGCGCGTGGGGAAACATTCTCATGTGCGATCTTCAGACCTCTGCATGGCCCCTCCATGCTCTTCTCCTGCTCTTCCATACTGCTTTCTCGTGCGCACCAACGCTCATTCCGGATGCCTCGATACTGGTGTTTATTTTAGACTTAGAAACGTTAAAACCTGCCTGTCGTCTCTCCGGCGTTTGACGTATCTGGATATCGCCTAGAGCCTGAACGAAAATAGGCATTCGGGGCAGGAACATGCCACGCAACCTCCTCAACGACTTCCAGGAGGGGCATTGTCTCGGCAACCAACCAGTCCTGATCAGAACCTGGCTCATGCTCGCCTGCGACAGTGGGGTCACCCGTCTCATCCTGAGAGAGCAGAAGAAAATCTGTGTCCCAAAAATAAATCGCCACCATGGCGTCGGCATCCAGTTCTCCCAGTGTATAATTCCCAATCGTTCGCTTGGCTCCCTGGTCATACTCATCAAGATAATCGTTGTGGATCAGACAAAAGTTCTTCAAGCATTCGTACAGCAGCAGCCAATACGAATTGGGCAAGCGATAGACTCGGGTGTCGCGATGGACAGCCAGCAATTGTCGCAAGATTAGCACTGCCGAATAGGGAGTAAATCGCGCTGCACTCTGGGGATATAACCCTTCCCATGAGGTAATGGCGGCACTGTCGCCCAGTAAAGAAATTTCCGTGATTTCATGTTGCAAGGCTTCTTCTACAATGGCGAGAAAGACGGCATCAGGTTTAGTCCGAAAATAAATCATCGTTCTCCTCCACAATCCAACGAGGAGCAATTTCGCTCGACACGCAACGTGTTGGGGGCCGATCGTGTAACGCTGCACCCTGATTGTCTGAGATCTATCCGGTTGGATGCCACGCTTTTCACTCCTTCTGCAAATCGATTGCAGGAACATCCTTCTTCTCGTACACTAGAGTATCCTCTGGGAGAGGGCAAGACCGACCCGGTTTGGAACGACATCTCATATTAAGGCCTCCAAGAGTGCTTTCCTTGTCATGGAGAATGGAGAACTCTTGGTCCTGTATGAGAAAGGAGCTATGACTTTTTCTTCCCAACAGACCGCTCGCAGGCGGCAGTGTGTAGGCTTCATGCTTCTCATGGTATGCCTAGTCACTGGAGGCATCTCTTCACCCGTCTTGAGCGCCACTATTGGGATTCCCGGATTTACCCCGCAACATCAGCAAGGCGACCGAGAGTACCATAGGGGAGTAGATGCTCTTTCCAGAGGCCAGGCCGACGAAGCCAAGCAGGCATTCCAGAATGTCCTTCAAAGTATGCCAGACCATGTGGGCGCTTTGATTGGGCTGGCAGAGATCGCGCTGAGACAGCAGCGTTCCCAAGAGGCTGAAACCTATCTTCGACACGCTCTCCGGGTCGCCCCCAACAACATCACGATCCACCAAATATGGGGAAAGTATCTGGTTGCCCAAGGGCGGTTTGCGGAGGCAGAGGCCGCATTTCGGCGCGGGCTTTCCCTCGATCCCCAATTTTTTGCCCTCTACATTGACCTTGGGGATTTATATCTCCAGAAGCTTCACCGACCGGATGACGCGATCACGGTCTATAAACAGGCCCTTGACCTCAGGCCTCAGGACCCCAAGGTCCATTATGCGCTCGGAATTGCCTTACTCACGGTTAAGAATCTACCCCAAGCGCAATACCACTTTGAACAGGCGAGCCAGCTTGCTCCCACTAATCCCTTGCCCTTCCTTGCCTTGGGACGCCTCCACAGCATCCAGCAGCAGTATGAACAGGCCCTCAAGGCTTTTGCCGGCGCGCTCACGGCTCACCCGCGCTTGGCCGAAGCCCATATTGCCCGCGGGGACATTTATACGATTCTCGGACAAGATGCACGTGCCTTGCAGGAATATGAGTCCGCGCAACACCTGGCACCGCAACGCGCCACAATTTCTGTGAAGATCGGGCTCCTGCATGAACGAAACCATCGCCTTCCCCAAGCTATCAAAGCCTTTGAGCAGGCGATCGCGCTTGACCCTTCACAACCCATCGCCTTGAATAATTTGGCCTGGATTTCCACCCTTCAAAAGTCGAGGTTAGACGAAGCCTTAACCTGGGCCCAACAGGCCATCAAGTTGGCCCCCCAGGTCGCGGCTTTCCATGACACCCTGGGTTGGGTCCATCGGGCGCGTGGAGAACTTCATAAGGCCCTCCAAGCACTTCGCCATGCCGTGACACTTCCACCCCCACAAGCGGATATCTATTACCATTTGGGAGTTGTGCTCGAAGAATTGGGAAAGCCCTCGCAAGCCTTGGCCGCCTTTCGCAAAGCCTTGGAGCTCGATCAGGAGTTTCCTGAAGCAGCGGATACACGGAAACGCCTCGAGACCTTAGAAGCGCCTCACTGAACCCAAACTCGTTTTCACGCCCTCTCTGAGACCAGGCTTTGCTGTCAGGTTGCTGTTGGTGATCGCTGTTAATCCTCGTTATTGTCACAGCGTGACTTCTCAGAACTTTCGCTTCAGATTCACACCGCTTTCACCCCCTGATCCTTAAGAATCCACCCAGCGTAACCGAGAGAAACTCGAAACCGAACTCTCCCGTAGCACAAATTTCCTACGTGCGAGTGAAGAAGAGGGAGGGAATTTTATTGTACAGGATACGGTTCTATTAGAGCGAACACATCGAGGCATAAGAGAATCATGGGACTGGAACGAACCGGCCACTCACCCCGGCAAACGAAGTTCTTTGAACAGCTTGCGGAGAAGCGAGCGATCCCTGGCATCATTTCCCTCACAGCGTCTCGACAGGTGCTCTACATGAATGCCGAAGCGCAAGCGCTGAGCCGGCACCTGTTTCATGCGGCCTGCGACAAGCACAGCGAGTCACCGGCTCTCATGCTCCCCCAGGAAATTCTTGAAGTGTGTGACGCCTTGCAGCAAATTCACCTGGCACAGATCGAGCCGAAAGACCAAGACAATCTTCACCTGCGCCGGGTAGTGGGAAAAGCCGAGTTCCCCATCCTTATTCGAGGGTTTCTCATTCCAAGCCAGGAGCAGCAGGAGGCGCGCTTTCTCATTTTGATGGAAAAGTTCGGACGCCGCGGTCAAGTCATTAGCGAGGAGGCCAAAAAATTTTTTCAGCTTACGGATCGCGAGCATGAAATCGTCAAACATGTCGCTGATGGATTGACCAACAAAGAGATCGCAGAAGCACTTGAAATCAGTGAACACACCGTCAAGGAGCACATCAAACATATCTTGCGCAAAACCAACAGCACGACTCGGACAGGCATTCTCGCCCAGATTCTCCGCCACGCGTGATCCATCTCGCCGATTCTGCCCGCCACACCCACGGGTCGACGTGGTCGTAGCCTGCTAAGAAGGCAACAGGGTTGGAAGTCAGGGACGATCAGCCTTGCATTTCTGGCTATGAGTCCAGATAATGGCATCTCCTCGTTGCGAAATAGGCCGATTCCGCTCTATAGGTCTCCGGCACTCCCAAGCAGGAGCATTACACAGGTGGCACCTAACGAGGCCTCGCAGGATATCTCCGTTCCGGACACTTCTGTAGAAGATAGGGCTTCGAACGAGGCACAACTCATCGAAGCACTTCGGCGAGGGGATGAGACCGCATTCGCTCGCCTCATCGACACCTATTCCGGCGCGCTCCTTCGGGTGGCCATGGCCTATGTTCCCACACGCGACGTGGCAGAAGAAGTAGTTCAGGAGACCTGGCTCGGTGTGTTGGAAGGACTCGATCGGTTCGAAGCACGCTCCTCACTGAAGACCTGGATTTTCAAGATCTTGACCAATCGTGCCAAGACTCGAGGCACCCGAGAAAGCCGATATGAAGCAGTGGGATTGCAGACGGAATCCGCGTCGGGGGCAGACGAACCTGCGGTCGACCCTGCTCGATTTCGCCAACAGGGACTGTTTAAACATCACTGGGCCATCATGCCCACGGCCTGGGAAGAAACCACACCGGAACGACTCCTGCTTTCCAAAGAAAGTCGGGCGTATATCGAGCAAGCCATTGCGGCCCTCCCGCCTGGACAGCGGCAGGTCATCACTCTCCGAGATATCGAAGGATTCACCGCGCAAGAGACATGTAATATCTTGGGTATCACCGAGACCAATCAGCGAGTATTGCTCCACCGGGCTCGCTCAAAGGTACGACGCGCGTTAGAACAGTATCTCGAGACATCGTCCATGAAATCGCATCCATTCCAAACTACCGACTCTCAACGTTAACATGCTCACGTGTAAAGACTTAACCGAACTTGTCACCGATTACCTGGAAGGCAACCTCTCCCCATGGCAGCGTGTACGATTCCAGATCCATCTGGGCTTATGTTTTGGTTGCCGTGCGTATTTACGGCAGATGCGGCAGACGATCCGCACGTTGGGGAAGTTACCTCCCGAACCCTTTCCCCCTGAAATTCGCGAAGAGCTACTCCGGCGTTTCCGGCACTGGCGCAGATGATGCGGGGAGTCCGGTGGTTGGCCATTGAAACCGCATGAACGGACATCGTACGATATTATCCCCTTGGCTGCTTCGTCAGGCATTCGGAACTAGGCAACTTCCTGGATTCTGACTGACACAGGTAGTACTCAGATGGCGCTTACCTATTCCACGATGCTTCCTCTAGGCACGCCACTTCCCGAGTTTGCGTTGCCGGATGTGGTCACAGGTTCACTCATCACACCTGAAACTTTTGCCGGGAAGAAGGCCTTGCTGGTTATTTTTCTTTGCCGCCATTGTCCGTACGTTATGCACGTCAAAAACGAGTTGGCGCGTCTGGGCCGTGACTACGCCGGGACCAGTCTTGGAATCGTCGCCATCAGCAGCAATGATCCCAAGCAATATCCTGAGGACCGGCCTGAGAGTCTGCGAGCCATGGCCCAGGAACTGGGACTAGCCTTTCCTGTTTGCTTTGATGAATCTCAGGAGGCAGCCAAAGCCTTCACAGCGGCCTGTACACCCGATTTCTTTCTCTTCAACCAGGATCGGCGCCTTGTATATCGCGGCCAACTCGACGACAGCCGCCCGGGCAATGGGAAACCCGTTACTGGCCGAGATCTCCGAGCGGCTATCGAGGCCGTGCTGCACGATCAACCCGTCTCCCCGATCCAGCATCCGAGCGCAGGTTGCAGCATCAAGTGGAAACCGGGGAATGAGCCGGCGTATGGATAACCCATGAACTTTTCTTCGGGATGCTTCTCTTGTAAAGGCTCGGATTTGTCGCGGATCACAGCTCAGTTGGCGGCCTGCTTGAACACGATGTCGCCGTAATAGGCAACTGCTGATTCTCCGGTGTTGTCCGTATCGGTCATGATCGCCACGCCGGAGATGCGGGAAGGCGGTTCCCCAAAGGCATTGACATAGTCCTGGTAGACATTGCGCCGCTCGGTCAGCCATTGGTTCAGGTGTTGGCCTCCGCTTCGGACCACAATCATTTGCACCCGATCCGTGTATGGATTGGGGACAATCGAGCCCGCAGGAGTCCGGCGTTCCCAAATGTAATTGATGGCTCCAAGCGGCGGGTATCGGCCATATGCCAGTTTGATCAGTTCAAATTGCGCCCGTTCCCACCATCCCACTTTTCGGGGATCATAGGCAAAGGTGATATAGAGACGGGCCGGGTAGTCATCACCGGCCTTGGACGTCACGTCGGCCTTCTCAATGAGATTTTCGACCTTCCACCGCCATTCGACGATCGGATACTCGCGCGGATCAATAGAGAGTTCGCGGGTCAACCCCGAAGATGATCCATGACTTTCGGCTTTAACTACCACGGTTCCGTCTTCATCGCGAACCAATGTATAGCGGGTATGCCGGTCGATTTTTTCAAAGGTCAGGGGTTTCCAGCCTGAAGGAAAAGGGCCGCCCGGCTGCGCCGTCGAAAACGGGCCGACCCGCAGGATGGGCGCAGTTGCCGCAGCTACGACAACGATCGACAAACCCAGCACAATCGCCACCAAGGTCCCTCTCATACTTCTCTTCATCGTGTCCTCCGGAGCCAAGCAAAGAGCGCGGTGAGGATACGTTTCTTGGTTGGAGTCAAGGTGGATTTCCGCCAGGCATAGGCCGCTTTTTTGAGGACCTCTGCTTGGGTCGGATAAGGATGAATGGTGTTGGCTATGGCCCGAAGCCCTGCTCCCGTACGCATGGCGAGCGTGATCTCACTGAGCAGATCCCCGGCATGGGAGGCGACGATCGTGGCGCCCACGATCTTGTCCGTTCCCTTTTTAACGTGAATGCGCGCGAACCCTTGGTCTTCGCCATCCAAAACCGCCCGGTCGACCTCTCGCAAGGGAACCGTCACGGTTTCCACCTCCACTCCGTGCTGGCGGGCTTCATGTTCATACCACCCTACGTGGGCGATCTCCGGGTCTGTGTAGGTGCACCAGGGAATAATTAACGAGCGGAGTGACGCATAGCCAATCCCAAAGGGATGGGGAAACAACGCGTTCTGAATCACCAGTTGGGCCATAGCCTCTGCTGCATGCGTGAACTTGTAAGGCGAGCAGATATCTCCAGCGGCAAAGATACGGGGATTCGTCGTTTGGAGCCGATCATTGACTAAAACCCCGGTGTGATCAGCCTTCACTCCCGCGTGCTCAAGCCCCAATCCCTCGACATTGGGGGACCGGCCAACCCCAACCAAAATCTCCTGAACTACAAGGTCATGCTGCCGCCCATGAGAATTCACCAGGAGCCGTTTCCCGTGTGGAGTGCGGCTCACGATCAAGTCAGTCCCGCAACAGAGTACGGTTACCCCATCATGCACCAGCGCCTGACGTACTACCTCTGCTGCATCGCGATCTTCGCGCGGGAGGATGCCATGCAACGCTTCAATGAGATGGACGCGGCTGCCGAATCGCGCGAAGGCTTGTGCGAGTTCGCATCCAATGGGTCCCGCACCGATCACCGCCAAGCTTTCGGGAAGCTCCGTCAGAGAGAACACGGTTTCGTTCGTAAGAAAACCCGCGTCCTGAAGTCCTGGAATAGCGGGCGCTGCCGCGCGGCCTCCGGTACAAATCACCGCCTTGGCAAACGTGAGCGTGCGGCTCCCCGCAGGTCCTTCTACACAAATTTGGTTCATGTTCAAAAACGTGCCAGTCCCCAGATAAAGATCGACCCCCAATGCCGCAAATCGACGAGCTGAATCCATCTGGCTTAAGACCGCCCGCAACTGCCGCATCCGTCTCATCACAGCTCCAAAGTCATACTTCACCCCTGGAGGATAAGAGATGCCAAACCGATCAGCCTGTTTCATGAGGGCCCAGACGCGAGACGCCCGGAGGACGCCCTTGGATGGGACACACCCTACGTTCAGGCAATCCCCGCCCATCAGATGCCGTTCAATCAGGGCCACCTTCGCTCCCAAGCCCGCGGCAATCGCTGCGCAGACCAATCCCGCAGTTCCCGCGCCAATGACTACTAAGTTGTACACACCATGTGGCTCGGGGTTGCGCCAGTCCGCGGGATGCACATTGGCGACCAGTTGCTGATTGAATTCGTCCATCGGCTGGACGAGTAAGGTTTCCCATGACTGTGCGGATTTCACGGCCGTGCTATTCCCCTGCATGAGTTCACTTCTCAGAGATGGATCGACACGGTCCTGGGTCATGGCGTGGTCCTAATCCTCCGCATCTTGTACTTTTGGTAAAGGGTGGGCAGCAGGGCCAACAACCCCAACAAGACCAAGGCCGACAGCACGGGTGGAGAGACCACCTCAGAGAGAGAATTGATTGTGCCCAGTTGCCGTCCCGCAAAGGCAAAGACGAAGCTGCCAGGAATAATCCCGACCGACGTCGCTACCATATACGTGATGACCCGCACGCGGGTCAGCCCTGATACAAGATTGACCAGAAAGAACGGAAAGAGCGGAATGAGGCGGAGGGTGAGCAGATAACTGAACGCATTCTGCTCGAATCCCGCTTGGATGGATTGCAGCCGATCACCGAATTTTCGCTCAACCCAATCACGCAACACATAACGGGCAGCCAAAAAGGCCAACGTGGCCCCAATGGTAGCCCCAATGTTCACGAGAAGCGTACCCACGAGGCTTCCGAAGAGAAACCCGCCGGCCAGCGTCATCACCGCGCCCCCTGGCAGCGACAGCGCCGTTTGAAGAATGTACAAGAGGACATAGAGGATAGCGGCTAGGCCGAAATGCGCTTGGGCATACGACAGCAGCCAATCGCGATTGGCCTTGAGCGCCGCCAGCGAGAGATATTGGGCAAGATCGAAATACCAAAAGCCCCCAATTCCCGCAGCAAGCAGGAGGAGGAGGCCGACCTTGGGCCATACCCGAGTCGAAGGCGAAGAGGAATCAGACACCAATAGGACAGGTTCCATACATCAACTCCCTGGTCGAACAGAGAAAGGTGCCTGAGTCATCCCAAAAGATCGCGCCTTCCCTGTTCTCCATATGCTTTCCCATTTTTCTCGTTCTCACACAGTGACCGCTCTCTCCCACTGTCTCGCTTGACTCGAGCATGTTACAGCAAGGAATGGCATCAAGCTACCGCAATAGTCGATGTAAGCTTGTATTGACACTCCTTGGGAAATCCTCAGCGGAAACGACTCAAGAGCTATGGAGTGAGATTGTGGATTTGTTCCAGCAAAGCCTCGGCAGGATACGTCACAATTTCCGCCAGGGTGGGATGATAATGAGGGATTTGCAGGAGATCGGCCACCGTGCCGTGAAAGTACATCACCGCGATCAGTTCGTGGATCAACTCACTGGCTTCCGGTCCCACAATATGCGCGCCAAGCACCTGACCGGTTTTTGGATCGCACAGGAGTTTGACATGGCCATCGGTTTCCCCGAGACACAGGGCTTTGCCGTGATCACAAAACGGATAGCTTGCTACGAGATAGGGAATGGCGCGAGCCTGACACTCTTTCTCACTTAATCCCACGCTAGCCACTTGTGGCTCGGTAAAGACCACTTGCGCCTTCAAGCGATCAGAATACCGGCGTGGCGGGCAATCGGGATGCGTGGCGTTCCATCCGGCGATTTCACCCTGCTGGATGGCCAGATGGACGACTTCATGCAGTCCATTGACATCGCCAACAGCGAAAATGTGCGGCTGGCTGGTGCGCATGGTTTCATCAACGAGTACCCGATCGTCACGCACCTCAACTTTTGCCGCCTCAAGGTTTAGCCCATCAATATTGGGACGCCGACCAAGGGCTTTGAAAATGACTTGAGCGGAAACGGTTTTCTCGCGCCCGTCGTGGAGAAAGTGCACAACTTTTTCTGTCCCGGTGTGCGTGACCCGCTGGAGATGGGTATGGGTATAGATTCGCATCCCTTCCCTGGAAAGTCGCACTTCCACTGGACGGGCCAGGTCTTCATCCATATTCGAGAGCACATGGGCGCTGCGTTGTAAGAGCGTCACATCCACGCCAATACGAGAGAAAAACTGGGCCAATTCTAACGCGACGGGGCCACCTCCAAGAACAATCATGGACTGAGGAGCCTGCCGCAATTCCAAGGCTTCATCACTCGTGAGATAACCGGCTTCCTCAAGACCAGGGATGGGAACATGAGAGACTGTTGAACCCGTGGCGAGGATAAAGGCACGGGCACGCAGGCACAAGGAACCCACCTGCACTGCATATGGAGAGACAAACCGCGCTCGTTCTTGGTACAGGGT
>RFGT01000110.1 GCA_003696975.1 Nitrospirota bacterium | reverse complement strand
TCCACGCCATAACCCATGAAGCACAACTCGCACAGATTGTGATGGGAGTGGCCATTGGCGCAGTGGGTGTCAGTCTCTTGGAATTCTGGTACTTTTGGTGGAACGGATGGTCTCTTTTTGATTGGGAGGTTCGTGGGGGCGATTTGACCGGCGGCAGTCAGTGGTTGAGCGTGTATGTGGTTATGGGGTTTCCTTGGCTCTTGTTTAGCCTCAATCGAATCAGCTCATGGAGGATGCGCGCAGGGTTTGCATTAGGCCTGGTGGTGTTGTTTCTGGGGTTGTGGGTTTCGCATACGAGAGCAGCATTGGTCGCTGTTGGAGCTCAACTTGTGACGTATTTCTGTTTACGCATGTTTCGGCGAGGCTGGGTAGCCGCGGGATGTGTCGTGCTACTAGTAAGTATTGTGTTTGGGGTATCCTGGTTGCCAGAAAAATATCAGGATCGCTTTTTCGCCTCTACCATCACAAATCCCCTTTCTCTACAGATCCGACTCAACACCTGGATGTTGGCTGCTCAGGATGTCGTCGCTCAGCCGCTGTTGGGGTTGGGCTATGGCAAACATAGCTTCCATAAAGTGCATCCTGATTGGCCGCCAGAGGTTGAGCCTGTCCACCTTCATATCCATAATACTTTTTATGCCAAGATGGTACAGATTGGGTTGCCAGGATTCTTACTGTTTGTCTGGATCTTTGGAAGGCTGATAAAAATTGCTTATGCCTTGTATCAAAACGCTCCTACGGCATTTTCTGGAAAATTTGCTTTAAGTATTCTCGTGATGACCGTGGGGCTCATTGTACGAAATCTCTTTGATGACATGTTGATTGGCACAGTGGCATATCTATTTTGGCTGGTGGCCGGGTTGCTGGTGTGGATTTCCTGCTGGGGCAAACCTGAACGTTGGCAATCCATAAAAGGGGCAAAATGCGACACCACCTGATGCCACTTCGAACCGATACGAGGAAAAATTTTCCAACATTTTCAAGACGTTGGGAATATGGACACAAGTGAAATAAGAGTGGCCCCAATTTTGTCTATCAAGGGATAAAAACAAACAGGGAAAACAAACATGAAGCCAGTACTTACCTCTTGTTGATAAAGGATGGTGAGATGAAGCCTTTTCTCTTTTGGGTAAGCTGTGTAATCGGGAGTCTAGTCTGTTTCGCAGCCATGGGGTGGTCATATGAAGAGGTTCCTGTCGCGCAGGGGGGGCATATTACCGGGAAGGTAGTCTTAAAAGGTGAAAAGCCGCCTCCCAAGGCGTTCAATCTGATTACCTACCCGGAACCCGTCTATTGTGGGCGCATTTCAACAGGGACTGCCTGGCGATTGTTGGATTTCTTTGAGGTTGATGCAGAAGGCGGGCTCAAAAACGCGGTAGTGTTTCTAGACGACGTGGGGAAAGGCAAGCCGTTTCCAACTCCGGCTGCCACAATTCGCGCCCAAGATTGTACCCTCTCTCCACCGGTGATGGTTGTAAAACCGAACCAACCGATTACCGTCGTGAACATGGATCCTATTCTACACGACGTGCAGGTGTATGAAGTTGCGCCCTTTGGATCCGCGGTTATGTTCCACCGGCCGCTTCGGATGAATCCGTATCATCCTAAGAATGCACCTGGCGTGCATGAACATCGTCCTGGCGAGCCAGTAGTAGATATCATTACCTTTACGAAGGGACGTCGAGTTTTCTATCTCGAATGCGGGTTCCACGAATTCATGCAAACGTGGGGGCTTGCGGTGACCAATCCCTATTACGCCATTACGGATGAACACGGAAACTTTACAATTTCGGATATTCCGGAAGGGGTCTATACGCTGGTAGCGTGGCATCCAGGGCTGGGAGGGATCTTAGACATGAAAGTGGTGGTACTCTCCGAGGACACGCTCCACGTGCGGTTTGAATTTCCCACCCCAAAGGATCGACGGATGGCGCATACTACCATGGTGGACAACCCACATTATGATCCTGGAGCCTTAGAAACATTTGGCCAAAAAATCGAGATCGTACCTACCCATGAAAGACAACAAACACCAGGCCCTCAGCCTCACTCATTCCCCTAGAGGAGAGGATGCCATCAACTGGCTGATTGAGAGTTGAGAGTGCTGGGAAGCCAAATGCTCACAACAGTCCCCACTCCGATCTCACTGGTAGCTGAAATTTCTCCTTGGTGGGCTTCCACGATATTCCGGCAAAGAGCCAAGCCCAGCCCGGTTCCATGCCGTTTGCCCGCTGTAAAAAAGGGATCAAAGATCGAGGGAAGATCATGGGGTGCAATGCCTTTACCCGTATCCTGAATATGCACGGCGACACCCTGACTGTGTTCCCGTGTGGCCTGGGTCACCTGAATCGTAATGCTCCCTCCTTCCTCCATGGCCTCAATCGCATTATGGATAACGTTTAAGAATACCTGCTTGAGTTGATCGCGATCCGCTTCCAAACCGAGTGAGGGGGGAGAGACTGAAAGTGTGACGGCAATATGCTTGCGCTCAATGGGTTCTTTAAGCAGGGCCCATGATTCTTCAAGCAATTCCTTGATGGCAAAGCGTGTTGGGTGCAGCTCGCGAGTGCGCGCATAATCCACAATTTGGTTGACAATTCGATCGAGCCGCCGAGTTTCTTGCAAAATTGTGAGGAGATCGGCTCGGCGAGGGTCATCAGAAGAGGTGTCTTCCAAAAGGAGAGACGTGGTGGACCCGATCCCTACAAGAGGGTTGCGAATTTCATGTGCAATCCCAGCGGCAACTTGCCCGAGGGCGGCAAGACGTTCAGCTCGGTTGAGCTGGATGCGCATTTGTTCAAGAGCTGTGATGTCCACGTTAAAGCCTTGATAGATGATGGTGTGATCGGTGTCATTTTTGATGGGGGTCGCTCGGCTTAGGACTTTGATCACCATCCCCGTTGGATGAAGAAAGCGAAACACTTTTTCAAAGGGTTTTCCCTGTTGGGCGGCCAGCGCAAAAGCCTCTCGGACTATGGGTGCATCCTCAGGGTGGATCGCCTGCCAGAGTATGTTGGGATCACGGCCTTCCTCAGCCTGAAGTCCTGCCAGCTTCCAGTTTTCTCGGCTACTGAAAATAATCCGATCATCCTGAATGGTGAAGATTCCGATTGGCGCATGATCGACAATGCTCCGATATTTTGCTTCTGATGCAGCAAGACTTTGGTTTAAAACCCGAAGCTCCTTTTCAGACTGCTCAATACGCTGGATGTGCGACCGGATTTGGGCGTTCATGGATTGCATGACTTGCGTCAGACTCCCAATTTCGTCCTCTCGATCGAGAACGGTAACCTCTGGAATTGTCCCACCTGGGGCAGTGCTCACAGTTTTGGCTAATTCCGTGAGTGGGCCGGTAATGGATCGAGCAATCAGATGAAGGGGGAGGAACATTAGCAGCAAGGCAAATGCTCCCCCGCCAATGACAACCCCCATCAACACGGTTCGATCTTGCGAGCTGCTGTATAAGGCCTTGCGTAAGACGTCGATTTCTCGTCGATCAAAACGAGCCATCTCTTCTCGAATACTCAGCATCAAGGCTCGGCCGGTCCCGCTTTCAATATAGGTGCGGGCTTCATCAGGAAAGCCTTCTTTGGCCCGTGCAATGAGCCGATCCTTGTCCCGCATAAGTCGCTGAACCAGTGCTTGCACGCGCTCAATGCGGTGAACCTGAACGGCATCGTTTTTCACCATCTGCAGTAAAGCCTGACCCACAGATAAGACTCGTTTCTTTGCGGCCTTGTAAGGCTGTAGGAATTGGGGTTGGAGCGTAAGGACAAAGCCTCGGAACCCGGTTTCCAAATCTACAACAAGCCGCATGTATTCCGCCGAGGCACTTTGTATGTGGTAAACGTGGTTGAGCTGCTCCTCGTCGTGAGAGAACATTTGGACGCTTTTGTATGTCACGACGCTGAGCACGATCAGTGTCAGGATAGGAACAGCCGACACCAACAATAACTTTCGCTCGATAGGAAGATTCAGAAAAAGCTTGGACAGGTGGGATTGGTTTGGCATGGTAGAAGTCCAGAGATATCTACTTATCTCTCTGCTCGGGTTCGAAGCGTGAGAACCTCCATGACCGCAGAATGGTTCATGCTGCTGATGTGTGCGACTTCGCACTTAGAATGTGTGCGAAATCGCACTGAATATCGAGTGGTAGAACAATCGTGTTTTGGATAAGACATCAGAACTCTCTAGATCTTTTCCACGTAACCAATCCAGGCATGGTCCAGGCATGGCTGTTGAATGTCAATCAAACATCTACTTTGAATGTGCGAAGGGTGTGTTGTTGCAAGTGTCACAAGAGGAAGGTCTGAGGTGAACAGTATGGCTGTGCATGTCATCCGCCTCCGCTTGCTCTTGCTTCATTTGATCAACTTGTGGAGTGCTCCCCTTGTAAGGGACATTGCGGGCCTTCTTTAGAGTCCTTGTCATTCTTTAAAATAGGAACTTCTCCCTCATTCCGAGGAGTGATCATCGCACTATATATAAATATTCAAAACTCGTTTCTTGTTTTTCCCGTCAATTTCATTGTTGGTAGACATATCAGAGACCATGGTGCTATAGAAAAGCAGATTGCTGTGTCGTGATCCTTGTGTTCCGCGAAAGAGTACGTGCAGCCTATGAGCATGTGAAAAATATACCGAGGATTCCAGTGAACAAACCCTATGCGGTTGTTGGCGTCGTTGCGGCTCTTGTGGTGGGAGGAGGGATTGTTGGTTGGTTTCTTGGTGCGCATATGCGACCAACGACAGGAATTCCTCCCCGTACGGTTGCGGATTATTTGCATGCGGTCATTGAAGCCGATCGCACCTTCTATACCCAACACGTTGTTGAGCGGATGGAGGCGATGCTCATTGTCACGGCGTCTGAACGGTGGCGAGAAGAGCAAGCCCTTCCGCTTCCCGCGCAGTTCCTTCAAGAAGCCTCCCGGAATTTGGGATTGGAGCAACGTCCGTTTCGCTACCGGTTGATCAGCTTGTGGCCCATCAATCCCAAGAATGCTCCCGAATCGGAGCGCGAACGCCATGATTTGGAACAAGTCGTTAAATACGGGGAGGTTGTCGAAAATACAACGCATATCGATGGGCGTTTGTATTTTCGGGCCATCTATCCGGACCGAGCGGTGAGTCGTGCCTGTATTTCTTGCCACAATGCCCATGAGCGAAGTCCTAAGCGTGATTTCAAATTGAACGACATCATGGGAGGGTTAGAGATTTTGATTCCGTTGTCCTGACCAACCGAGTCGGACGTCGTCCTACTCAACTCAAAAGGATGGGCAAAAACAGGGCCTTCGATCCTCGTTACTAGAGCTCAGCTTTCCATCATCTCTAGTCTGGCATCGAATTCATGGCCACACTGGGTGCAGCGAATACAGTCAGATTCCACCGTCGGCTCCTCCTCACGGATGCCCATCCCTCCACAGTCAGGACATTGGACAAGAGGTACCACCTTATCATCGAGAGTTTCATACCGGCTGCCTCGAAGGCAGTAGATCAACTGCCCATCAAGTATCCAGGGGCGACAGGCATGATCGACCATAGGTAAGACGATATAGTGGTGAGCGGCATAGTCCTGAATCTCTTCATGAGTCGTAAGTCCTGTTTTGAGTAAGGCCCCAGTCTTGGCATCATAAAGGGCTCCATCTTTGAAAAGCGCTTTGGTTGGACCCATAACCCACCTCCCATTTGCGGTGTGTGGACTCCAACATTAACCAGCGTTGGCACCAGTTTTTACTCGGTTGCTCCAATTTTTGCCAATCCTGCCCGGGCACAGGCTTCGTCCAAATGGGCTCCTGGTGCTCCGCCGACACCAATACCACCTACGACGTTTCCTTCCAGTCGAATGGGCAAGCCGCCTCCTAAGATCAAAATGCGCTCGTTCATCTCCCGCAAGGCTTGAAGGGCGGGATGTTGAGCGATGAGGTCGGCCAAATGCATGGTTGCGCGGCGAAGGCTCATTGCCGTATAGGCCTTGCGCGTGCTGCTGTCGGTTGTATGTGGTCCAGCTCCATCACCGCGGAGTAAGACCTGAAGGTTCCCGCCCTGATCCACAATGGCCACGCTCACAGCGTAGCCGTCCTGTTGGCATTTGTGCAAGGCCGCGCGAGCAGCCTCCTGGGCCAGGTGGAGAGGAAGGACGGGAACCCGCGGGAGGTCTTGAGCTGCTGCAAGATGGGGAGTGCTGCTTAAACCGATGCACATGCCCGCGAAGACAATGAATTGCGCAAGAAAGGAAGAGGGTGTGCCATGTGTCATCATATCAGCTCCTTTCCTCGATTAACCACCGTATCAGGAACTCTGGCCGTTATTGTGCGCGCTGTTTTTGGGCTTCACCGGTAAGGGGGACAAAGGCCACGGGAAGCAGGACTTTTTGCTCGAAGCCCTGGTCAGTCTTTTGGACCAAAATGAGATCTTGTAAGAATTTCCCTACTGGAAGAATCAACCGACCTCCAGCGGCGAGTTGGTCCAGGAGAGGCTGTGGGATGTGATCCGGGGCTGCCGTGACAAGAATTGCATCAAAGGGAGCCTCCTCTGGCCACCCTTGATACCCGTCACCGATTCGTATCGTAACGTTGTCAATCCCTAATGCCTTGAGGGTCGCTTCAGCCTGTTTGGCTAGGGATTCCACAATTTCGATGGTGAAAACCTGCCGGACGAGACGCGCTAAGATGGCCGTCTGGTAACCAGAACCTGTGCCTATTTCGAGGACTTTTTCTGTCCCTTGAAGTTGAAGGGCCTCGGTCATGAATGCCACGATATATGGCTGGGAAATGGTCTGGCCAAAGCCAATGGGAAGGGGACGATCTTCGTAAGCAGCATCTTTTTCAGAGTCGGGCACAAACCAGTGGCGGGGAATCTGCCGCATGGCATCGAGTACGGCATGATGCTGAATGCCGCGGGACAAGAGTTGATTCTGAACCATCCGGTCACGTTCAGCCTGACGTTCGTAAGGATTGGGTGAGGGTGGGCTTTCGCTTCCTTGCCCGGGACCAGGGAACAAGAGCTGAACACCCATAACGGCAGCAAGCCATGACCGAAGCCATCGACCAAGGGCCATGCTCCAAAACCTCCTTTTCACCTTCTTCACAGTGTAGGCAAAGACACTGGAAAAGGCTAGCCCATTCTGGGAACACAACGGACATGTGAAGTATAAATCAGACTCAAAAAGAGAGAAATTAGGGTGCTTTTACTCTCGGCTTTTCGCACGGAAGGAGAAAGGAAAGCAAATGCGAAAACGGAACTCCTGCCTAATGAGTATACAGTCTATGCCCTGTCAAACCATAATAAGCTTTGTCGATTGTTCCAACCGGCGAAACCTGCATCAAAAAGGGGGTACGCCACTCTCCATCAGCAAGGTCCTGCTCTTCTGGGACAAGGACTCGCTGGAAGTGATTCGCATAGGCTGCGTAGATCTTAAGTGGAACGCCTCCAACCTTGCCAATATGCCCTTCTTTCGTAATGGTGCCGGTAATGGCGCGTCCTTGGAGAATAGGGTCTCCTTTCGCCAAAGCAATCACACTTAATCCCACCATGGCTGACAGGCTTTTGCCATATACGGTCAATCCATCGTAAGGGAAGGTGAGTTCCACACTCCAGGAATCAGTTTGCAGATGAGCGGCTTGAGAGGCGCGAGTAATGGCTTGCTTGACAGATTGCTGAGCAAGAGGAGAAAACCGCCCAGGTTTTTCATCGAATTCGATTTGGAGACCGTTATGATCATCCCGTTCCCAAAAGTGGATCAAGACGGTCGTCACAATTCCCACCGCCCGTCGATCCTTCGTGAGGGTCACTCCGAGGATCGGCACGGCTACCTGGGTGAACCTGGAGATTGGTCCAATGGGACTTGCTAAAACCTTACCGACATCTCCCCAGCCTATGAATACTGTCAAGAAGACAAGGCTGAGTATCCCACATCTGGGCAATTGTCTACTTCTCATCTTACACTCACTGCCACCTATGTTTTCTTTATTATTATACACTAGTTTCTTCCCATGATTTCCAGAGGAAAGGCTTTCCCGGTTAAAGCCATGGTTGGACCTCGTATTTTGCCGAAAGAGCCATTCGAGCCTCTTGTTCATTCTATCTCTAAGAATATTCTAATCTTCTTCTAATCGAATTCTCACACTTTCCTGGTAGTGTAAATCCCTGAACATACTTTGCATGAATGACTTGCCAGAGAAGGAGTACTCATGGATAGGATAAAAGAAGCTTCTCCCGCTTGCATGGTTCTTCCAAGCAGGGGTGGGACATGCCACCGCTGCGGAGGGTTTCTCGTCGACGAGTGGGTG
The DNA here is from genome assembly GCA_003696975.1 of Nitrospirota bacterium. Classification (GTDB taxonomy): domain Bacteria; phylum Nitrospirota; class Nitrospiria; order Nitrospirales; family UBA8639; genus J031. The sequence continues at coordinate 11,573 of RFGT01000110.1, read as the reverse complement.
TTGAGTTTGTCGAACGATGCGGGCAGTTTCCGATTCCCTGCGAAACGATGCGTCCAATGCGGTGAACTCATGGATGCGGTCATCTTGCGGAATCGTATGCAGCCAGTGAACTTGGGGCAGGAGAAGCGAAGACGATCCCGCTCTTCTCTTCCTCCGCCCTAAGCGGTCCACCAGGCTTAATCGAAAAAACAAGGTATGGGAGTATCGATGACTACGGTGATGATGGAAGGGGTCCACCGGAAAATCCAGTGTGACCGTGGCCAGGTTCAAAGCACCGGTGAACATCTCTTGATTGTTGAGCCAGATCCATCCATGGCAGCACAGTTAAGTCGCTGGTTGGAAGAATTGGGGATGACAGCCACTATGGTTCCAACCGGCGAAGAGGGCATGAAAGTGCTTCGGAAAGCTCAAATCGATGCCATCCTGCTGGCATTGGATGCACCTGGTATGAATGGGCTGGTCATGCTCACGCAGTTGCGCCAACGCTATGCAGATTTACCGGTGCTTGTGATGGTAGGCGCGGAACAGACTGAGTCGTTGTTGGAGGCTCTAGAAAGTGGCGCATGTGATTATTTGACCAAACCTGTACGCCACCATCTTCTTATCCAAAAACTGGCTCGGCTGTTTCGCGAATAAACCACGGCGTAGGGTTGTCACAGAATCTCAAACTCTTCGATCAGCCGGCAATCCTGGAGAGCCCAGGACATACGCGCCGAGCAGGGGGAGACGAGATTTTTTTACTTACTAAGCGTGTTCCCGCAACAAGGAGAGAGCCGGAGAGCTGCCCTTTGTGTAGATTCCGTACGTCGTGAGGTGGCAGTGAATCCTCACTCGAAAACAAGGCCAGCTTCTCCGCCTCTCTGTGTCTTGTACTGTTCCCCTTCTGTTCCTAATTGGTTTAACCCCTCATGTTCCTGAAAACCTTGGGTGTTGTTGAGACACGAGAGGACCAATGTTTGCCTTAAACCCAGGCCCTTTGCAAGTTCTGTGAGAATTGTGAAAAGATGAGCGAGTGAGAGGAGAGATGGGGGGTGAGTGAGAGGAGTCCATGTGTCTGGCAATTCCCGGTCAAATTCAGGCTATTCATGACACAGAACCCAAAATGGGGACCGTGGCTTTTGGCGGAGTCAAGAAAGAGGTGTGCTTAGCCCTCATTCCTGAGGCACAGGTGGGTGATTATGTCCTCGTGCACGTGGGGTTTGCCATCAGCCGCCTCGATGAACGAGCAGCCCAAGAAACCCTGCAGATGGTTCGCACCTTAGGAGATCGCGATAATCGCCGTAGCCGTGATGAAATATCTTGACGAGTTTCGCGATGCCCATCTGGTCAGAGCTTGTCTTGATCAGCTACGGGCGATCACCACGCGTCCATGGACGCTCATGGAAGTGTGTGGGGGACAGACTCACACCATTGTCCGATACCGTCTCGATCAACTGTTACCCCCACAGATTCGCGTGATCCATGGCCCAGGATGCCCTGTCTGTGTGACGCCAATGGAATTGATCGACGCCGCCATCGAGCTCGCAGCCTCTCCTGAGGTGCTGCTCTGTTCCTTTGGAGATATGCTGCGGGTCCCTGGGACAAGAGGCGATCTCTTGGGCTGTAAGGCGAAAGGAGGGAACGTACACATTATCTATTCGCCACTTGACGCCCTGCAATTAGCCAAAGCCCATCCCCATAAACAAGTCGTCGGGTTCGCTGTGGGGTTCGAAACGACGGCTCCTGCACATGCCCTTGCAGTTAAGGAGGCAGCACGGCTGGGCCTCACAAACTACAGCCTGATCGTCGCGCATGTGCTGGTGCCACCGGCTCTAGAGGCGATTCTCTCGTCACCTGAAAATCAGGTACAAGGGTTCCTCGCCGCGGGTCACGTCTGTACAATTATGGGATACGAGATGTATGAAGCGCTGGCAAGGCGCTATCGGGTTCCTATTGTGGTGACTGGGTTTGAACCCGTGGATCTCGTTGAAGGATTGCTGCTGACCATCCAGCAGTTGGAAGAAGGCCGGTATGATGTTCTGAACCAATATGCTCGCTCTGTCCGACGCATGGGGAATATGAATGCCAGGGCCCTTGTTGAGGAAGTGTTCGAGCCGACAACACGAACGTGGCGGGGATTTGGTGAACTGCCTGCCAGTGGTCTAGCGCTCCGTCCCACCTATCGAGATTACGACGCACTGGTTCGTTTTGCCGATCGACTAGCCGGTCTGTCCGAAAAATCAGCAGTCTCAACATCTATGGAGCAGGACTGCCAGAGCGGACTCGTCTTGCAAGGTCGGCTCAAGCCATCGGACTGTCCAGCGTTTGGCACACGGTGCACCCCAGAGCATCCACTCGGAGCCCCTATGGTCTCCGCGGAAGGGGCTTGTGCGGCATACTATCGGTACCGATCGGCATAACCCTGGAACGCTGCACCAATGAACCAGGGATTCTCTCAATGTCCACTCCCGATTTCACCAGACGAGACTATTCGTTTGGCCCACGGCAGTGGGGGGCGCTTGACCCAACGTCTCATCCAACATATGTTCCGACCGGCATTTTCCAACGCCTTTCTCGATCCTTTGCACGATGGTGCAGTGTTGCCCTCGTACGAAGGGCGGCTCGCGTTTACCACAGACGCCTATGTGGTCCACCCGCTCTTCTTCCCGGGAGGGGATATTGGAAGCCTCGCCGTGTATGGCACAATCAACGACCTTGCCATGTGTGGTGCGGTCCCGAGATTTCTAAGTGCCAGTTTTATTATCGAGGAAGGGTTGTCGTTCCGCACCTTGCACCGCGTGGTGACCTCCATGGCAGAAGCCGCGGCTAAAGCCGGAGTCCATATTGTCTGTGGGGATACCAAGGTGGTCGATCGGGGAAAGGGCGATGAGTTGTTTATTGCTACATCAGGGCTGGGATCCATTCCTTCAGGGCTGGATCTCGGGCCTCATCGCATTGCATCAGGTGATCGGATTGTGGTGAGTGGTGATCTCGGGAATCATGGCATGGCCGTGCTGAGTCAGCGAGAGGGGTTGACCTTTGCCGGTGATCTGAGGAGTGACTCTGCTCCTCTTCACAAGGTGGTCCAGGATTTAGTCAAACAAGGGGTTGGCCTCCATTGCCTCAGAGATCTCACCCGCGGGGGATTGGCGAGTGCACTCCATGAATTGGCTAATGGCACCCGGCTGCAATTTTGCATCGACGAGCCTCGGATTCCCGTGATGGAACCGATTCGTGGAGCTTGCGAATTGCTGGGGCTTGATCCTTTGTATGTAGCCAACGAAGGGCGATTCGTGCTCCTGCTGCCCGCATCGGAAGTGGACCACGCAGTCGCGGTACTTCAGCAGCATGAAGTTTCTCGGCACGCAACGGAGATTGGCCACGTGCGTCTCCGAGATGAAGATTCCCACGACCCCGCCGTTCTGCTCCGCACACTTGTCGGCACGGAACGGATTCTAGATATGTTGTCAGGAGAGCAGCTTCCCCGCATCTGTTAAACGGTCCTTCATTTGCCGTCGAAAGCGCCCACACCGCGTTGGAAGAGACGCGTGTGCCCTGATTGGCCGATGCAAGCGTGCATATTACCAACGGATGCGAAGGATTCGTTGGTGGGTGCCCTTCATGTTGAACGCTACACAAGCGCAGCAACCTGATTCCGACCTGTAGCCTTGGCGAGATATAGGGCGCGGTCAGACTTTTTCAATAACTCGTCTAGGTTGGGGGTATCGCTGGTCATGGAAGCGCAGCCAATGCTCACCGTCAAGGCAAGTGTCTGTGTATCGATGGTGAGCGGAGTTAGCGCGATTTTGAGCCGGATCCGTTCGGCAATCAGAGGTCCCATCTCAGCATGACATTCCACAAGGCCAACAACAAACTCTTCACCGCCGTACCGTCCCACAATGTCGGCAGGTCGTACGGATTTCTGGATAAGGTCGCTAACCTGTTGCAGTGCCTGGTCGCCGGCGGTATGGCCATGTTCGTCATTCAGCCGCTTGAAGTGGTCAATGTCGATAAACAACAGGGTCAAGGGATGCCCAAATCGCTGACTTCGATGAAATTCCATCTCCAGGGCCTCCATTAAAAATTTTCGGTTCAGGACCTGCGTGAGCGTATCAAGACGCGAGGCTTCCTGTAGGCGATGTTGAGCCTCTTCGACCTGGGCCAGCAACTGTTCGAGGCGCTGGGTCGCAAGGGCATGGTAGCTTTCCATGCCCAGCGCGATATCCAAGGTAAAGAATTTTTGGAGCGTGACCAACATGCTTGCAAGGGCATCAGGATCTCGATATTGAGACACCAGACGCTCGGCCACCAATTCGAACAAAATACCATAAGCCCCGAGATACCATTTGGGATGCAGACCAATGCGCTCGTGGGCCAAGCCGATTCGTATCCGATCTTCCCAATAGTCACTCTGTTCATAGTGTTGACCAAGTGTGAGCAAATATCGGGTTTGCGTTTGCTTTAACCGGGCGATGATCTCAGAGTCGGAAAGGAACTGCGCCAGTTCGGGGACCTGAGTGAGATGGCGATAGAACGCTTCCACAATGTCTGTCACGTGTTCCTGAAGGCAACTCTGAATCTTGTGGAGATTCTTGTTATCTCGAGGAGTCAGGTGGAAAAAGGCAATCTGAGAACGAATCGCAGCTTCGCTGATCTGAAATGGGTTCTCCGGCTGGAGGGATGTCCCTTCTTGTCTTGAAGGTAAGTCTGACATGCGACAGGTCGTTTTACATGAGCACTGGAAATAACTGGTACGGCAAGCCTAACACATGAAAAAGTACTGCATTCTAATTGCGCCAAATCCTGGGTTCAAGGAAAAAAAGAGAAATTGAGAGAATTGCATGAAAACTTCTTCATAGTCACGAAACCTCTGGCTGGAGACCACTTCTGGATCAAGGTAAACGGCGAGGTCCACATCACGAAATGGGCCGCCTTCTACAAAGGATCCATAGAGCAGGCGATGAGACCTCTGGTCGTGCCCACAAAAGACGTTTGAGAGCCTCTTGAAGCTGAGCTGCTCACTAGGAGGTATATACTGAGGCTGTCGAAACATATGCTTGGTTTCCGTAGGGGATTTCCTCGCATCGTGTGAGTTGATGTGGAAGTGTAACGGAACCGGCCTGGTTTGAAGAGGACTCGGGGAGAGGCTCACGTGTCCTTACACCAACGGCTAGCGGTAATAATTCTCAGCCTTGACAGAAACGCATGAGAGCTTCTTTTGCTCCGCCGATTATTGGCTCTCCATGCGCGAAGAAGAGATGATCGAATGTTTGCGTGGTGCAAATGTGGAGCAAGGTAGTCTTCAATCTTTGTTTAATCGCCGGTGGATCATCGCCAATCAGCGTGTCGGGAACGAAGCCGAGTTCACCGTCTTCATGAATGAGGGCATCGCCAATGGACAGCACCCCACCGGCAGTGGGAAGCAGCAAAGCGGTCTCTTCTGGGCAGAGGACATTCACCTCCAAGGCTTTCACTCCACCAGGCAAGTCATCTCCGAACCGAAACCCTCTCACCGCCAGGGTGCTTTCGGTAAATTCGTGCAAGCCAGCCTCATGACACCACACACTGGCCCCCAACGCTTCAACGAATTTCCGGCTATCACGATCATGAAGCCGATTGGTGAGATAAATAGACTGCGGTGGGATCTGCTGTCGAAACCATTCCACTCCTTCCGGCGGCATGAGGGGATCGATCAGGAAAGCCGGCTGTAAGGCAGAGACGTAATAGCTATCCACCTCGATCTGAATTTCGGGGTGCATAACTCGCCAATGAAAAATGCCGGGCAGGATTTCTCTCATGAGACGGTATCATAATCGAATCTTCCCTTGCATGGCGAGCCCCATGTTGGTCCGCAAACGGCTTTCTCGTCGTCTAGCAGCTTGAGGTAGATGAGGGGTAGGAGGTCAGTTCGATGGCAGACTCCCTGGTTCCCCTCTCTTATCCCCAAGGCCTTGAGCCTGAGTGGCTTCTTGCACTTTCTCAGTCTAGATTGGGGGAGAAATTCTCGCGTAGGGTTCAGCGCCTTGAAAATGGTCGGATTAACGACCTTTCACCAACAAGAAAGAACAGGCGATCTGATGCATGACCGAATGGGAGACACTGCCCAAGAGAAAGCGGCTGATGCCGGAGCGGCTGTGCGAGCGCATCATGACTAGGTCAACGTGGAGGGTGGCGGCTTCCTGGGCGATGGATTCAGCCGGGGGTCCCATCACGGCACGACCTTTGGCCTGATAGCCTGCGGCGGTTAAGCGCGAAGAGACCGCGCCGGTCATTTCCTCGGCGTAGCTCAACATTTCTTTGCGAAAAGCTTCTGGAATGAGCGCCCCGACCGGCCACACGGGTGTCGCGAAAGGAAGGACATGGAGTACGGTGATGGCGGGAGGCTCTCGAAAAGGCTGCTTCAGCAGGAGATCACCAATGGCTTGCCCGTCTTCCGGGTTTCCAATGGGTACGAGCAGCTCTTGCAGTTGACGTAGCGGGGATTTCACAACTAAGACCGCGCAGGGAGCATGAGTCATAACCCGATGGGATACGCTTCCAAAGACATGTTCCTGCAGCGCACTTAGCCCGCGGGCACCAAGGACGATCAGGTCGGCGCCCATAGAGTCCGCCGTGCTCAAAATCACTTCCGCGGGGGACCCGGATTCCAACCGTTTGACAGGCGATCCATGGTGAGGTGGCAACAAGGACACCATTCGATCTAGCAGTTGTTCTCCCTCCTCCTTCATGGCTTGCTCAACGGTGAGCGCTAGATCTTTATCGAGTCCAGATCCAAATATCGGATAGGACAGATGAGGAAGATGCATGACATGCAGGATGACCAGTTCTTCGGCGGGAGCGAGCACACACAGCGACCGTACAGCTTCGTACGACTGATCTGACCCATCCACCGCTAGTAGAATCTTCATGACCGCCTCCTCAGCAATGACCCCGTCTCTTACCGCCGTTCATTGACCATATCAATCGCTCCGCAGGGACATTCCTCGGCACAGAGTCCACAGCCTTTGCAGTAGTCGTAATCAATGATATACCCCTGCCCCGGCCCTCGTTTGATGATGGCATTATCAGGACACATGCCATAGCAGTTGTCGCATTCGAAGCACGTGCCGCAGGAGAGACACCGCCGGGCTTCTAGCAAGGCCGTCTCCTCAGTGAGCCCACCGACCACTTCATCAAAGCTCTCTCGACGCCTCGCTAACGCCAACAACGGCTGTTTGCTTTGATCCGCATCTGTGTAGTACCAAGTGTTCAATCGATCGAATGTCGCTAAGGGGTTAGATGGGGGTTTGACATAACGTGTGCCCCGAAGATAGGCGTCGATATGGCGAGCAGCTTTTTTCCCATGCCCCGTGGCGACGGTAACCGTGCGTTCCGCCGGCACCATATCACCGCCGGCAAACACGCCGGGACGGCCGGTCATCAACGTCTCATCGACCTGAATCACGCCGTCGGCTGAAATCTCCAGGCCAGGAACTTTTCGCAGGAATGAGGTGTCGACTTCTTGCCCAAGGGCCAGAATCACCGTGTCAGCTTCCAGGGTTTCAAAGCGGCCAGTCGGTTGAGGCTTGCCTTGGTCATCGAGCACCATCTCTTCCACAGTCAATGTCGAATCCTCAATGTGTTTAATGGTTCGAAGCCACCGGGTGAGGATGCCCTCCTCTAGGGCTTCTTCCACTTCCGATTCATGGGCGGGCATATGGGCCCGATCCCGGCGGTAGATGAGAATGGCTTCCTCAGCTCCAAGACGCTGAGCCGTTCGCGCGGCATCCAACGCCGTGTTCCCTCCGCCGTAGATGGCGACCCGCCTTCCCAATTTAGGAGGCTCGCCACTGGACACGCTTTTCAAAAAAGAGAGGGCATCGAGGATTCTTCCAGCATCTCGGCCTGGAATCTCTATGCGCTTGCTTAAATGTGCCCCAATGGCGAGAAACGTGGCGTCGAACCGGCCTGCTTGGATGTCGTGCTCCAGATCCTCAACCTTGCGGTTGAGAACCAGATGAACGCCCATCGACAAAATCCGTGCAATTTCCGCATCCAGGATCTTCCGCGGCAATCGGTATTGGGGAATGCCAAACCGCAACATCCCACCAGGTTGAGGGCCTGCCTCATAGATGGTGACCTGGTGGCCAAATCGAGCAAGATGATAGGCCGCAGACAATCCACTGGGACCGGCTCCCACAACCAATACCCGCTTGCCGGTTGGCGCACCAGGTGCCACTGTCCATCCCTGGCGGATGGCTTCATCACCGAGAAATCGTTCCACCGCGTGGATATTGACGGCTTCATCCAATTGTCCCCGATTGCAGGCCGATTCGCAGGGATGGTAACAGACCCGACCATGGACCGCCGGCAAGGGATTATCCTCCATAATCTGGCGCCAGGCGGCTTCGTACTTGCCTTCTTCGGCCTCGTACAGCCACCGCTGGATATTTTCTCCGGCTGGACAAGCATGATTACAGGGCGGCAGATGGTCGTGATACTCCGGCCGCATGGTGCGCCAACTGCCGGTATGATTGGCCAAGCTGGAATCGGGATCCAATGTGATGGCAAACGGTTTCCGATTCATGAGGAGACCTTCTGGGATTCACATAATCCAAAGAACTGGATATTGGCATCGGCAATAGCCTGGATGCTGGCAATGGCTTCTCGATTCGGTGGATCGCCAAACAAATGGGCAAACCGTCCCTGGAGTTCCAGGTATCGCTCGACGGGGACTTGCTTGCGAATGGGCGTGCGACTGGTAACCTGCCCGTATTCGGCCTCGAAAAGCGGAAATAATCCGCTCTCAACGGCCAGGCGTGCAACCTTGATCGTATGCGCAGGATCCGCCTTCCATCCAAGCGGGCACGGGACATGGATGTGGATATATCGCGCACCGCGTAGAGGCGTAGCTTTCATCACTTTCGCCTCCAGATCATGCAGATCGGCCACGGAGGCCGTGGCCACATAGGGAATGCCATGAGCCATGGCTAAACGTGGAAGGTTTTTCCCTACCCCGGGTGGATTACCCGGGGACGGCCCGACCGCCTGGGTGGTATTGGTCCAGGCATGAGGCGGCGTGGATCCTGACCGCTGCACGCCGGTGTTCATATAGGCTTCATTGTCATAACAGATATACAGTACGTCGTCGTTGCGCTCAAACATGCCGGAAAGGCATCCGAATCCGATATCCACGGTTGCGCCGTCACCTCCTTGGGCAATGACGCGGATGTCCGTGCGACCCTTGGCTCGGAGTGCTGCGGCCACGCCACTCGCGACCGCCGGCGCGTTCCCGAACAAGGAATGGAGCCAGGGAATACGCCAGGCGCTTTCCGGGTAGGGACTGGAGAAGACCTCCAGACATCCTGTGGCGTTGACGGCGACGAGCTGGTTCTGCGCCGCGCGCATGGCGGCGTCGAGGGCATAGCGAGCACCAAGGGCCTCGCCACACCCCTGGCAAGCCCGATGTCCGGAATCCAGCGAATTCGTCCGGTCCATCCGAGACTGGACAGTCCGGGATGCCTCGTCCAACAGCCGATTTCCCACGGTAAAGGTGCCAGTCTGATAAAATTTAATGCGCTGCGTGACCATCATGTCCTCCGCCTCAGGCTGTGACTGACTCTCTCGTCTTCACCCATTCCCATCGCGGTATCTCACGATCATTGGACTCGGACGCCAAAAGGACCGACCTCCCTGAGCACATTTTCCGGGGTTGATCCGGATCGGCGAGTCTCCTGTTGTCGTGCAAGCTCATTATTGACGACCTCCCAATTGAGATCCAAAAAATGCGGCTCCTCCAAGCCTTCCTCGCAGGCCGCCTTGATCATGCGCACGAGTGAGGCCTGAGTAATGGCCCGGCCACCCAAACCGGCGATCACAGTGTCGACCACCGTAGGAAGACCGTGGAGAGCCATCTTGACCTCGCTGGACACGATTCCTCCTTTCCCCACAGAAAGATCCTTTTCCACCACAATGACTCGTTCGGCCTGCTCAACGGCATGACGAAGCGCCTGGCTGGGAAAGGGTCGATAGGCGCAGAGCTTGACCGCCCCAACAGCCATTCCCTCGGCACGAAGCTCGTCAACTGCCTCTTTAATTGTGCCATTAACTGAACCCAGCGCGACAACGATTGTATGAGCCTCCTCTGTGCGATAAGAGTGGAGCAAGCCGCCAGAAGTCCGCCCGATGGAGGTCGCGAACTCCTGTTGCAGTCGGGGAATCATGTCCAGGGCCCGCAGATGCTTGTGATGCGCAAGGTATCGGACTTCCGGATAGGCCTCGGGTCCCACCATTGCGCCAATGGAAATCGGATCAGCAGGGTCAAGAACAAAGACCGGCTCGTAAGGGGGGAGATAGGCATCCACCTCAGTTTGGCTCGGTAGATCCACCGGTTCATAGGCATGAGTCAGAATATAGCCATCCACACAAACCATCACCGGGCAGCTCAACTCTTCCGCCAGTCTGAAGGCTTGGATATGAAGATCGGCCGCCTCCTGGCCGTCTTCGGCAAACAACTGAATCCATCCCGCATCTCGAAGGGCCATGCTATCCGAATGGTCGTTCCAAATATTGATGGGAGCACTGAGCGCGCGATTGGCAATAGTCATGACAATGGGCAACCCAAGCCCTGCGGCATTGTAAACGGCTTCTGCCATGAACAGCAGCCCTTGACTCGTGGTCGCTGTATAGGCCCGTGCGCCCATCGCCGATGCCCCGATGAGGACACTCAGAGCGGCAAATTCTGATTCCACGTTCAAAAATTGACAAGACCCGATTTCTCCGGCTTTCACCATTCGGGAGAGTGCTTCCACGATATGCGTTTGAGGGGAAATGGGATAGCAGGCCATGACCTCGGGACGGCAGAGAGCCACGGCCTGCGCGATCGCTTGTGAACCTTCCCGTTGATATCTCACGATTCCTCCTTCGTTTCAAACGGTTGCTCCTGCAGCCCTCCTTGAAGATAGGCTCACGCGGGAGCGGCGAGTGGCTCCCCCGCTGCTGTGGAATCTGTTCTTCCCAAACGCTCTCTGACCACTCCAAACGCCTCCTTGGCGACTTCCATGTTCTGTGTCCCAAGTGCCCCGGGAAATCTTTCCTGAATCGCTCGAAGGATGGAAGAAAGCGAGACACTTTGGGTCAGTGCCGCAAATCCTGCCAAGAGAGCACTGTTGGGCACGGGACGGTGAAGATGCTTGAGCGCGATCTCTGTGGCCGGGAAGATGCACCAATGTCCATCGGGCAGACTCGCACATCGTTCTTCGATCCCTAGCTCTGGAGCTGTTCGCGATGAATTGATGATAAGGTACCCCTCAGGGTGTAAACCGCCAAACACATCCACATGATAGAGCAATGTGGAATCCTGAACAATGACGACGTCCGGATGGATCACGGGCTCTCGCGTGCGAATAGGCCGATCAGCAATTCGGCAAAATGCCGCGACCGGAGCCCCCGTGCGCTCTGAGCCGAAACTGGGAAACGCGAGTGCGTATTTGCCATCCAGAAAGACGGCAATGGACAACAGCTCTGCGGCCGTGACCACGCCTTGTCCTCCTCGGCCGTGAATTCTGACCTGAAGCATTGTGCCTCCTCAGCAGTGAATGCCATTCATGAACCGG